>DASYCT010000551.1:0-7213 GCA_036500065.1 Chitinophagaceae bacterium | reverse complement strand
AATTGCGTGGCGCGGGCCATTGGCGGCACCAGTCATTTCACGGCAGCGGCCGGCAGCTCGGTGATACTGCAACAGGATATTGCTCCCACCGGCAATACGAATTTCGACCTGTTTGCCATCGCCTCGCAACAAGCGGCCTCTTTTGCCATTACCCCCTCCTTATCAATTACTTATAGCTTTATTCCGGGGGGCATCGATGCCCAGGGATGGCTGGATTGGTTCGAGGTTTTTTGCCGCAGGAGTCTTTCGCTGACCGCCACAGACCAGTTGCTGTTTCGCGACTGGGCCAGTGTTGCGCCCGGCAATACCGCCGCCTTTCTCCTGAAAAATGGGGCCGCGGCACAGGCCTGGGATGTGACCAACCCCTACAGCCCCACCCGGCTCAATACTACGGTGGCCGGTCCCGACCTCAGCTTTGCCAATGATGCGTCTTCGCTTCACGAATACGTGGCCTTCTCCACCGGCTTTCCAACGCCGGCGGCCGAAGGCGCCGTGCCCAACCAGGATTTGCATGCCAGTCAGCCCGTCAATTTACTGGTCATTGCCTGGGCTCCCCTGCTTCCACAGGCGCAGCGCCTCGCCGCCTGGCATCTGCAGCAGGACGGGCTAAAAACAATGGTGGTCAGCACCGACCAGGTGTTCAACGAATTTGCTTCCGGCTCGCCCGACCCTACCGCCCTGCGCGATTTTGTAAAGATGTATTACGATAAAGTCGGCGCCGACAGCAGTCTCCGGCCACGCTACCTGCTCCTGTTTGGCGATGCCTCGTACGACTACAAATCACGCCTGCAACCCAACAGCAATTTTGTACCCGGCTATGAAACCGTCGCTTCCCTCGACCCATTGAACACCTATACTTCCGATGACTTTTTCGGTTTTCTCAATGACAGGGATGATATCAACTCCACGCTGATCACCAATACCCTCGACATCGGTATCGGCCGCGTACCCGCGCAAACACCCGCCCAGGCCCAGGCATTTGTCGACAAGCTGATCGATTATTCCGCCCCGCAAAGCCTCGGCCCCTGGCGCAACCAGCAGACCTTTATCGCCGACGACCAGGACAATAATCTCCATTTCGATGACGCCGAATCCATCAGCGCCACCGCTATGCAAACCAACCCGCTTTTTGTACAGGATAAAATTTACCTCGATGCCTACCCGCAGGAAAGTACGCCCTCGGGTAGCCGCTATCCCGACGTGAATACCGCCATCAACAACCAGGTCGAAAGCGGCACGCTGATCTGGAATTACACCGGTCATGGAAGCTACCAGCGACTCGCAGACGAAGTGGTACTCGAACAGCCCATCGTAGACACCTGGACCAATGCCCATCGCCTGCCCCTGTTCATTACCGCTACCTGCGATTTTGCCGTGTATGACAATCCCGCCATCACTTCCCTGGGAGAAAACATACTGCTGCGACCCGTCACCGGCGGCATCGCCCTTATGACCACCACCCGCCTGGTATTTGCCTATAGCAATCGCATCATGAACAGCAATTACCTGCAAACCGCCCTGCAGACAAAACCCGATGGCAGTTACCTCAGCCTCGGCGACGCCGTAAAGCAGGCAAAAAATAGTACGTACCTGTCACAAAGCGACGTGAGCAACAACCGCAAGTTCACCCTGCTGGGCGACCCCGCCCTGACCATCGCCTACCCGAAATACCGGGTACAGACAACCGCCATAAACGGAGTTCCCGTCGGCAGCCAGCCCGACACCCTCAAGGGCCTTGAAACCTGCACCATCACAGGCCGGATCACCGATGCACAGGGAAACGCGCTTCCCGGCTTTTCCGGCACGCTCTACGCCACCGTGTTCGACAAACCACAAACCGTCTACACCCGCGGCAATGACCCTGATAGTTATGTCGCCCCCTTCCAGGTACAGCACAATGAATTGTTCAATGGAAAAGCAACGGTCGTAAACGATAGTTTCAGCATCATATTCATCGTTCCGAAAGACATCAACTACCAGTTGGGCAATGGCCGTATCAGTTACTATACCGACAATGGACAACTGGACGGCAACGGCAGTTTTAGCGACTTTTTAATCGGCGGTTCGCAGGTTGTAAGCAGCGATATGACCGGCCCCGCAGTCCTTCCATTTCTGAATGACGAAACATTTACCAACGGAATGGTAGTCAATGAAACCCCTTTACTGATCGTTCACCTGGCCGATTCTTCGGGCATCAATATCATGGGCACCGGTATCGGCCATGACATCACCGCCACGCTCGACGGCGATCCCACACAGGTCTATACCCTGAACGATTTCTTTCAAAGCGACCTCGGCAGCTACCGGCAGGGCACCGTGCGATTCCCCATGCCCACCCTTTCCAATGGCCCCCATACCTTAACGGTCAAAGCATGGGACGTGGCCAACAATTCCGGGCAGGCCACCATCAATTTCCGGGTGCTCGACAGCGCCAACCTTTCCATCTCCCAACTGATCAATTTTCCCAGCCCGTTCAGCAGGTCCACCACCTTCCGGTTTGACCATAACCGGCCCAACCAGAACCTGCTGGTAACCATCCGTATATTCACCGTTTCGGGTCAGTTGGTAAAAACCATTAAGCAGACAATAAATACACCGGGGAACCGTTCAAGTGAAATTGTGTGGGATAGAACCAATGAGGCGGGTGCTAAAATTGCTTCCGGTGTTTATTTTTACCAGCTTTTTATTACCGGCGCGGATGGGAAAACAACCATGAAAACCGGCAGAACACTCATATTTTAAGTAACCTAAAGTACTGTATGGTAGTGATTTATACTTAATTATTTGCATAATTCTAACAAAACCATGACTTCGATGAAACGCATCATTCCAAGATTGACTGCCAGCATACTTTTTATTTCCGGTTTCGCTTCACTACAAGCACAGGATAAAATTAATGTTGTTACCACAGCGGTTCCCTTTTTGCGTATCTCCCCCGACGCACGGGCAGGAGGTATGGGAGAAACGGGTATCGCAACCAACCCCGATATCAATTCCTCTTTCTGGAATCTCGCCAAAACCGCTTTCAACGAAAGTTCCGGCGGTATCGGTGTTACCTACACCCCCTGGTTGAGAAAACTCCAGTTGAACGACGTATACCTGGCCACGATGGCGGGATATTATAAATTAAACGACAACGAAGCCATTTCCGGCTCGCTCCGGTATTTCAGCCTGGGCAATATCCAGTTTACCGACAACCTCGGCAATGACCTCGGTTCTTTCCGCCCGCGCGAGTTTTCGATCGACGGGGGATATACCCGTAAATTATCGGATAAAATGGGACTGGGCATAGCATTGCGCTATATCTACTCCAACCTTGCCAGCGGGCAGGTGGCCAACGGTACTACCTACAAAGCAGGTACCGCGGTGGCTGGTGACCTGAGCTTCTACTACCACGGTCAGAACAAAGACGGTGGCGGCTGGAACTTCGGCGCTACGATTACCAATCTCGGCTCCAAAATCGGGTACACCGACGACGCCAAGCAAAAAGATTTTATCCCCGCTAACCTCGGTCTCGGTACTGCCTATACCTGGGTATTCGATGAAAGCAATAAAATGACCTGGGGACTTGACATCAATAAATTACTGGTGCCAACACCCCCGGTGCCCACAGGCACCAATGCCTCCGCGGATTCGGCCAGCCAGGCCGATTACCGCGCCAAGAGCGCCGTTAACGGCTGGTTCAGTGCCTTCAGCGCCCCGGGCGGTGTAAGCGAAACACTGCGTGAATTCCAGATCTCCACCGGGTTTGAATATACTTACATGGACCAGTTTTCCCTGCGTCTCGGTTATTTTTACGAAGACCCCACCAAGGGCAACCGTAAATATTTTACCGGTGGCATCGGCCTCAAATACCAGGTATTCGGTCTGAACGTATCGTATATCGTTCCTTCCGGCAGCGGCATCAACCAGAACCCGCTATCGAACACCCTGCGCTTTAGCCTGCTGTTCGACCTGGATGGCTCCGCCGCCGATAATAACAACACGACCACACCATAGACCTATTGCTTACCTACATACAAAAGCGCCCCGACAGGGGCGCTTTTTCGTTTAAATCAGCTATTATTGCCCTTATTCTGAACATCTAAACTCAGCGGCATGTACCGTATCGGCTTTGGGATCGATTTTCACCAGCTTGTAGAAGGCCGGGATTTATGGGTAGGCGGTGTAAAAATTCCCCATCACAAAGGTTCTCTTGGGCACAGCGATGCCGATGTGCTGCTGCACGCTATTTGCGATGCCCTCCTGGGAGCGCTGGCATTGGGCGATATCGGTATGCACTTTCCCGATACTGATGCAGCTTATAAAAACATCGATAGCAAGATTTTATTGACGCGTTGCGCGGAACTGATCGGCAACAAGGGATACCAGGTCGTAAATGTGGATAGCAGTGTATGTCTCGAAGCGCCGCGGATAAAAAAGTATTCGGGCGAAATGCGAAAGATCATTGCCGGTATACTTCAGGTTACTGAAGACGATGTATCGGTCAAAGCCACCACGGCGGAGAAAATGGGATTCATCGGGAGGGAAGAAGGACTGATGGCCTATGCCAACGTGCTTTTAAAAAGGAAAGAATAAGTTACTTTTGCGGCATGTCGAAAATTACCGTCAAAATTATCAACCAGTCGGCGAATCCCCTTCCTTCCTACGCCACCGCAGGCTCGGCAGGGATGGACCTTATGGCCAATCTCGAAACACCCGTAACCCTCGGCTCGCTGGAGCGGCAGTTGATCCCTACCGGACTTTTTATTGAACTGCCCGAAGGATACGAAGCCCAGGTGAGACCCCGCAGCGGCCTTGCCATCAAACAGGGACTTACCTGTCTCAATTCACCGGGCACCGTCGATTCAGATTATCGCGGGGAGATAAAAATAATACTGGTCAATCTTTCAAACGAACCGCAAACGATAAAACCCGGGGAGCGTATCGCCCAAATGGTGATCGGCAAAGTGGAACAGGTTAGCTGGGTATCGGTAACCGAAATCAACGTTACCCAGCGCAACCAGGGTGGTTTTGGACACACCGGAAAATAAACTACGTATGAAGCATCTCTTAAGGTTATCGCTCCTTGTGCTGGTTGTAGTGGCCGCCAGTTGCCGATCAACCCGCAAAATATCCACTGAAAAGATCCAGACGGCTATCTCAAAAAAGGATACCAGCAGCAAGGAAATCACCGTGAACGATACCCATGCCGATACGTTGAAATACATCCAGGGTATCGTAGACAAGGTCACTGCCAACCACATCGATTTTAAAACCTTCTCGGCCAAGATGAAGGTGAACTACCAGGACAAGGACGGCGAACAACCCGAGTTGACCGTTATCCTGCGCATGTACAAAGACAGCGCCATCTGGATTTCTGTCAGCGCTACCCTTATAAATATTGAAGTATTCCGCCTGCTCATAACGCCTGACAGCGTAAAGCTGGTGGATAAAAGAGCCAAAAAAGTGCATTTACGCTCTGTCAATTACCTGCGTGAACTCACACAACTGCCCTTCGATTTTTATACTGTGCAGGAATTGCTTATCGGCAACCCGATTTATTTCGATAAGAACATAATCTCCTATCGGAAAAACGGCCAGTCGCTGTTGCTCATGAGCGTAGGCTCCCTCTTTAAGCATTTAATGACCATCAGTGACGGCGATAACCTGTTGCAACATAGCAAACTCGATGATGTGGACCCCACCCGCAACCGTACCTGCGATCTTACCTATTCGGGCTATGTCAATGCTGTCGGCGGAATACGCTTCGCTACCGAGCGGGAGATTTCAGTGTCCGAACGCTCCAAGCTGGACGTGGACATGAACTTCAAGCAATTCAGTTTTAACGAAACATTAGACCTGAAGTTTTCAATACCGAAAAATTATAAGCGGGATTAATCGTTATACGTATATGATAAAGACCCTCCTGATAATCATCCTTTTGTTGCCCGGTGCGGCGCTGTGGGCGCAGCAACCCACGAAGGCCGACCTGGAAAAGGAGCGCGCCGACATTCAGCGGGAAATGGATGATGTAAAACGTTCACTCGACGAAACCAAAAAGAACAAAAAGGCATCCCTGGCCCAGTTGAACGCCGTACAGCGTAAGCTGCAACTCCGCGAACGACAGATCCGCAATATCAACCAGAACATAAATCTTATCGAGGGTGATATCAACCAGAGCTGGCGCGAGATCAGCCAGTCGAAAAAAGAGCTGGACACCCTCCGCGTCCATTATGCCCAGAGCCTGGTGTATTCGTATAAAAACCGCAGCAATTACGATTTCCTGAACTTTATATTTTCCGCCGGCACCTTCAACGATGCGCTCAAACGGGTGGCCTATTTAAAATCATACCGCACCTACCGCGAAGAAGAAGCCGTTAATATAAAACACGAAGAAGACGTGCAGCAGCAGAAGATTGCTGCCCTCAATGCCAATCGTGAACGAAAGACCATCGCCCTGAAAGAGGAAAGCAAACAACGCCAGACGCTGGAAGAAGAAAAACTGGAAAAAGACGCCATTGTAAGCAAACTGAAAACAAGGGAAAAGGAGTTGATGAAGGACATGGCTGAGAAAAAGAAACAGGATATAAAACTGGCCAGCGCCATCACCGCTGCCATCCGTCGTGCGGTGCGGGAAGCAAGTGCCAATACTAAAAAGAACGCCGATGTTCCGGCCACCACCCCTACTACTACTTCCGGCGCCCCGGCGACAGCAGGGATAAAACCAAAAATAGGCGTCAACTCAAGAACGGTCAGTGTGCTCGATGCGGACCCCGAAGCAAAAAAATTATCCGACAATTTTGAAAAGAGCAAAGGCAGCCTGCCCTGGCCGGTGGCCGGCAACGTATCCATGCACTTCGGGCTTCAGCAATATATTGGGAATATCCGCTATGACAATCCCGGCATCACCCTGGAAACAGCAGTGGAAGCGCCGGTAAAAGCGGTATTCAATGGTGAGGTGACCGCAGTTATCTCCATCGGCCCCATACAGGCGGTGATATTAAAACACGGTAAATATTTTACGACCTATAGCAATCTCTCTTCCGTCAGTGTGTCCAAAGGCCAGCAGGTAAAAATAGGGGAAGTAATCGGCCATGCGGCAGAGAAAGATGATGGCAAGGGCAGCGTGGACTTTCTTATCTCCAACGATGTCAGCCACAATTTCGACCCCGAGAAATGGCTGAGATAGTGATCATCACTATATACACTTACAAAATCGGTTATAAAGCAA
>DASYCT010000550.1:0-4510 GCA_036500065.1 Chitinophagaceae bacterium | reverse complement strand
GCATGCGGGAAAGATTGGCGCTGTCGCTGTAGGCGGGCAACACCAGCACGGCATCTTTATTAAAACCAAGGTCGGCATTTTGCACATAGTTCATCTGGCTTACGGCAACAATGGTCCCGATGATCAGCATTTGCGAAACGGCGAATTGGGTGACCACTAAAATCCTCCTTAATGATATGCCGCCGATGGTTGCGGAAGTAATTTTATTTTTAAGAGCCAGTACAGGCTGATAGCGGGAGAGTATAACAGCAGGATAAATGCCGGAAAGCAGGGTAACCACTACTATCCCTGCGGTTAGGAAAAATATTGTTTTTGTATTGAGCAGGGCAATATCCTTTGGAACGGTCGCTACATCGGGTAAATACGGCAGGGAAAGTTTTGCCATAAGGACCGCGATCACAGTGGAGAGAAGCACCACGATAAACGTTTCGCTCATGACCTGCATCATTAAGCTGCTCCGCCTGCTGCCGAGCACTTTCCGTATGCCCACTTCTTTGCTCCGGTGTATTGCCTGCGCGGTAGCCAGGTTAATGTAATTGATGGATGCCATGCAAATGATCAGCACGCCGATTAAAGCCAGCGTAAGTAATATGTTCTTATTGCTGCTGTGATCGCCGAACGTTTCATAGCGATGATCAAAATGCATGTCTTTCAAGGGTTGTAAAGCGTACCTGCTGTTTTTTCTCAGATCCTTGCCCTGTTGTGCGTGGAGGTAAGAATTCAATTGCGTATCCAGTGCAGCGATATTTGCGGCAGGCGGGAGTAAAACATAGAGCTGGTTATTGCTGCTTAACGTGTTCCAGTCCGGGTAGTATCCATACGTGCTTCCTGCTTTTTTAAATGCCTCATAAGACAAAAAGGCAATGATGGGAAAATCGGAGTTTTCCGGAGCATCTTCCACCACGCCGCCAACCTTCAGCAAAATAGTGTTATCCAGTTTTAAAAATTTTCCCGGTGCATTTGTCCAGTTGCCAAAATATTTTGTGGCCAGTGTTTTATTCAGGACGATGCCGGAAGGATCATTCAAAACGTTTTTATCTCCGGCAAGCCATTTCGCATTGAAAACATCAAAGTAAGCGGGTTGTGTAAAAACGGCTATCCTGTTTTCTTCTATAAACTTTTTGCTGGAAGCCACATCATTATCTGCCCTGTCGCCGAGAACGGTGAACTGCGGCCAGCTATCCTCTGTGATGGGGACCGTTTTTAGAAATTGAGGAAAATGGACGCTGAGGGGAGCCACGGCGCCGCCTTGTATTCCCGGGTTACGCTGGGTATTTCCGTCGGGGTGACTGGTGTTGGTAACAACCCGATAAATATCGTTGTAGTTCTTTTGAAACCGGTCATAGCTCAATTCGTAGGATACGACAATAAAAATCAGCAATGCCGCGGCAATGCCCACGGCCAGCCCGGTCACGTTGATTAAAGAATATGATTTGTTTCGTACAATATTCCTCCATGCGGTTTTCAAATAATTTCTAAACATAGCAGTTGATTTATGATGGATGATCTGTATTTAACAATTTACGTTCTTATTCCGTTCTCAAACTCTTTACCGGGTTGGCGATCGCGGCTTTTATTGCCTGGAAGCTTACGGTAAACAGGGCAATAAAAACGACCACCACGGCGGTGACCGCAAAAAGCCACCAGCTTAATTCAATTCTGAAGCTGAAATGCTGCAACCATTGATGCATAAAATACCAGGCTACCGGCGTCGCTATGGCAAAGGCGATGGAAATAAGCAGTACGAATTCTTTTGAGAATATATATACGATGTTGGTTGCGGTTGCGCCCAACACCTTTCGTATGCCCACTTCTTTTATGCGCTGTACGGCCATGAAGGAGGCCAGGCCATACAGGCCGAGACAACTGAGAAATATGGCAATGCAGGCGAACAATGTATATAAGCGCGACAGTTGGTTTTCCTGTTTGTAAAAGCCCGCGATCTTATCGTCCAGGAATTTGTATTCATACACAAAATCCGGGTACGTGCTGTTCCATAATTTTTCAATGGATTTCATGACCGGCGCTACCTCATTGGTTGCCAGTTTTACAGAAGCTTCCCGGTAATTGTCTTTAAGCGTGATAATGACCAGTGGCGCCAGACCGTCCCGAAATGAACGGGTATTGAAATTCTTCAGTACGCCGACAATTCTCCCTTTCATATTATCATTAAAGGCGATTTCCTTATTCAATGCGTCCTGGGGGTTGGGGATGTTTAAATTTTTAAGCAGCATTTCATTCACCAAAACGTCTCTCAGGGTATCGGACTTTTCTACATTTCTTCCGGCAATCAGGGGCAGTTTATAGGTGGGCACATAATCATTATCCGCCATCTTTACGATGGCATAGAAATCGGTGCGTTTCACTTCATGGTTGAAAATAAAGGTAGTCCACATGTCATTGTTGTCTTCAATCGGGGTATTGGAATTGATCGTGACCTCCTGTATTCCGTGGATGTTTTGCAGTTGCTCTTTGATGAAGTTATATTTCACTTTGCTCAGACTGTCTACCGGTAAGGGAATATTCACGATGGCCTCTTTATCAAATCCGACCGGCTGGCTTACAAAAAAGCTCATCTGCTTGGCGATCACCAGGGTGCCGATGATCAATACCTGTGCAATTACAAATTGAAACACCACCAGCCCTCTGCGCAAGGAAATGCCTTTGGAGCCGTTTACGGCAATCCTGCTTTTTAGCGCCTGGATGGGATTAAACCGGGAAAGAACAATGGAAGGATAGAAGCCGGCTACGATAGTCACGGTTATTAAAACAGCGGTAAGGAACAGGCTAATGGATATGGCATTGGCAGTATTAATCTGCAAATGCAGATCAAGCATTTTGCCGGTAGCCGGAAGCACCAGAAAGGCGAGCAACAAGGCTATCAATATGGACCCAAGCACGCTTAAAAAGGTCTCGGCAAGAAATTGTATCCGTAACTGCCATACATTGCTGCCCAATACTTTTCGCACCCCGACTTCCTTTGCGCGGTTAACAGCCTGCGCCGTGGAGAGATTGATAAAATTTACACAGGCGATTAATAAAATGAACGAGGCGATCAGCCATAGAATATTTATCATGGTGCGGCTGATACCGGCGTTGGTATAGTTGCCGGCGTGGATATCAAAATGCGCATCCGCTTCCCGCTGCAGGGTGATCTGGTCTTTATCGTCGGGCGATTTGGCTTTTATGGAATATGCCCTTAACTGCTTTTCAAACGAAGTTATATTTACGTTCGCCGGCAGTAAGATATAACAACCGAAGTCCTGGTTTACATTGTCGTTGTTCGTCGATGTCTTTATATCATTTGTATAACCGGTTCCGAAGGCAACCACGGCTTTAAACTGAAAATCCGTATTGGCGGGAATGCTTGCCAGTATGCCGCTAACTTTTAAAACAAGAACGTTATTCATTCTTACTGTTTTGCCCATAGCCGTTCTCCAGTCGCCAAAATATTTCTCAGCCGTTTCCTTTGCAAGCAAAACATGGTTGGGCTCTGCAAGGCTCTGATACGTGCCGGCAAGTAACGGGAAATCAAATATTTTGAAGAAGGAAGGCACCGTAAAGAACACTCCCCGTTCTTCTTTAAATTTTTTGGATTCGGTCTTACTGCCTTGCCCGATGAGGATCTGGTCGTTGCCCGACGCAAGCAGCGGAGCCATTTGCTCTATTTGCGGAAAGCGGGCTTTTACGCCGTTCGGTATTCCAAACGGAACTGCCTTTGCGTAGAAAATATCCTTGCTGTCTGCGTGATGAAATTCCGTAAGCAAACGATACGTACGGTCTTTGTTTTTGTGAAAAGCATCAAAGCTGTTGTGATATTGTATGATGATAAATATCACCATACAGACGGCAATTCCAATGGCCAGGCCGGCGGTGTTGATGATGGTATAATTCTTATTGCGGATCAGATTTCTGGACGCGGTCTTGAAATAATTTTTAAACATGGTCGGAGCGTAATTTATTATTTGGAGATTCGGATGGTTTTTTGTTTCCGATAGGCCGCTATGGCGAGCTGCGGGCTGCCCAATGAACACAAACCCGATGCCTTCCGGTAACAAATTAAAAATCAGTGAATTAATAACGCGTGATATATAAAACTGTCCGCTTTCGATACAATGGGTGCCCGGTAACAACAATTCAGCGGGGGCATAGTGGGATCCGGTTCGCCGCTTCTTGCTCCGGACTTTTGTACATTTAGCAAAGAGAGGAGACTCCCTTTCAATAAACAAAAACAACCGATATGAAAAAAAACCGGATGCGGCGGGCCGCGCTTTTATTGGCCGGATGGCTGGCGATTTCATCTGCTTCGAAAGCACAGGCCGTGATTCCTTTATGGAAGAACGGTGCACCGGGATTTGAGAACCTGAAAGATCAGCCCGAGCAGGCAAAGGACTGGTGGGTGCGGGATATCAACTACCCCACGCTGACGGTTTTTCCGGCGCCCAAAGAAATAGCAAACGGATCCGCGGCGATCGTCTGTCCCGGCGGAGGCTTTACCAATCTGGTATAT
>DASYCT010000549.1:0-7542 GCA_036500065.1 Chitinophagaceae bacterium | reverse complement strand
TATCACCGCTTCCTGTTTTACATTGCAAAACAGCGCAATTTTCCGCCGTATTTCAGGGCTTAGTTGTTCTTCGGTACGACACACAATAACATCCGGGTGCACCCCTTCCTGGCTCAGCATGCGTACGCTGTGTTGCGTTGGCTTTGTTTTCAATTCTTTGGCCGCTTTTAAATAAGGTATCAGGGTGAGGTGAATCACAACCGTATCTTCTTCCGGCAATTCCCATTGCAACTGGCGCACAGCTTCTATAAACGGCAGGCTCTCGATATCGCCCACCGTACCGCCCAGTTCCGTAATAACGATGTCGAATCGTTTGTCCTGCCCGAGCAGCAGCATCCGCCGCTTAATCTCATCCGTAATATGCGGCACCACCTGCACCGTGCGGCCCAGGTAAGCCCCTTCGCGTTCTTTATTAATAACAGTTTGATAAATCCGTCCTGTAGTGACATTATTGGCCTGCGAAGTGGGAATGTTCAGGAAGCGTTCATAGTGACCAAGGTCAAGATCCGTTTCGGCGCCGTCGTCCGTGACATAACATTCGCCGTGTTCGTAGGGATTGAGCGTACCCGGGTCCACATTAATATAAGGGTCAAACTTCTGGATGGTAGCCCGCAGCCCCCTTGCCTGCAACAACTTTGCCAGCGATGCGGCAATAATTCCTTTTCCTAATGACGACGTTACACCCCCGGTAACAAATATATACTTGGCCATAAAATGGTTAATTATCTTTTCAATAAGTGGTTATTATCTAAAAATAAAAACGGGATGAGCCACACAACAGGTATCCACGTTGTGTATCTCACATCAACTCAATGCTACATCAATGAAAAATCTGTTTAAAAGAATTGCTAAAAACCCATCCCAATCGTCTGTGACCATAGAGAACTAACAAGAAATAGTTCTGAGAGGTCATGCAAAGATAAGCCTATTAATTTATTATTATCAAATGCAATTCCAGCCTGTGGAAAACTTGACCACAAATAATTGGCGCACAAGCCTGTAGATATCAAAAGAGGAAATGGATGACCGGTCAGTCCAACTTCCTAAAATTTATTATATTTAAATCTCCTACCCACCCAAACTCATCCATTTCACCAATTACCATCAACACCATGAAGCAACTATCCAACTTATTGCTCCCTATCCTGGCAGGCGTCTTAATGACCGGTTGTTCGTCGGCTCCCCAACAGCAGCCGCTGACATATCCCGTCACTAAAAAAGTAACCCAGGTCGATAATTATTTCGGCACCCAGGTAAGCGATCCCTATCGCTGGCTCGAAAACGATAGTGCCGCCGATACAAAAGCATGGGTGAAAACCGAACAGGCATTCACGGAAGACTACCTGTCCAAAATCCCCTTCCGTGATAAAATCAGGAAGCGTTATAAAGAGATATTGAACTATGCGAAGTTCTCCGGTATAGGCAAAGTGGGTGATTATATCCTTTTCACGAAGAACGACGGCCTTCAAAACCAGGCTGTTTATTATATCCAGCATGGAATGGATGGAGCGCCCGAAGTACTGCTGGACCCCAATGCACTTTCTGCCGATGGGTCGATATCCGTTGACATAGACGGGTTTTCCAACGATAAAAAATACATGGCTTATCATACCAACAAAGGCGGCAGCGACTGGCAGACCATGTACATCATGGACCTCGCCACGCACAAAAACCTGCCCGATGAACTGGATTGGCTGAAGTTTGGTGGCGCTTCCTGGAAAGGCAATGGCTTTTACTACAGCCGGTACGACAAACCCGCCAAAGGAACCGAGCTTTCTGTGAAAAACGAATACCAGAAAGTGTATTACCATAAACTCGGCGACAAACAGGAAAGCGATGCACTGGTATACGAAGACAAACAACACCCGCTGATGTACATCGGTGCGCAGGTGACAGAAGACGAACGCTACCTGTTTATCTTCAAAGCCCAGGGAACCGATGGTACAGAAGCCTGGTACAAAGATCTCAGCAAGGGACAAAAGGATTTTAAGCTGTTGTTCCAGGGCTTTGATTTCAACTACAACGTCGTTAACAACGACGGCGATAAACTACTGGTGTACACCAACAACGGCGCCGGCAATTACCGGACCGTCCTGGTAGACCCTGCCCATCCCGAAAAAGAAAACTGGAAAGATATTATCCCTGAAAAAGAAGAGAAGCTGGAAGCGGTCGGTACGGCCGGCGGCAAACTATTTGCCAGCTACCTCAAAGACGCTTCTACCCGGATTTATCAATATGATATGGATGGGAAATCCGAACACGCGCTGGTGCTTCCGGCCATCGGCACCGCATCCTCCATCAATGGCTTTAAAGACGAAAGCATCGCCCTCTATGATTTCTCTTCCTTTACCGTGGCCCCTTCCGTGTTCATGTACGATATAAAAACCGGTAAATCCGAAATATTTAAAAAAGCCGTTTCAAAAATCAATACCGACGACTATGAAACGGAACAGGTGTTTTACCCGTCAAAAGACAGCACCAAAATCCCCATGTTTATCGTCCACAAAAAAGGCATACAACTGGATGGCACTCACCCTACCCTGTTATATGCGTACGGAGGGTTCAATGCAAGCATCACTCCCTGGTTCAGCACTTCCGCCTACATTTTACTTGAAAACAACGGCATCCTGGCCATTGCCAATTTAAGAGGCGGCGGCGAATACGGCGAGAAATGGCACAAAGCAGGCAACCTGCTCAACAAACAAAATGTCTTTGATGATTTTATAGCGGCTGCAGAATACCTCGTAGACAAGAAATACACCAGCAAAGATAAACTGGCCATCAACGGTGGTTCCAACGGCGGCCTGCTGATTGGCGCCGTCATGACCCAACGACCCGATCTATGTAAAGTCGCCATCCCCGAAGTAGGTGTGATGGACATGCTCCGCTTCCAGAAGTTCACAGTAGGCTGGGGCTGGGCGGTTGAATACGGTTCGAGCGATAGCGCAAAGTATTTCTCTTACCTCTATAAATATTCTCCGCTCCACAACATAAAACCCGGCACTTCTTACCCTGCCACCCTTGCCCTTACCGCCGATCACGATGACCGGGTAGTACCGGCCCATTCTTTTAAATTCATCGCCACCATGCAGGCTGACCAGCAAGGCCCCAATCCGATCCTCATTCGCATCGAAACCAACCAGGGCCACGGCGCTTCCGGCGCTTCGTTGTCAAAATTAATCGAAGAATACACCGACAAGTATTCCTTTATGTTTTACAATATGGGGATAACACCTTCGTACGAGTGAAAGAATTGATACTCCCTAAAACCACAATAGGCACCGGATAAATCCGAATGCCTATTGCTTTCCTTTTAGTGTGTGTAATGTTATTTTAAGCCCAGCAGGAGATATTGATTTCCTACAGGAATGCTATGAACGGTCTTTGAAACACTTAACTCCGCTCCCTTACGATCCGCCTGGTATATCTTGACTGTGTGAAGAACGACGATCATAACAATCTCACACGCCAATACAATTAAGCTAATATTTCTTTTCATAAACGGGCTTGTTTTAAAGGGCCGGGCTCTGCGATTTTTCCGAAACGCTAAATTAGATGAATTTATTTTAACATGCAAAATATTCTGCCTTGTTAACTAAATATATTAAAGTTTTATACTCACTTTACTGCCTTGAATATCATTGCTTCATAAGGCTTTAAGACAATAGAACCGCCGGATTGGTCACCGTGAATTCCGTAATTATCCATCAACACAAATCGTTTGTCACCCCCCTTAAACGGTAAACCCGGGGTATAATATTGCACCCCGGATGTAAAATTCAGCACCACAACCCATTGCTCGCTGCCAAGGGTGCGCGTATAGGCATAAACCGCCGGGTTATCCCTGTCCAGGAGCTGGTAGGCCCCATACACCAAAACCGGGTTGTTTTTACGGAATCTCACCATTTTCCTGAAATAATGCAGGATGGAACCGGGGTCCTTTTCCTCTGCCGCAACATTGACGGTGGTATAGTTGGGGTTCACCTTCAGCCAGGGGTGGCCGCTGCTAAACCCGGCATTCGATGAACTGTCCCACTGGAAGGGTGTACGACCGTTGTCCCTTGCGGAAATCTTTTGCCCGTTCATGAAATAAGCCAGGTCGCCGCCTTCCTTTTTTGTCTTCTGGTACATGTTGAGGGTTTCGATGTCCCGGTAATCCGTAATTGTATCAAACCGGATATTGCTCATGCCCAGTTCATCGCCTGAATAATAGTAAGGCGTTGCGCGCATGCTAAGCAGGAAGGTGGTCAGCATGGTGGAAGAAGCCACGCGGAAAGCAGCCGAATCATTGCCCCAGCGTGTAAGCATACGCGGTTGATCATGATTGCCCAGGTAAATAGTGCCCCATCCCTTTTGCTCGAAAGTGCTGTCCCAACGGGTATAAATATCTTTAAACGCCACCAGGCTATAACCCTTCGGGTCCATGTGTTTGAATTGCCCCGGCAGGTAGCCCAATCCCATCCCATCGAAATGATACAGCATCTGCAATTCATTCCGGTCCGAATCTACAAAATCGTGCGCCGTAACCGGCGTAACCCCGATACCCTCCGCCACCGACATCACATTGTATTTACTCAACACCTCCTTGTTCATTTCCTGCAGGTATTCATGCAGGTGCGGGCCATTGGCATACCAGGAAACAAAATCGCCGTGGTATTGAGCCGGCAGCGGCGGAAAGCTCGTGTCCTTTGAAATAAAAGGGATCACGTCCATCCGAAACCCATCCACCCCCTTCTTAAACCAGAAATTCATCATACTGAATAGCTCGTGGCGCACCGCGGGATTCTCCCAGTTCAAATCGGGTTGCTTATAACCAAAATAATGAAGATAATATGCATTCGTGGGAGCATCATATCTCCACGCACTGCCGTCCACATCAAAAAAACTGAAGCGCGGGGCAGGCTTTCCTTTTTCGGCCGGCCACCAATGGTAATAATTACGGTAGGCGTTGTCCCTCGATGCCCGCGATTGTTTGAACCAGTTGTGTTCGTCGCTGCTGTGATTGGCCACGAGGTCGAGCACCAGCTTAATACCCCTCGCATGCATGCCTTTCAGCAGGGCATCGAAGTCGTCCATCGTACCGAACTCCTTCATAATACCCTCGTAATCGCTGATGTCATAGCCGTTATCGTTATTGGGAGAGGAAAAGATGGGATTCAGCCATACCACGTCCACCCCAAGACTCTTGATATAATCCAGTTTGGAAAGAATGCCCTTCAGATCACCAACGCCGTCACCGTCACTGTCCTTAAAACTGCGCGGATAGATTTGATACACCACGGCTTCCTTCCACCATTTGCGGCCGGGGATGCCGGCGTATTTGTCCTCCGCTTTTTTCTCCTCTTCTTTCGGCATGAGCTTGCAGGAAACCAGCAGGCCTGCCACACAAAGAATAACAAGTAATCGTATAGACATATAGAAATTATTTAATGAAGGTAGAAATAATTGGCGCTTACAAAAGTTTTATCTTTAATCAAAGAACCCTCATCAATGAAAGCACGAACCTTTCTTATGTTTCCCCTGCTTATACTGTCATTGACTGCTATATGCCAGGATAAGCTGACAGATAAAGACGGCCCCGCCTGGAAATGTAAAAGCGGTGATTTTACGCTGGATACCTTGAAAGAGAAAGTATTGTTCCCCTTCCCGGCAGAGACCATCGAAGTATCGGATATACGCCAGGATACCACTAAATTCGGGTACTTCCATTCGGCCTCTTTTGGCGCTACCCTGAAATTTTCTTTTAAAAAGAATGCTGCCGCTGAGATAACCCATTTCCTGAACAGCGCCGTAACCCATACCCCTGCTCCCGAAGGCCAGGAAATAGTGTACTGTCTTAAAAAACTATGGATAGTAAGCGCCGATACCACCAACAGGGATCTTCCCAGACCTTTTGTAACAAGGAGCAAACTATACCTTAAGGCAGAGCTGTATATGAAAAAAGACAGTTGTTACTACCCCCTGTATCGTTTTGACAGCGTTTTTGTTTATGATAAGCCAATCACTTCCTTCTCGATAAAATGGGTAGCGGAATCCCTACTGAAATCGCTCAACCCATTAAAAGACCTGGCTCCCGAAAAAGTGGCAAAACGACCTTACACGCATCTGTCGGATATGAACAGCTACTATGCCGACGAGAAGCAACTGCCTGTTATCAGTACTGCCACTCCGCAAAAAGGTGTGTACCTCAATGCAGAGCAGTTTAAAAACAACCAGCCCGCATACACCGATTTTGAAGTTGTTTTCGACGACCTGGTAGATGAAATGAAAATAAAGGACAAACAGGGGAATACAACGATTCTCACAAAAGACTGGGGGTTTTGCGACGGAAACCAGTTCTTTATGCGAATGGGCTCCAATTATTTCCGGCTGTTTAAAATGGGTTATACGTTTGACCTGTATGGCACATCGCGGCTGGATATGCAAACCCGGTATCGCTCACAGGCCATCCCTGCGGGCGGTATGTCGCCCGCCACCGCTCTCTTTACCGTTGTTTTAGCCGAAGCCCTGAAAAAAGATAAAAGCCGTTTAGGCAAATTAAAACCTCTGCAACTGGATATGGAAACGGGATCAGTGTATTAATCCTTTGCAATCTTGGCGTAACTGGTGACAATCCCTTTAATCAGCGAAGAGCTGAATCCCTGGTGTTCCATCTCATTCAGCCCGGCAATAGTGCAACCTTTGGGAGTCGTCACCTTATCTATTTCGTGTTCCGGGTGTGAACCTTTTTTCAGCAACAGGTCTGCCGCCCCTTTCACCGTTTGTGCGGCAATCAGGCTGGCCGTAACAGCATCGAATCCAATCTGGATGCCGCCCTGTATATTGGCGCGGATATAACGCATGGCATACGCCGTTCCGCAGGCGCCGAGCACCGTGGCCGCTTCCATCAGCTTTTCTTCGATAACCGCGACCTTACCGAGTTGGTTGAACAGTTCATTGACGTATTCGAGGTCTTCCTTCTTCACATCCCGGTAGCTGATACAGGTCATGCTCTCCTGTATGGCAATGGCCGTATTGGGCATGGCGCGGATAACAGGTATCTTTTTAGGCGCCACCGCCTTGAGTATATGGTCGGTGGTAATACCGGTAATAACCGATACCACTACATGCTTTTTTACATTGATGCTTTCTTTCAGTTGGACCAGTACCTCATCCACCTGGAAAGGTTTCACCGCAAGGATGATCAGCTCGGCAAAACGTACCGCCTCCTTGTTGTCATCACTCACCAGCACCCCCTGGCGTTCCAGCTCGTGCAGCGTAGACACATTGCGCTTGGTAATGATAATATGCTTGGGCATTACGAACCCGCTCTGGATTAATCCTTCCGCAATGGCGGTGCCGAGATTCCCGCCGCCGATAATGGCAATTTTTTTACTCATGATACTGTTATTTATAAAAAAACCATCCCTGTTGCGGATGGCTTTAACCAGGTTTATTGTATAAAGTTAATAATACTTTGCCGGAGAAAGATAATTCCTTACATAATCATCCACTCCCTTTTCCAGCGTATAAAACTCCTGCATATAGCCCGCCCTGCGCAGT
>DASYCT010000548.1:0-3885 GCA_036500065.1 Chitinophagaceae bacterium | reverse complement strand
TTACTGCCGTCCAGCGGCTGCGCGGCGTAGTGCTCATCGGTGGCAAAGGCCGTAGACCCTGCCGCCATGAACAGCAGGAGGGTCAAAAAGAGGCGAAGGTATTTATGGGGAGCTTTCATTCCGCGAGGTTTTTATTGGTTGGATAGCTGGTTGATGATTTCGTAATTGGCATAAGGTGCTATAGGTGTAAACGTGTTGCCCGATCGGGTGAAATATTTACTGGTGTCAAACGGGTTAGTGGGCTTTACAGCGGGTGTAGCAACAGAAATGACGAGCAGCAGCGCCGTATAATCGGTCGATGGTTCGTAAATGGTGTAACTCCCCGAGGGGGTTAACGGAATGCTGTGGCGCTGCTTATATTTAATGACCACAAAATCGATCGCCGAGTCGTACGCATACAAGTAAGAATACCAGGGCGAGCTGAGCTTAAAATTCATGATGATATTACGGATGACGCCCGAATCTACTACGCGGATACTATCGAGGTAATTCTGCTGAAAAGTAGCATCCAATACATCTCCCTGCAACAACATCGGGTATATATGCCGGGGAGGGGAAATAACGATAATGCTGTCAATATTATTGACAGTAACATTATACAGGTCGTTCTGAACCAGTTCGAGGGAATCTGTGATAGACTGAAATTTTTCTCCCTGTATGGTATAGATGATATTCAGGCTGTCGTTGGTGTGGTTACCCAATGTATCGGTAATATCATACTGTCCCTGCAGGGTGGCCGTGTACAGGCTGTCATTTGCCAGGCTGGCAAACAGGTGCATCAACTCAAAATAGGGGTTAATAAGCGTATCTCCCCGTTCCGCCCGGCTTTGAGTGCCTGCCGCCAGCAGCACCACGAGCAGTAGCATATTTCTAAACAGGTTTTGTTTCATATCAATTCTTTTGTTTTAATCATTCAGGTTTCTCTTTCTGCTGGTTCCGGCCCAGGCTTACCGGGAAGTCGGAAGATTAGTCCTTTATCAGTGCACTTCTTGTTTCTTTGATTGTTTTAATTCCCCGTTCTGTTTCCTTCTTCAACCGGACAAGGGTACCATCATCGTCGTACTCATAGAAGGTGGCATAGTTATTTTCGTCTAATTCCGCCATCAATCGCAGGTTTACCGGATCATACACAAAGGATTTAATATTTGTGTTGAAAGGATGCATCCGCACATCGTCGAAATACACTGGCACGCTGCTGTTCGTAGATTTCATTGTCAGTTTCATGGAAGTAGCCGTAGCGGGTATGGTAAGCGTATCTTCCACGCGCTGCCAGCCCTCGATTATCCTGCCGGTGGGTTTTAATGTAAAAGTGGAGGAGGAACCAACGAAACTCACGGTCACCTGGCTATTGGCATAGGAGGTGGGTATGCAGGCCTGTTCCTCTTTTATCCAGGCACTCAGCACCATTTGTTTACCCTGCAGGGGCGAGAATCGATCAAGTGTCACACGGGTAGGTCGCGGCGCCCGCTGGATATAGCAAAAAGAAGTGGTGTCGCTATGAATGGTGGACGCCACGCTGGCGTCTGTGACGGTTGGGCCATACAATTGACTTGTAGGCAATAACTCCATCGGTTGTAAGCCGCTGACCGACGCCCATTGCATATTTATATACGCATTGCCGTATACCTCATTGTATTCAATATGAATATGATACAGTTTTCCGGCTGTCAGGGTCACAGGCCGGTTGGCGCTGTTTACCTTACCCCAGGGCGCCTGCTGCGACATAACCAAGGTGTCTTCGATCCACATTTGAATGCCATCATCACGATCACAATAGAAAACATACTGGTCCGTGTACCGGGGCTGTATTTTACCGTCCCAAATGATGGCAAACAGGTCGTCCGGGCAACCCGCGGGACCACCATTTCCCCAATTAAAATTGATAGTGGGGTCTGTTCTTAACAGGCAGGTGGTTTTGTTGGCTTCGTTTATATAGGTACCTGGCAGGCCGGTACCAGTACCGGTTACCGTAGTAGTCACTTTAAAGGAAGAATCGAGCCGGATAGAAAGCGTGGGGCTTACCGTGTCCTGTGCATACGAAGCAATTTTCACGACCGCCGTATCCGATTGGTTGCCCCCGAGCCGGAGACTGTAGCGGCCCGTATGGCTAACCGTATCTACCAATGTGCCGCCGCCCTGGAGATTAATAAACCTCGGCGTTCCGCAGCTAAGACAGGTATCGGTCTTATAATTGTAATCTTCCATCCCGTCGAAAAACATTTCCCGGTTTTGCGCATTTTGAGCGGCTGCTACCGGCATCGTTTGATTGTAACCATATTGGCCGGAATTATACCTGTTAAGCGGGTCATGATTTTCTATCTCATAGCCCTTCCGGTTAAATAAGGTCATTTCGCTGTTCCAGACCCAGCGGTTGGTATCCGCACTGGCCGTCAGCTGCCCGCTCCCAAAGCTCCAGTAAGGAGCGAATGCTTTTATCGGGCCATCTTTACGGATATTGGTGGCTATGGAAGGATCGCTTTGTTGCCGTGCATCATAATAAGTGTACGCCCGGTTCATCCGCCAGTTGCCCAATATTCCCCAGCGATAAGGATTAACAGCACTGTCGACTATATTGGGTTTGCAGATAAAGCTGTCGACCGGCTGGCTGGAACAATAATAGCCGGGAATGGGCGTACTGGAAAAGGCAGGTTTGGTTCCATCGGCGCAGGGAAGGCAGTAATGTGTTTCTATAAATGGTCGATTCCCCAAAACATGTCCGTTGAGCCCGGTGAGAACGTTATAGTCATTAAAATAATTAAGCTCACTATAAGGAGAAGAACCTTTAGTCCCCGTTGGATCTACAAGACCAAATACCATTGCAGTAGAATATTTGCTGGTGTAATAGTTATCCAGCATTTCCTGAGTTATTGTAGTAACATTCACTGTGTCATTGCGATATTGCGTAGTGCCAGGCGTTGTTGCCGGGATAAGCGACTGGTTAGGAACATCCGTCTTATAATTGCCTGTTTCATTAAACGGTGCATTAAAATCATTAATGGTAGAACCTTTTACCCAGGCACCTTGCAGTTCCCTGAGATATGATTGATTGGAATTACGGAAATTGCCATGCGGGCCCAATTGACCTGGAAAGTCATACAAAAAAAGCCGGGCTTTAGTAATAACCGAATTTTGTTGTATAATAGAAGTTATATTAAAATGTATCCAGGTTTTATAGGTATCGCCCGTGCCATTACCACCAAAATCATGTGAGTAAGCGAGGATAGAAGTCGGAGGGCTGGCATTCGAATAACTTGGGTTATGCGATCCTTTTTTAGACATTATTCCCAATACATAATCATCCGGGATAACATCCATATTTGTCAGCGAATCAGCCAGCCTCGACAAAATATAGGAAGTATCCTTCCGATACAAACTACTATCCACCCGCCAGAAATCTTTAAACGCCGCCGCACCGGCCGTTACCACCTGCGTGGTGGAATCAAATACAAACCGCATGGCCCCGCTCACCGTTTTGAGCGGGTTCTGCAGGCTGGTCACCGATCCCACGGGTGTCGATGACATATTCCGCTTGCCCGATCGGGTGATAATAAGCGAGGCCGTGCCACTGCTGACGGGTATCCCATTTTTGTCAATAAAGAAAATACCCTTATTACCTTCTTTTCCTTTGGCGGCATCGATGGCCCAGATAGGAGTTGAAACAGGGGTCTTACCTAAATAGTTATAAAATAAAGAAGAGCAGGTGTCAGCGGAAAGTTCCACCCTCAGTGACAGGCTTGTTAAAAGCAATTCATCACCACTTTCGAAATAATTACTGGTATTGAAAGGCGCCATGTTTTTATCGAATAACCGGCCCTGGCGCAGGAAAACGGTTCCCCAACTGGCCCGTACGTTTTTATACGCCGGTCCCATGCCGCTGTAAGCCCA
>DASYCT010000547.1:0-5321 GCA_036500065.1 Chitinophagaceae bacterium | reverse complement strand
CAAAAACATCATTAACGGGGTTAGCCGTGCTGACCGGTTTTATATTGCTTTATTTCCTGCTGCGCCGGCGTGCACCAGCCCAACAAAAACTATAGCAGATGCAGTACGATATTTCCTATATACTCAATGAACTGGGAGAGGACCGGGAGCATTATTTCAATGCCATCTCTCCTCCTATCATGCAAACCAGCAATTTCGCCTTTCGAAAAGTCGACGATCTGCGAAAAGCCTTTGAAGATGAATACAGCGGCTACCTCTACAGCCGGGGACTCAACCCAACGCTGGACATATTGCGGAAGAAACTGGCGGCGCTGGATGCTGCCGAAGACAGCCTCGTATTGAACAGCGGTGCTTCAGCTATTTTCGCCGCCGTGTTTGCCAATGTAAAAAGCGGCGATCATATCGTATCGGTCAATAAACCCTATACATGGGCGAAGAAGATGTTTGACAACGTGTTGCCGAGGTTTGGAGTGACCACCACCTACATCGACGGCACCGACATTACCAATTTTGAAAGGGCCATCCTGCCGAATACAACGGTTATCTATCTCGAATCGCCCAACAGCTGGACCTACGAATTGCAGGACCTGCGGCAGGTGGCCGAACTGGCAAAAAGCGAGGGCATCATTACCATTGTGGATAACAGTTATTGTACGCCCCTTTACCAGCGGCCTATAGAGTATGGTATCGACATTGCCCTGCAATCCGCTACCAAGTATATCGGCGGCCACAGTGATTTAGTCGGCGGCGTGCTAAGCGGCAGCCATGCCATGATGAAAAAGATATTCGACAGCGAATGCCTGAACATGGGCATCGGCGCCACGCCTTTTAGTGCCTGGCTGATGATCCGGGGGCTGCGTACCCTGCCTGCCCGGCTGGACAGGATTACCGCTACTACCCAAAAAATACTGACCTGGTTGAAGCAGCACCCCCGGGTGGAGCAGGTGATCTTCCCGTTGGATGCTTCTTTCCCGCAATACGAACTGGCGCGGCGACAAATGACAGGCGCCTGTGGGCTGCTGACCGTGGTCATGAGAGCGGATAGCCGGGAGGAAATAGTAACCTTCTGCGAAGCATTGCGTCATATCATGATGGCGGTAAGCTGGGGCGGCCATGAAAGCCTGCTTATACCCAAATGCGCTTCCTTATTGCCGGGACAATTTGACGCTTCCAACCGCGAACACCGGATGATACGCTTTTATTTCGGGCTGGAAGAGGCGGATTACCTGGTGGCGGATATGGAGCAGGCGTTCGCCGCTATGTAAGGGTTGGCCGTTGTTCGTTGGTCGATGGCCGGGTTTGCGGACAACGAACAACTGCCAATGAACAACGACTCTTTTCCGGGAAAACCGAATCCCTTATTTTTACCAATGAAAGTGAATTGCACCGTTTATCAAAAAAGCCCTGTACAACCTATACCACCGTTTAATTTTGCCGCATGAGAAGCACCCCCATCCTGTTGAGAATAGCTGTTTTATTAATGGTTACAGCCCCTGCTATGGCCCAACAGTCCCAAAAATGGGATTTGAAACGCTGCGTGGAGTATGCGCTGGCCAATAATATCTCGGTAAAACAGCAGGACGTGCAGGCAAGGCTGGCGGCGCTCACGCTGTACCAGACCAAAATGAGCCGTCTTCCCAGTGCCAATATTCAGGCCAATACCGGTATCAACGGCGGTTATTCCATCAACCCTACTACCAACCAGTTTACCAACCAGCAGTTGCCGTTTGTCTCCACCAGCTTCTCCACCAACATGACGGTATTCAACTTTTTTAACCTTAAAAATACCGTCGCCGGCAACCAGTACGATTATGACGCGGCCAACGCAACCGTAGATAAGCTGAAAAACGATATTGCACTCAACGTGGCTACTGCCTACCTGCAGGTGCTGGTGGCCCAGGAACAGATCGATATTGCCAAAGTGGCCGTTATGCAGTCGGCCCAGAACCTGAACAATACCCGCAAAAGGGTGGATGCGGGCGCTTTGCCGGAACTGAACGCAGCCGAAGCAGAGGCGCAACTGGCCCGCGACAGCGCTACCCTGATTACGAACCAGGCAACGCTCCAGCAGAATATACTACAGTTGCAGGCCGTCATGAACGTGGATGCCGCCACCCCGTTTGAGGTCATCCTGCCGCCGATAGAACAGATACCGGTGGAAAACATTGCCGACCTGCAGCCGGAAACGGTGTACAAGCTGGCCCTGGTCAACCTGCCCCAGCAGCGGGCAAACGAACTTCATATCAAGGCCGCCCAAAAATATGTGGAAGCATCCCGGGGGGCGATGTATCCTACTGCTTCGCTGTTCGGCGGCCTGGGTTCACAATGGGCGCATAACAAAATAGGCATCCCGGTGTACAATGGCTCCTACGATCCTACACCGGCCATCGTGACAGTGGGTGGAACAACTTATCCCGTACAGACGCCGCATTCTATCAACGATGTTACCTATATCCCTTTCGGTACACAGTTCAGTGATAATTTTAGTCAGCGTATAGGCCTGACGGTCAATATACCCCTGTTCAACGGCGCTACCGCCCGCACTACCTGGAACCGCAACAAGCTGAACCTGCTCAACCTGGACCTGCAACGGGACCAGGACAATGTGACGCTGAAACAAAATATTTACAAGGCCTATTCAGACGCCGTGGCCTCCCTGCAGAAATTCGAAGCCAGCAAAAGAAGCCTTATCACCGCCGAGAAAACCTATGATTTTGCGAAGAAGCGTTACGATGTCGGGTTGCTGGCTACCATCGATCTGCTCACCAACCAGAACAACCTTACAACCGCCAAAGTAAATACGATAGCCGCACAGGTAGATTATGTTTTCAGGATAAAAGTGCTGGAATTTTACAAAGGCCAGGGCATTAAGCTCCAATAACCCCTAAAAACCACTATACAAACACAACAGAAATTCTTCTATATGAGCAAAAAAATGATTTGGATACTGGTCGGCTTGTTAGCATTCGTTGGTCTGCTGATCGTGTTGCAAAAAGCAGGAGCGTTTGGCAAAGACGAAGGCACCAGGGTAACAGCCGAAAAGGTAGTAGAGCGAACCATTATTGAAACGGTCACAGCCAGTGGAAAAGTCTACCCGGAAATTGAAGTAAAAGTAAGCCCCGATATCTCGGGTGAAATAACAGAACTGAATGTAGCGGAAGGCGACAGTGTAAAACGGGGGCAGGTACTGGCAAAGATATATGCGGACATATATGCTACCCAGCGCGACCAGGCCGCCGCTGCCGTAAGCCAGCAACAGGCAGTAACCGCCAACAGTTCCGCCCAGATGGATGCATTGAAGGCCACGCTGGACGCAGCCCAGAAAACGTATAACCGGCAAAAACAATTGCTGGACCAGAAAGTAATCTCCGCTTCCGAATTCGAACAGGCTGAAAGCGCCTATCTCTCCGCCAAAGCCAATTTTGCGGCCGCCCACCAGGGCATCCTCGGCAACAAGGCGGGAGAAATAAGTGCAGAGGCCAACCTGTCAAAAGCAAATAAAGATTTGAGCCGCACGGCCGTGCTGGCACCGATGGATGGGGTCATCTCCCTGCTCAGCGTGAAAAAAGGCGAAAGGGTAGTGGGCAATTCCATGATGGCCGGAACGGAAATGATGCGGGTGGCCGATATGAGCAAAATTGAAGTGCGGGTAGACGTCGGCGAGAATGATATTCCAAAAGTACAATTGGGTGATTCGGCCATCATAGAAGTGGATGCCTACAACAAGCGTAAATTCAAAGGGTTGGTCACCCAGATTGCCAGCAGCAATACGGGCGCGGCCACGTCGACATCCAGCACCAGTTCAACCGACGTCACCAACTACGAAGTGCGCATACGCCTGCTGCCCGAATCCTACCAGGACCTGCTGACGCCCAATCATCCCAAAAACTTTCCTTTCCGCCCGGGTATGAGCGCCAGCGCCGACATACAAACCCGCCGGAAGGACAATGTGCTGTCAGTGCCCATCAACGCCGTTACCACCCGCGAGAAGGGAACGGAGAAAGTAGTAAAGGATAAAAATGACAATGGAATGGCTCCCAGTGCCGACAAGCCCGGCGACGACGATAAACAGCAACAAAAATCGGCCGACGACCTGGACGAAGTAGTATTTGTATTGCAGGCGGATAAAAAGGTAAAGAAAGTAGTAGTGAAAACCGATATACAGGACATCAATAATATTGAAATCACCAGCGGTGTCAAAGCGGGCGATATGGTTATCACCGGTCCGTACGGAACGGTGAGCAAACTGTTAAAGACAGGAGACGTGGTGCAGGTGGTGGATAAGGATAAATTGTTTGATGCAAAAAAGGATTAAAAGAAGGTACGGCAGCAAATAAAAATTAGTAAAGGAAAAGAGTTTGGAAGTTAATTTTGCTTCCGGGCTCTTTTTGCTTTTGTGTATAAGGTGAGCCGCCCCTAAAGGGCGACCCACCTTATACGACGGAGGGTGGGTCGCCCTTTAGGGGCGGCTCACCCTCCGTCACCCGATAATTAATACATAAATTAACAGCATGATTCAATTCGGCGTAATAGGCGGGGGAAGCTGGGCCACAGCCCTGGTGAAGATTTTAACCGACAATAAAACCCCCGTCAACTGGTGGGTGCGCAACGAGGCGGTGGTGCAGCATATTCAAGACAGGCACCATAATCCCCAATACCTCAATTCTGTTTATTTTGATACTTCACTGCTTCGCCTGAGTTCTTCCATCAGTGAAGTGCTGGCGCAAAGCAATTGCATCATCATTGCCGTTCCCTCCGCCTATGTCACGGACTCATTGAGCGCCCTGCCTGCCGACGCTTTTGCGAATAAACAGGTGGTATCGGCCGTAAAGGGCATCCTGCCGGAGCAGAACCTGTTGCTGAATGAATACCTGGAGCAGCAATTCAATTTCCCCGCAGAAGATTATTTCACCGTCATGGGCCCCTGCCATGCCGAAGAGGTGGCGGCCGAAAAGCTTTCCTATCTTACTTTTTCTGGTATGGATGAGGCGCAGGCGACGGTCATAGCGGGGCATTTCCATACTTATTACATGAATACGGTCGTCAACCACGATGTTTATGGAGTGCAATATGCCGCTATCCTGAAAAACATTTACGCCGTGGGGGCGGGCATTGCGCATGGGCTGGAATACGGCGATAATTTCCTGAGCGTGCTTATTGCCAACTGTGCGGATGAAATGGCGGGTTTCCTGCGCCGCCTGGGCATCCGCAATATTGAAGTGGGCGTCCACGAAGACCCGGACCCGGTATCGCATAAAAGGGTCGCCAATTATGCCGCTTCCGTTTACCTGGGCGACCTGCTGGTCACCTGTTACTCGCCT
>DASYCT010000546.1:0-4853 GCA_036500065.1 Chitinophagaceae bacterium | reverse complement strand
CCGCCTGGGCCAGCGAGTGGTTGAATGCTTCCAGCCATTGTGTTTCTTCCGGGCTGTTGTCGGGCAAACGGAATTTCGCCGTTTCTTCCTGTAGCAGGAAAGGCAGCCCGCTCATTTCACGGTAGGTATAAATTTCAAGTGCATCGGTGATGGCCCGCAGCCTCGGGGGCGGCATGGGCAGTGAGAGCCACGGGGCTATATACAACAGCTCTTCCAGCAAGGCCTTTGCCTGTTTTATAAAGGCCAGCATCCAGTAATACGCGTCGTTCTCCTGCAACTGTGCCGAACGTTCAGGCACCAGCGCCTGTGATGCTTTCAACAGGTTTTCCAGCGCCTGTTTGATGCCGGCGGGCGCAGGATAGGGCGTATAACAGGCCGCTTCAAACTGGCGGAACAACTGGCTGAAAACAGTGGCGTCACCCGGCAGGGCGGCAACAATATTGGCGGTATCCCGCAACCCGCTTATCAAACGATCTTCAAATAATTTTTGATCTCCCATTGCCAGCAGGCCCTGGCGCAGTGTTAAAAGAAGACCGGCAAGGTTGCCGCTATCGACGGTAGATACATAACGGGGCGGGAGCGGGTGCAGGGTCAGCGTATCGTACCAGTTGTAGAAATGTCCTTTGTACCGTTCCATCCGGTGCAGCGTATCCATGGTGCCCGTCGTACGCAGCAACAATTGCCCGGTGGTAATATAACCGAAATCCCAGGCCGAAAGATTGCCGATCAGGGACAATCCTATATTAGTGGGGGAAGTCCGGTGGGCTATTTTTGCTACCGGGCTTTCCTGGTAGTTATCCGGCGGAAGCCAGTTTTCTTCTTCCGTTACGAACTGGTCAAAAAATGCCCATGTCTTACGCGCCATCCTGCGCAGGTACACCGCCTGCGTTTCGGTGATCTTTACAATCTGCGAGGACGAGGGCGTGCTCATTATCCACGCGATCACCGGCGAGAAAATCCAGAGCACGATCACCGGCTCCGTCACGATCAGCGTAAGCGGGTAATATAAAGTAAGATAGACAGCCGTCCCGATGGCCACAAAAGGCGCTATCCACATCACGGACACCGTGCCGGTCAGTGTTTTATGAACCGAATTCTCGGGCCGGTCGGACGCATTCCATTCCAGCAGGTGCCGCCGGCTGATCATTAGCCGCCAGAGCGTGCGGAAGATCGCATCGGTATAACGTGCCGCCTCATACGGCAGGCAGATAAGCGAAAACAGGTTTTGAATAAAATGGATGGCCACCTTGCGCAGGCTTTGCAGCAGGTGGTCCTTTAAGCTGAGGTCCTCGGGCTTGCGCAGCAAATCACCGCAAAACGTAATCAGCGACGGGAGAAAAAGTATCGCCACTACCGCGAGGGTCCAGAACCAGGAATTCGACAACAGCGTCCAGCCCAGGACCAGCAGCAGGGTCAGCGATAAAGGCACGAGGCTCCGGCGCAGGTTGTCCAGTATTTTCCAGCGGGAGAGCACCGGGAGCGTATTGCGCGTATAACCATTGACGCCGGGCGCAAAAGGAAAAAGCCAGGCGGCAATCTGCCAGTCGCCCCGTATCCAGCGATGGCGTCGCTTCATATCGGCTTCGTAACGGGCGGGATATTCTTCGTAGAGGATCACATCGCTCACCAACCCCGACCGTGCATAACAACCTTCCAGCAGGTCATGGCTCAGTATCCTGTTTTCCGGGAACCGGCTACAGGCTTTTTCAAACGCGTCGATATCATAAATCCCCTTGCCGATAAAAGAACCTTCGTCGAATATGTCCTGGTACACATCGGAACTGGCCCTCGTGTACGGATCGATACCCTCGCCCTGCCCATAAGCGCTGGCATACAGTGAACTGTTGGCCGCGGTAAGGCTCACTGCTACCCGTGGTTGTAAAATAGCATGACCGGCCACTACCCGTTGCCTGCGTTCGTTGTAAACCGGGTGGTTGAGGGGGTGGGCCATCGTGCCTACCAGCCGCCAGGCCGATTCCATCGGCAGGCTGGTGTCGCCGTCCAGCGTAATGATATAGCGAACGCTGCTGTAAATGCTTTCCTGGCCTACGATCAACAGGAAGAATTCTTTGCCCCTTCCTTTTATAAGCGCATTCAGTTCCGCCAGCTTGCCCCGTTTACGCTCATATCCCATCCAGCGTTTTTCCCGCGCGTTCCACTTTCGCGGCCGGTGAAAAAGAAAGAACAATTCGTTGTCGTCGCTGCCATATTTGACATTAAGCTCTTCGGTTTTTCGTTTGGCTTCCTGCAAAATCGCATCCTCGCCCGGCAGGATTTCCTGGTCCGCATCGGGAAAATCGGTCAGTAAAGCGAATTGCAGGTTCTTATGCCGGTTGGCGAGAAAGCGCACTTCAAGCGCTTCCAGCAATTGATCCACCTGTCCCTCCTCGTGGAGCATGGTGGGTATCACGATCATGGTCTGGTATTCCGCCGGGATGCCTTTGGAGAAATCCAGCCGGGGCAACAGCTTCGGCCGCATGAACAGGGTCACCAGCCAGTTGACCAGCGTTACCGATAACTGGCTTACACATACCAGTGAGATAAAGGCCACGAAAGCCAATAGCTCCCGGCTTATACCGCTGGCATAAGCTTTGGCGGCCAGGCCCAGGGTAAGCAGGAACGACAGCAATACGATGCCGCCGATATATAAAAAGGTACGAAACCGTTTCAGCACGCGTCTTACGTGCATGCTGAACGACAATTCGATTTCAGCTTTCTTTTCTGTTTCCGGCAGCCCCTTGTCAATAAGATAATAGCCTACATGCGAGCTGCGCAATTCGCCGTTTTGCTGGCTTTTGTTGTGCGTCAGCTCCACCGCCACCGCCGCTACCTGCGATTCGGACAGCCGTGTCAGCTTGGCGAGCCGCTCCACCGCGTGGCGATAGCGATCCCGGGTATGGAAATCCATCAAAGCATATACGCCGCTGGCGTCCTCCCGAAGCGTGCTTTCCACTATGCTATTGTCTTCCACGAATTCCTGCCAGTTGTTAGTGCCCAGGAAACGAAGACTGCTGATGCTGTTGCTCATCGATACCTGGTCCGCCGCCTGCTTCTGGTTTTCCAGTTGCACCAGCTCGTTGCCCGTTACCCCGTTTTCGGATAACCGCTGTTCAATCCATGTCAGCGGCATGGCCAGTACCGGTCCCTTGCCCTGCAACTGCCGCATCAGCTCGGCTACGAATGAACTTTCCATCGGCGGATCGGAGCGCGCCATATCGGCGATGACCAGCACCAGGCTCTTGGGATCTTTTTCTGCTATTTTCATGATCTCGCCGGCCCAGTAATCCGCGAGGTTTTTATAGATACGGCCGATGGCGATCCGTGCCGCCATACGGCGAAGGTTTTCTATCAGCGCCAGCCGCAGCATGATGGGAACGGCCCATAGTTCACCCAAACGCAATTCGGAAACGGATTGATAGGCATGCAGGAAACCCGACAGCGTTTTTAAATCCACGCGCCCGTCGCTGTGGAATATAATTTCCAACGCAATATCATATACCCGCGGTAACCCCGCCGAAGGACCGTTCGACAGCCGCGGCAAACCACTGCTATAGCCTTTGGGCAAATGCTTTTTGCCCATGCGCACCTGTTCTTCGATCAGGTAAAAATTGTCGAGCAGCCATTCGCCGGCGGGTTGCACCGGCATATTGGCTTTTACGGCCTCACTCAGCAGGTTGTGCACTTCGAGTAACAACTCTTCGTTGTCGGACAAACGCTTTAATAATTGCTCCTGGGGCGGCCCATCGGCCAGTTTATGCCGCGCGGCAAGCGTTTTACCATACTGTTCCATTTGCTGCGCACTGAACAATTCTCCCCGCAGCGGCGATTTTTCATTCGCATATTTCTTCATCAGGTTATCCCCCGGGAAGGAGATACCGAAATTGGATAATATTTCCTGGATAGCATGGCTTTTCAAGATGTCGATGGGGATTAGTTGAATGAATAAATAGGAAAGCGCTGCGAAGCCGTGCTTTCATTTGCAAACCATGTCGTTGAATAAGGGAACAAGTTTCCGGCCAATTATTCGACTTAGCGCGAAACCTGCCAAATGAGTATCTTTTTCCCCGCAGTAAGAAAGGTAAACGGCAGGGGAATGGGAATGATGCTGTATAGTGGGAACAGGTTAATCGGCGACAACTTTTTTCGGCGACTGGGAGACGGCCGCATTGTCTTTCACTTTCGCCTTATACAATTGGTCAACGGTGTTTTTACTGAATATATGCAGAACAAATACGGCTGTAATCACCAGCGCCAGGCAAATGGCGTCTTTTTTAACTGAACTGTATTTTTGATGCTGAGTAGTGGTTGCTGGGGTAGTATTCCTGCTCATAGCTTTGTTATTTAGACTTAAAATAAATGGGAAATCGATCCTGGGATGTAAACACCCGTTATCCCGCATAAATTTCTGTGCCATGCTTGCTGTTTTTATCATCATTAATTATTTCTTAACCACATGATGGAAAATCAGCAAGTGACTGCCTCCTGTATGCCCTCAACGGTGCTTGAAATACTGTATGGCCTTTTCATGCTTTTTGGCTGCTTCCTTTGAGTCAAAAGTGCCCAGGTTCTTTCTTTTATTCGTGTCGGGGTCTTTTTTGCGGGAGTAGATCCGGTATTGCCCCGATTTTAATTTTCGTATCATAACTCGCTGTTTGTTTGAAAACAGCCTTTCAAGAGCCGTACCAGCACCCCATTTTCTCATTTTAATCACACCTGCCGTTTTGTCACATTCCTGGCTAATTTCCCACCCTTCCAGGTCAATAACCACGCCATAATACAGGTTCCCCGGGTGAATGGTCCCTGGCGGGAAGCCTGTAATACCGTGTTGATAAGCATATAATCCCTGTTTAACC
>DASYCT010000545.1:0-3673 GCA_036500065.1 Chitinophagaceae bacterium | reverse complement strand
CTGGTGCCGCAGGCGGAAGTGGCCTGTTTTGTAAAAGAAGAAATCATTTACCTCGTCAGCCAGGAAGGCAAGAAACTGATTACCGACTACCGTTCGCTGGACGAAGTGGAAGAATTGCTTAACCCGGCGGAGTTTTACCGGGCCAATCGCCAGTATATCCTGCCACTGGCGTTTATTGAAAGTTTCCGTAGTGACGATACAGGCAAGCTCCAGGTGCGCATGAAATGCGTAAAAATGGAGGATGTTATCATCAGTAAAGAGAAAGCAGCCGATTTCCGTAAGTGGTTTGAGAAGTGATACTGCTTATCTTTGCCCCTCATTTTAAAAAGGAGCAAAACCATGCGTATTGCAATCAATGGAATGGGGCGTATCGGCCGGTTATTATTCAGGCGACTGGTGGGACAGGAAGGGATAGAACTGGTGGCGGTCAATGATCTGATGGACATCGGCAACCTGGCTTACCTGTTGAAATATGATTCGGTCTATGGTACTTTTCCCGGCGCCATCTGTGCGGCGGACAATGCTGTCGTAGTCAATGAAAAGAAAGTGCTGGCATTCCGGGAAGCCAGCCCCGAAACGCTTCCCTGGAAGGAACTGGGTGTCGACGTGGTGCTGGAATGTTCGGGTATGTTTACCACCCGCGACAAGGCATCGCTGCACCTGCAATCCGGCGCACGGAAAGTATTGCTTTCCACCACCGGCGCTACGGATATTCCACTGCTGATTTATGGATTTAATCAACACCTGCTGACTGCGGATACCGATATTGTGTCCCCCGGCGGTTGCATGACCAATTGCGTTACCCATGTATTGTATATACTCAATGCCATCGGTGTTGAATCCGTTCAGCTCAACATACTTCATTCTTATACCTCGCGGCAGGAATTGGTGGATGCCCCCCACAAACAATACCGGCGGGGACGTGCCGCGGCAGAATCGATCATCCCGGTAGAAATAGATTTGGCATCGTCTATCGAGCGCCTGTTCCCGTTGATGCACAACAAGATTGGAGCCGTATCCACCCGGGTGCCGGTAGCCAATGGCGCACTGGCGGATTTTACGGTGCAGTTAAAGGAACCTGCTTCCGCGGCTTCGATTAATAAATTATTCAAGACTTCGGCTTCATTCGAATACAAGGGTATTCTTGAATACACGGAAGATCCGCTGGTATCGCTGGATATAAAAGGTAATGTGCATTCCTGTGTGGTAGACGGAACCATGACGAACATCGTGGGCCAGCAATTGAAACTGATTACCTGGTTTGATAATGAATATGGATATACCAGCCGTATGATAGACTGGCTCACACTACTTAGCTCGCATTAGCGCTGCTTAGCTTTTTTATCCAGCGGCGCACTATCCACAACGGGATAATGCCAAAAATACCAAACGAGCAATCGATGCATTGCCAGTAAAACGGGATACTGCGTATAGGACCTGCGATCAATGCCAGCGGGATAATCGCTATACAGGCCAGCATGGCCCATTCAATCACCCATATATTTCGTACGGGGTCGCGGAGCGGACCGATAAAGGCCATTGCAATCACGATATGGGCAAACGCCAACCAGTCATCGCCATAGGCCAGCATCGGGTATTGCCGGTTGGTAATGCTGATACCTTCATAGGCTTTTGTAATAAAGGCGGAAAGCCAGCCCGGCATCTGGTCACGGGAAGCCATGAGCGAATGCAGTTCCGTTTCAACCGGGAAAGCGGTGACGCCGCTTACAACCAGGGCAACGATAAAGAAGAGGATACCGAGGCGGATGCGAAGCAACAGGCGGGGGTTAGTAGATTTTGTTTGCATAACGCTAATTAACGTCAATTTGCGCTAATTCACACTAATTAGTGTCATTCGCGTTCGATAGATCACGTCCAGCAACCCATTACTGAAAGCATCATCCGCCAGTTGCCAGAACATGATGCCGTTGAGCTTTTTCTTCCAGGCGTATTGCGTTTTTAGCTTTACGGACAGTGTATCGTCGTAGGTAAATAATAGCTTTCGTTTGGGATTGAAGGCATAGGGCGCCTGCGCGACCGAATCCCAATAGCGGGTAAAGCCCGTGCGGGTGCTGATGGAATCGGAAAAATGGCTGAACGAAATCCCGCGGTAAAAAGACCCCTTGTCATAAAGCCCGTTGCCGATAGTATCGGTCACTTCAAACAGGCGGCCATAGAAAGCCGCGCCGATAACGATTTTATTGGCCGGCACACCGGCGGCTACCAGGCGGTTGACGCCGTTATCGGTGGATTGCTTTTGCCGGGCGGTGGAATAAAGCGGGGTATGATGACCCGAATTGCCGCTGTAGCCGCTCACGAGATCATAGCTCATGAGGTTGACGCGGTTGGCCACAGGCATCACTTTTTTCCATTCGATAGACGAATCGATAAAGGTATCAAAACCACCGGCGGCAAAACTGATCTCCCGGGTGGCACCCAATTTTTTGCGAAGCTGGTAGATAAGCGCCGTAAAATCAGTCTTGTCCTGCGGGCTGCGGGCATGGCCCGGGAAACCACTGATGACCGGGTATTCCCAATCGAGGTCGATGCCATCGGTATTGAAATAGTCGCTTGTTTTTTTAACCGAGCGCGCAAATCTCCGCCGTCCTTTTTTGGTGCTGAAAACAGTGGAGCAGGTGGCGCAGCCGCCCCATCCGCCGAGTGATAAAATGATTTTCAGGTTGGGGTTTCTTTTCTTCAGTTCCACCATGCGGAAGATGGTGGCGCTGTCGCGGGCATTCATCACCGCGAGCTTGTCCTTGTAAAGATGGCAGAAACTGAAAATAAGATGGGTGAGCTTTTCCACTTCAAAGCTATCTATCATGGTCGTGCGGCCGGAAAAATAGCCGATGACGGCAAAAGAAGCCGGCACGGCGGGAGGAGGGTTGGCAGTCTGTGCATCGCCGGCCAGTACGCTCAACAGCAGGAAAACGAACAGGAGGACGGAACGCTGCATATACTTGTTTTATAGTTATGTGACAAGGTAAGGCCTGTTGTAATGACGGGCAAGCTAATTGTTACAGGTGGCTTCCCGCCAGGGCGGGACAAGCTCTCCTGGCTCACAGTTACCGCACCAAAATAGTAGTTCCTTTCTGGAATACTTTCTTCCCGGTTTCGCGTTCGGTGTATTTCAGCGTCCATACATAGGTGCCGGTGGACTGTGAAACACCGTTTATTTTGCCGTCCCAGCGGATGGTCCAGTCGGTAGTCTGGAAAACCAGTTGCCCGAGGCGGTTATATACTTTAAATTCCAGGTTGTCTGCTTTGTACGCATTTAGCGGGTAGAGATAATCATTGTTGCCGTCGCCATTGGGAGTAAAGGCGCCGGGAACCGCTATATAACAGGTTTTCAGCACGTTGATGGTGGTGGCTGTGGTGTCGTAACATCCCGCACTGTTTTGCACCACCAGGCTTACGAGGTAGGTAGTCTGCTGCCCGGTTTTGGGATAATGCAGCGGCGGCGGCGTTTTCTGTGTACTGGTATCGCCATCGCCAAAATTCCAGGACCAGGACACGATATCACCCACACTGGTATTGACAAACGAAGCGGCATCCTCGGGACAGATCTGGTGATTGGTCTGGAAGGAAGCGGTGATCTGGTTGTTGAGCGCAATGACGGCGGATGCGGTATCGCTGCAAAACCCGTTGCTGACGATCAATGTGATCGTTTTAT
>DASYCT010000544.1:0-7987 GCA_036500065.1 Chitinophagaceae bacterium | reverse complement strand
TCGGAAAGGAAGTAGGGGGCAGCGACCGCTACTTTAAGCCGGGTGAATACAATGAAACGAAGGAAAAACTGGAAGCGACTGGTATCCGGTGTTTTGTTCAGGATGGGGAGGGCATCACGCCCGCCACCCAGCTGGTGGTGGTATCGGCGGCGGTAGAGGATACGGTGGCAGAAGTGCTCAAATCGAAGGAATTGGGCATTCCCATCATAAAACGTTCCGAACTGCTGGCATGGATAGCGCGGAGCAAGAAAACGATCGCCGTGGGCGGTACTTCGGGCAAGAGCACTACCAGCGCCATGTTGTTTGACATCCTGCAATACGCCGGGCTGGAACCGGGCATCATCAGCGGGGCGGGACTGGTAAGCATTATCAGGGAAGGAAAGATTGGTAATGCCAAAACGGGCCGGGGTGAATGGCTGGTCATCGAGGCCGATGAAAGCGATGGGTCCATCGTGCAATACGAACCGGAAATAGGGCTCCTGCTCAATATCGATAAAGACCACAAGGAAATAGATGCGCTGATGGACATATTCGGCATCTTTAAAAAGAACACCAGGGGGTTGTTTGTGGTCAACCAGTCACATGCGCTGGCCCGGCAGCTTTCGCAGGATATCAGCCATGATTTTTCCGTCGACCCGGGTTCGGGGGCGGGATATATCGCGGAGGGATTCCGGCAGGAGGGATTGACGATTTCATTTAACATCAATGGGGTTGGGTTCAGGCTCCAGGTCCTGGGCCGGCATAATATGGAAAATGCGCTGGCGGCTTCGGCGGTGGCCAACCTCGCGGGGGTAGGGCTGGAAGTGTGCGCGGAAGCCCTCAAAAGCTATGAGGGTATCTACCGGAGGCACCAGGTGCTCGGCAACAAAGCGGGTGTCTGGGTGATCGACGATTATGCCCATAACCCGGTCAAGTGCGCGGTATCCATACAGGCCTGCCAGCAGATAGCACCGAAGGTAGTAGCCTGGTTCCAGCCGCATGGCTATGCTCCTACCCGTTTTTTGCGCGCTGATTTTGTAAAGGAGATTGCCGCCGTATTGCGACCGCAAGATGAAATCTGGATGAGCGAGATATTTTATGCCGGGGGTACAGTGGCAAAATCGATTTCTTCCAACGATTTGATACAGGATTTGAAGGCGCTGGGCAAACCGGCTTTTTTCGTGGAGCACCGAAATGATCTGCTGGCGGCGGTGCGGCCGCACCTGACCCATGACTGCGTATTGTTGTTGATGGGAGCGAGGGATCCGGGCCTCGAAGGCTTTGCAAAACAAGTGTGGGAAGCATTGTAAGTTGTGCAGATCGGTGAATAAGTAGTTTGAGGCGGATAAGCGGCGGAGTTACCCATTCATTGTAACTTGCAGACCAATACAAACTACTGTGAATAACTATTTAGTTTGTTAAAAAATAATACAATAAAAATAAACCCTGCAGAAGGACGTTTTTACCAGGGCTGCCATAACAGCCGGTATACATCCAATTTCCAAGCATCATGAACAAGAACATTCCCTGCCTCAGAAGACAATCGAACCTCTACGCCGTTATTACCGTTATCGTGGTCCTCTATGGATGCGGAAACGGGTATTCCGAAACCAAGAACAACGCGGCCGGAAAAGCTGTAAAAAAAGACACTACCATTGAAGCGACCATTCCCGTCATTCAGCCATTGGATACGGCGGCTTACCGGGCGAAGATCCGGGATATGATTAACAAGGACAGTTCGGGCAAATGGCCGGTAAAGGACCCCTACCCGCTGGCTGGCGCCATCCTCCCGTTTAACCGTATTGTAGCCTATTATGGCAACCTTTACTCAAAGAGCATGGGTGTGCTGGGTCAATATCCCCGTGAGACGATGCTGGCCAAGCTGAAAGAGGAATTGGTCAAATGGCAGGCAGCGGATACGACCACAAAGGTGATTCCCGCATTGCATTATATCGCTGTCACCGCGCAGGGCTACCCGGGTAAGGGCAATACCTATCGCCTGCGGATGCCATTCAAACAGCTTGACACGGTGATCAGCATGGCCAAAGAAATCAATGCGCTGGTTTTTATTGATGTGCAGGTAGGTCATAGCACCGTACAAAGCGAGATACCCCAATTTGAGCAATATTTAAAGATGCCGAATGTGCATTTGGGCATCGACCCTGAATTCTCGATGAAAGGCGGGCAGGTGCCGGGCAAAGCCATCGGCACCTTCGATGCGGCGGACATCAACTTTGTGTCGAACTACCTCGCCAAAATTGTAAGGGAAAATCACCTGACGCCCAAGATATTCGTCGTACACCGGTTTACCCAGGCGATGGTGACCAATTACAAACAAATCAAATTGCAGCCTGAAGTGCAGATGGTGATGGATATGGATGGCTGGGGCGGAAAGGCGAAGAAGATCAGTTCGTATGAAGCGTATGTCTGGCGGGAGCCGGTACAGTTCACCGGTTTCAAGCTGTTTTACAAAAATGATTTCCGCACTCCCGGTACCCGTATGATGACGCCGGAGGAAGTGATGAAACTGAAACCACGGCCTGTATACATCCAGTACCAGTAATCATAACTGACCCATCGATTTTATAGTTTTCGGCAGGGAAATAAACAAAAAAAACCGGGCATAGGCTTAGCCTGCGCCCGGTTTTTTTTGTTTATTTCCCTGCCATTTTTCATTAGCGGCAACCGGGGCTTTCGCATGTTCGTTATGATTGTCGCCGCATATAGTATTTTAATTTTAGCTTTGTGAATGTATCGGGTGTTGCGATTTAAAAAACAATTATGGAGCGGGAACTGAAATTTATGAAGGAGGCCATCCGGCTGGGGCGGGAAGGTATGATGAGCAATGCCGGGGGGCCGTTTGGCTGCGTGGTGGTAAAAGACGATGTTATCGTAGGGCGCGGCTGGAACCGTGTTACCTCCACCAATGACCCTACCGCCCATGCGGAGGTAACGGCGATACGGGATGCCTGTAAAAATCTGCAGGATTTTCAACTGGAAGGCTGTGAAATTTATACTTCCTGTGAGCCCTGCCCGATGTGCCTGGGGGCTATTTACTGGGCGCGTCCTGCAAAGGTTTACTATGCGGCCAGCCGGGAAGATGCCGCGGGAGCAGGGTTTGATGATTCGATGATTTATGATGAGATGACGGTGCCAATAGAAGACCGGAAGATAGGGATGTCCTGCGTGGCGCATTCGGAAGGGATGCGGTTGTTTGAGTTGTGGAATGAGAAGAATGATAAGACGGAGTATTAATTATTTACATATTAATCATTCGGGAATTTAAGTAGGTGGATATTAGCAAATGGTAAATTTGGGGGGGGATGGATCGGATCTCAAAAATCCTACTTAACTTGCACTGGTAAATAAACTATATGGGCGGAACTGCATAATATATCGAACATAATTTCATAGATTTAGGCTATACCTCTAAGCCTAATCACATGAAACTTTTTTTTAAAGCAGTGAGATATTCCTTCTCCGGCTATTTTAATTTAATTGCAAGCATAGCATCTGTTATAGGTGTTTTAGTTCTCTTGTTTAACGATAAGAATGCTGTTATAATAGCGCTTTCCTCGCTTGTTCTTTTTCTTGTTCTTATTCTCCTTCGATTTTTCAACGTAACCAGTGTCTTTATTCTTCAAAAGACAGAGCACGGCTATCATAAATTTGCCACTTATGTAAGATATTCAACCGATGATGGCAAACACATTGTTTATGAATTGCATAAATACCTGCAATGCAAGACAGTAATTATGGATGAATACGTACACGAGTTTTACTGGTCGGGCAGTTGCGAACCTGCTATCAGCTCTTTATTGCAGGAGTATAAGCAATTTATTAAAATGCCAAAGGGAGAATATGATAAGGCCATTTTTAAATTTAAAAAACCGTTGAATTATAATGAATTTACAGTTGTACACGTAAAAATGGATATTGACGACTCTGATCGGCGGTCACAAACCTTCTGTGAGCAATCGGTTAAAGAACTTCTCCAGTTACTCAATTTCAGAATAGAATTAAGGTATTTGAATAAGCATTCGGATGCCAGGATATTGAAAAGAAGAATGAATGCGCCTTTGCATATAAACTATGAGCATGTTGCTTTTGCCAAATTTGATTCTTCGTCAAGATGCTATGAATACACTGTTTTTACCCCGGAAGCGGGATATGCTTATAAAATAGAATGGGATAGAATTTAGGGATGTATGAGATGCGGCTGGTGCTGGACACGATAGATGACGAACCAGGCTATCATGACGAGCAGGAGCAGGAGAAAAGCGGCGAAATATATCCAGGAATATTGTTTGAGTCTTCTTCTTTGTTTTAGCTTTATTTTCTTATCGATTTTTTTACGGAGGTCCCTGTTGATCTGCTCGACGAGCAGTTCGATGTTGATGGGGTCTTTCACCTGTTCGAGTCCTTCCATGGCATCGTTCATAAAATGGTTGTCGGCCATCAGTTTTTCCACTTCGTGCTTTTGTTCAACCGATAGTTTGCCCGCCAGGTAGTCCATCAGGACCTGGTTGTCGATGTCTTTATTGCTGTTGGATAATATGTTTAGTAAGTCGTTGTTCATTTATCGGCGAGCTTGCGCTCCATCAATAGTTTCAAATTTCGTTTGCCGTTCTGGATATAGCTTTTTACCTGTCCCATGCTATAGCCTGTCCGGTCGGTTATTTCCTGGTAGGACTTTTTGTCCAGGTAGAACAAAGTTACGCAGAGTTTTTGCTCTTTGCTTAATTCTTCCAGGGCGGTGGACATGAGGTCCAGCATCCTGTCCTTATCGGCGTGGAGCTGGTGGGAGCCGGGGTCTTCTTCCCAGGCAAGGGCCTGCTCTTTAAGCTCAACGGGTGTTTTGCCCTGCCGGTCGCGCAGTTTCATAAGGCAATGGTTCTTGGCGATCATATAGATCCAGCTCTTGAAATACGCTACTTTGTATTTGTGCAGTTCGGCGATTATTTTCAGGAATACCTGTTGTACGCTGTCTTTCGCGTCTTCTTCGTTTTTGAGGTATTTCATGCAAACGCCAAACAGGAGCATGGTATAGCGTTGGAGGAGGATGCCAAGCCAATGATTGCTTTTATCGGAATAGAACCGTTCGAGCAGCTCGTTATCGGTGGTATCTTTGTAATGGTCTGCGCTCACCCTGTCAAGTTATAGGTTTTTTCTTCTTATAAGATGCAAAGAAGCGCAAATTTCACAACTTTAATACTTATTTTACACCTCTATAAAACAAATAGTTATGCAACATGCGGCTTGTATAGTGCCCGCAGCTCCTGTGTACCGGGAAGCGACTTATAAAACGGAGCTTATCAACCAGCTCCTGTTTGGTGAAACGGTGGAGGTGCTGGATGAGACCGATAAATTCTGGATCAGGATCAAGGGGCTTTATGATGGGTATGAAGGCTGGGTAGCGCGTGGGCAACTGGAATGGGTATCGCGTGGGGAAATGACATCGAAGGTATTTAGCCTCTTCAAATTTACTCCCCTGGTAAAGCAGCCGTTCACGCTCCTGAAGGTGGGGGAAAAGAGCATGATCGTTCCTTTTGGAGCATCCTTACTGGGGCTTGGCATAGGGGACAGGGAAATAAAAGCTATAACCAGCAATCCTTCGGGAAAGGTTACCAGCGAGACTATTTTTATCAATTATATAAGTACAGAAGCGCGAAGTGCCATGGGGAGTTCAAAAGGGCGTATTGGCAATTTCACCTATTCGTATAAAGAAAACCTGGAAAAAGCGCTTTCTGCGAAGACACCCGATCTACGGGCACTTACGGATGCGTGGCTGGATGCGCCCTATCTCTGGGGTGGGCGTACGATGATGGGGGTGGACTGCAGCGGTTTCGCACAAACCATTTATAAGGTGAGGGGTATTCCTATTCCGCGGGATGCGCACCAGCAGGCGTTGGAGGGAACAGTAGTGGGCTTTTTACAGGAGGTGGTGCCGGGCGACCTGGCATTTTTTGACGATGCCGAGGGAAAGATCGTCCATGTGGGCATACTATTGAATGACCACGAAATCGTGCATGCAGCGGGGGGAACGGGCAAAGTGCAGGTAGATAAAATAGATAATGAAGGCATCGTAAGAAGCGATACGGGTGCACGGACCCATCATCTGCGGATAATCAAGCGAATCACCCGATAATTACTTATCGAGAAAAAGCATTTTACCGGCTACGAGTATCAAAATAATAGCGAAGATCTTTTTTACGGTGTCCTGCGGCAGGGAAAGGCTGATCTTACTGCCGAGCCAGCCGCCAAGCACGAAGGTGACAAACATGATGCCCACGATACGCATATCGACATATCCTTTTTTATAGTAGTTCATCACGGCCAGTATGCCGGCGGGCAACAGGAGTAATCCAAGTGAGGTGCCCTGGGCCTGCAATTGGGAGAAGCCCATGAGAAAGACCAGGGCCGGCACGATGATGATGCCGCCGCCCACGCCTACCATACCACTAAGGGTGCCCGCCGCCAACCCGATAAGGACCAGCAGCAGGATGGTTTGTACAGTCATTTTTGGTTGATTGGGGTTCACCAGCTATTTTTTGAAATTGTCCTTGTACAGTTGTAGTGCTGCTTCGATAATTTTCAACGCCGTCGATTTATCGCCGAACTCCTCTACTTTGACGGTTTTGTTCTCGAGCCGTTTGTATTCTTCAAAGAAATGGCGCAGTTCTTCAAAGAAATGTTTGGGGAGTTCTTCGATGTTGTTGTAATGGTTCACGCTGGGGTCGTTGGCGGCGACGGCGATGATCTTATCATCGGAATCGCCGTTGTCGATCATCTGCATAACGCCGATGACTTTGGCATCCATCAGGCAAAGGGGCTGAATGGGCAGCGAGGTAAGGATCAGGATGTCCAGGGGGTCCTTGTCATCGCCATAGGTTTGAGGGATAAAGCCGTAATTGCTCGGGTAGTGAAAGGAAGAATAGATGACCCTGTCCAGTTTCAGCAGGCCGGAAGCCTTGTCGATTTCATATTTGCAACGGGAGCCCTGGGGTATTTCCACGACGGCGGTCACGATTCTTGGCGCATGTTCGCCGGGAGAGATGCCATGCCAGGGATGAGAAACGGTTAGCATATTCATTTATTCGTTTTATTTCCAGATTAAAACCAGCATACCTGCAAAAATCAAACCGGCTCCGGCTAATATCCGCAGCGTGAGCGGTTCTTTTAAAAAAAGAAATGAAAGCAATATGGTAAATACAATGCTTCCCTTGTCGATGGCGCTTACTTCGGATGCCTTGCCGATTTGCAGGGCTTTATAATAGAACAGCCAGGAAAAACCGGTCGCGAATGCCGACAGGGTAAGAAAGATCCAGTTGTTTTTGGAAAGGGTCCCTACCTGGCTATTGGCGCCTTTCCAGAATACGATGCCCCAGGTAATGAAAAGAATGATGGCGGTGCGGATGGCGGTTGCCAGGTCTGAATTGACATCTTTCAATCCCAGTTTGGCAAAGACTGCCGTAAGGGCAGCAAAGAAAGCCGAAAGAAGGGCGAAGATGATCCAGGGCGCCATAGGTAATTAGTTAATATTCTTTGTCTACTTTAAGACCGAACAAGCCGCCTTTTTGCCATGTCTTATAATCTTTTTTATAGTATTTGTTGTTGCGTTTGGTCAGGGCTTCGGGGTCGAGGCTGTTTAGATCGGGCCGGCCGGCATTTACCCAGGCGGTGTACCAGAAATTAGCGACATCGGCAATGGACAGGCGGAGTTGTTGTTCCACCATGCCGTTTAAGGCCTGGTGAAAAGCGGTGGCGTATTCCTTGGAGCGGTAGGTCTGGCCGTAGGCGTTTTTCCTAAGGTTGCCGGACGCATCTTTTTCATAGAGTTTGTCTTCCGGGAGGCTGGCGCGGGCGGTTTTCTCGGCGGCCAGCAGGGGTTCTATCAGGCTATGCGTATGAACGATGATGCGGCGGATCTCGTTGTGCACATCGGGAATATAAATGGCGTTGCCGGTATAAAAATTATAGCTGTCGCCAAACATCTCGGGTAACATCG
>DASYCT010000543.1:0-2149 GCA_036500065.1 Chitinophagaceae bacterium | reverse complement strand
AACAGGATTATCTTTTGCTTCACCAGGCTATCGGTAATGAGCACTCCTATTTTTCCCGCCAGGTGATCATAACAGGTGCGGCAGTACCGGATGGCCGTGTTGGCTTCCGGCTGCGGCGCAGTAGGACGGCCGGGAACAAGGTTTGCCAGCGCCTCGATGGCATAAGCCACTTCCTGCCGCGCAAAACGGTAATACCGGTGCCTGCCCTGGCTTTCCACGGCCAGTAAATCGGCCCTTACCAGTTTGCCGAGGTGCATGCTCATGTTTTGCGGCGAAGTGTCTGCGCCATTGGCCAGCTCGGTAGCGGTATAAGCCCTGCCGTCCAGCAATTGCCAGAGGATGCGGCTCCTTACCGGGTCACCTACCAGCGAAGAGATATGCGCGATTTGTGTTTCTATTGTCTTCTCTCTCATAGCTTCACAATATCGAATATAATAACCGCCGGATCAAACGACTGGTCGTTCTCCGGCTGGTGATAGACCCTGATCGCTACATCCATACCTTTTACCACGCGGCCAAAAGCAGCATAGCCCTGCCCGTCGGGATTGTTGGCGCCTCCGTAATCAAAACCAGGCTGATCGCCCATGCAAATAAAAAACTCCGTGCCCGCAGTCCCGGGAGCCATCCGCGCCATCGAGATGGTGCCATTGGTATGCAGCAAACCCGTTTGCTGCGTGCTTTCATGCGGTATACCGGCAACGGACACCGCTTTCCGGTGATTGGTCTTCCAGATGCCGCCCTGGATCAATTCCGCTTTCGGAGCGTCGGAAGGCTGGTTGTCGTCCGTCAGCACGCGGTAAAAAGAACCTTTTTTATAAAAACCCGAATCGACATAAGACAAAAAAGCCGCCACCGTTTTCGGTGCCTTGGAAGGATAAAGCTCTACCTCGATATCCCCAAACTGTGTTCGTATCTCAACATGCGGGTCCTTGTATTTAGGGGAGCAGGCGGCGAAGAACAACGCGAAGGCAATGAAATAATAATGAATGCGCATGGTTCGAAAGTAAGACATACCTGCAAAACCTGTTCATAATTAATCAAGGATTAAAATGATGCGGCGCTTGTCGAAAACCCCTACATTTGACCTGAAACTTTAGGGGTGCCGTGTTTAAAACCCATGGCTGAGATTATACCCTTTTAACCTGATCAGGATAATGCCTGCGAAGGAAAAAGTAACCGGGAACGCGGCTTCTTTCGTCCCGTGCTTTCATCTCCCTCCTGAAGTTTTATTGTTTATTTCATTTACAGCTAAAGCATAGCTCATGACCGTTTATATAAACAATGAACCCCGCGAACTGTCTGCGCCTGCCACCCTGCACGAATTGCTGGCCACCTGCCAGCTACCGTCGCAGCGCGGCATGGCGATAGCCGTCAACAACCAGGTAATAGCCCGCACCGCATGGGAAGTACATCCCCTGCAGGCCGGCGATAAAATAATGCTGATACGTGCCTCCAAAGGAGGTTGAATTTACTCATTCAAAAAATAGTATAATATGAAAAAAACTGCCACAACGCCACCGGCCGGCGATATCATCACCCGCACTCCCCTAAGCGGCTCAAGGAAAATATACGTGCCCGGCCGCCTCCACGATATACGCGTAGCCATGCGCGAGATAACCGTAAGCGACACCACGGCCAAAACCTTTGGAGTGGAAGAAAAAATACCCAATTCACCCATTACCGTCTATGATACCAGCGGACCCTACACCGACCCCGCGATGACCATCGATCTCAAAAAAGGATTGCCCCGCCTGCGCGAAGCGTGGATACGCGAACGCAGTGATACCGTGCAACTGGAACGGTTTACTTCCGACTACAGCAACCGCCGCCTGCACGATACCAGCCTGCGCACATTGCAGTTTGAACATAAGAAACACCCGCTGCGGGCGATGGAAGGGAAGAACGTGACCCAGTTGTATTATGCCCGCAAAGGCATTATCACACCTGAAATGGAATACATCGCCATCCGTGAAAACCAGCGGATCAGCGAATACCGCGAAGAAGTATTGACGCAACAGCATCCCGGCGACAACTTCGGCGCCCGCACCCCGCTGAAAGAAATCACCCCGGAATTTGTACGCTCCGAAGTGGCGGCAGGCCGCGCCATCATACCCGCCAATATCAACCACCCGGAAACGGAGCCAATGAT
>DASYCT010000542.1:0-2445 GCA_036500065.1 Chitinophagaceae bacterium | reverse complement strand
AATTGCTGCCCGGCGCATCGTCCACGCAAACGCTGACGTTGATAGGGTTCAAACGGGGTGGTATACCACTGGCTATACTTACGCTTATCATCTGGGTGCTCCCGGCCTGTACCCTAATGGGCGCTTTTTCCTTTTTGCTTGAATATTTTGATCAGCGCACCCTGAAAACGGATATTTTCAAATTCGTCGCTCCCATGGCCGTTGGCTTTCTCGCCTATGCCGCTGCAAAAGCCTACCGGATTTCTATAAAAAATACGGCGACCCTGATCATCATGATTACCTGTGCGATTGCTTCCTTTCTTTTATTTAAGTTACCCTGGATATTTCCGTTGTTGATATTGCTCGGCGGCATCGTTACCAACCTTAGCAGCAAACGTATCCCGCAAACAGAAGAAACACCTATAAAAATAAAATGGGCCAATCTCTGGCTTTTCGCGCTGATTTTTATTGCCGCCGGTGCCACCAGTGAAATAGCAAGGGTACATGACTGGCCCAACCGCCGGCCGCTCAACCTGTTTGAAATAATTATCGCATGGGCAGTCTCGTATTCGGCGGCGGGCAGGTACTGATCCCTTTCATGTACGAGCAGTTTGTCGAGCGCCCCAAATCGCCGGCTGTTATCCGCAAAAACTTCAACCGGAAACAATCGGTTATCAGTATCGACAAAACCGATTTCTATACCGGCGCCGGTATCGTGCGTGCTATCCCCGGTCCTGTATTTTCCATCGCCTCGTTTACCGGTGGAATGGCCATGAAAGACAAGGGGAAGACCATGCAGGTAATCGGTTGTATTATTGGTTCGCTGGCTATTTTCCTGCCGAGTATTTTGCTGGTACTGTTCTTTTACCCGATATGGCATAACATGAAGAAGTATGCCACGGTGTACCGGGCCCTCGAAGGAATCAATGCTTCCGTGGCCGGTATCATGGTGGCTTCTACTCTATACATGATGAAGGACATCTCCTTCCGTATCGATTTGAAAACGATTAACGCGGTCAACATCCTGGTCATCGGCGGGACCTGGGCGATGCTTACTTTTACCCGGCTACCCTCTCCCGTGATCGTGGCCTTTTGCCTGTTGCTTGGCTGGTTACTATAATACACCCCTGTTTTTATAACAATTAAATCCCTTACTATGGATCTCCGGCTCAAAGATCAACTCTTTATCGTTGGCGGCGCTACTTCCGGTTTCGGTCTTGCCGTTGCCGAATCATTGCTATCCGAAGGGGCTGCTATTATCGCCATCGCCCGCAACGAGGAAAAACTGGCGGCGCTCGTGGCTGCTTATCCCGGGCAAACAGAAATCTTTGCCGGCGATATTACGGCCGCCGGCGAAGTGCAACGTCTTATCACGCAGACAGGCAACCGCAGGCTACACGGTATCCTCATCAATGCCGGGGGGCCGCCCGCAAAGACGGTTGCCGAAACCACGCTGGAAGACTGGGATGCTGCCTATCATTCCCTGCTCCGCTGGAAAGTGGAATTGGCCAAAATACTTGTACCAAAAATGACGGAGTCGGGGTATGGGCGCGTGTTGTTTATCGAAAGCTCGTCGGTAAAACAACCGATCGAAAATCTTGTACTGAGCACTTCCCTACGGCTGGCCGTAGTAGGATTTGCCAAAAGCTATGCGGAGGAAGTAGCCGCGGGCGGCGTCACCATTAATGTGCTCGCACCCAGTGCGCATAATACCCCCGCTATCGAACGCCTTTATAAAAAGAAAAGCGAACAAACCGGCCAGCCGATAGAAACCATCCGCCAGGCCGCGGCGCAGCAAATACCCGTTGGCGTATTGGGGGAAGCCGCCGATTTCGCCAGTCTTGCGGTATGGCTGCTCAGCCCGCATTCACGGCATATCACCGGGCAGACCATCAGCGTGGACGGGGGGACGATAAAATCCATCTTTGGATAGTCCCGAATCCGGTCCCCCGATTCAACTTATCATAAATAGTGTAACTTCAACACAGCTTTAGGCAATATTCTTATGACAACGATTAAAGGCCCCGGAATTTTTCTTGCGCAGTTTATGGGAGAGGAAGCCCCGTTCAATTCATTGGCGTCGATTTGCAAGTGGGCGAAAAGCCTGGGCTTCGTGGGCGTTCAGATCCCTACCTGGGACAGTCGTTGTATCGATCTTCAAAAAGCAGCCGAAAGCAAGACCTACGCAGAGGAAATAAAAGGAATCGTCAACAGCGCCGGTCTGGTGATTACGGAACTCTCCACCCACCTGCAGGGACAGCTGGTTGCCGTGCATCCCGCTTATGATGCGTTGTTTGATGGCTTCGCACCCGAAACGGTTCGCAACAATCCAAAAGCCCGGACCGAATGGGCGGTGCAGCAATTGAGGTATGCCGCCAAAGCATCGGAGCACATGGGGCTAAACGCCCACGCTACATTTAGCGGCGCATTGCTCTGGCCGACGGTATACCCCTGGCCACAACGCCC
>DASYCT010000541.1:0-2933 GCA_036500065.1 Chitinophagaceae bacterium | reverse complement strand
AAAAAAGCGACCGTAAGCGCAATATGCTTCGCTATTGCAAGTGCAAAATCGATTACAGCAGCTTTCCGGGATATTTATAAATAGCGCTCGCGGGCTATCTCTTCGGTCAACTGGCGTATAGAACCCAATTTCAGATCCGTGCCAAATCGCTGCGCCAGCCAGCCTAAAACCAGTGTAGCCGCAAAGCATACAAAAGCGGCTTTCCAGGCTACAAACAGCAGGATAAGCGTACCAAGAGCGCCGGCGATGATCGACCATTCCAATGAATCTTTAACGACCACAAGCTGTATGTCGACGCCAAGGGCTTGCTGGAACGCCCTGATACGTTGCCGGCGGCCTTTGCGCGGAAAGAAGGTCTCCAGGTTACTGTCCGGTTTTACGGCCGAATAGTGAATGGGTTGTGTGGCGGCAATGGCAAAACAGACTTTGCAAAAGGCCTGCCGCATGGTATCATCCCCCCTATCGCCGGAAATCATTTTATCGGTGACAGCATCCCAGGGAGCATTAATGGCGGAGAGTCCTTTAAAATCGAGGTGGTGATTGAAACCAATGCCGGAGAAATCAGCGGAAGCAACGGCTTCACGCACAGAGGTGGTAAGCGTTTTCATAATCTTGCGGGTAATTTTTCTTCTTGTGAAAAAAATGAATCAACAGTGTGATTTCTCGGGGGATGTTGGATGGTGGTTCAAAAGAAGGATACTGATTACATAGGAGAGTGGTCGTTCAAAGGAGGATGATACAAGGTTAATAAAAATAGCGCTTGCTGTCAAGGTATATTTACGTAGTACTGGTGTAGGCAAAATTAATTATACCTAACCTATTGGTTGAAAAGCTCTTTCCAATAGCAGGGTGGAGAACTTTTAAAAAAAAAGTCTTTCCCTATAAGGGAAACACTTACTTTTCAGGATGAAATTATGGTTATTCCCGGTGCTGTTTATCAGCTTCATGCAGGTGGCTGCTGCGCAGGAAAAAACAGATCCCTGGCTGGAACAACTGTTGCGGCAAAATGCTTCGGCGTTTTTATTGAGCGTGCTGGATAAACCCGATACATTTCAATACCAGTTTATCTATACAAAAATTGACCGTGATAAAAACAACGAGCCGCATTTCACCAACTACTACCTGCATGTAGACAAGGATCGTTATTTCAATCCTGCTTCCACCGTTAAAATGCCCGTGGCTTTTTGCGCGCTGGAAAAACTGCATGAGCTGAACATACCGGGGCTGACACGCAATACCCCCATGCTCACCGACAGCAGCTACAGCGGGCAGATAAGGGTAGTAAGCGATAGCCTGTCGGCCAATGGCCTTCCTTCCATTGCACAATACATCCGGGAGATATTCCTGATTAGCGACAACGATGCCTATAACCGCCTGTATGAATTTATCGGCCAGGGCGTCTTAAATGAAAAACTCCGGCAGAAAGGTTATACCGGCAGCCGGATCACACGTCGCTTTATGCCCATGAACGAAGAAGAAAACCGGCATACCAATGCCATCCGGTTTGTGGAGAACGGGAAAACGGTGTACCGGCAGGAACCTGCCGTTAGTACCATCAACTTCGACTACAGCATAAAACACCTCGCGGGTCATGCTTATGTAAACAACCATGACAGCCTTATCCATGCGCCAATGGATTTTACCACGGCCAACCTGGTGCTGCTGGAAGACTTGCAGCAATTATTACAATCGGTACTATTCCCCCTCTCGGTACCCGCATGGAAACGATTCAACCTGTCGGCAGACGATTACCGGTTTCTTTACCAGTATATGTCGGAAATGCCGCGCGAAAGCCTCCACCCGCAGTATGATACCACGGAGTATTTCGACAGTTATGCTAAATTTTTCCTGTTCAAAGCGGGTAAGACGAAGATACCTTCTTATATGCGCGTGTTCAACAAACCGGGCTGGACCTATGGGTTCCTGACCGATGTGGCCTACGTAGTCGATTTTAAAAACAAGGTGGAGTTTATGCTGAGTGGCTGTATTTACGTAAACAGTGACGGGGTGCTGAACGACGACAAGTATGATTATGACAGCATCGGGTATCCCTTTTTTAAAGAAATGGGGAATATCATTTATAATTATGAGCTGAAGCGGCCAAGAACCTACGCTCCTGTCCTGGACACATTCCGGCTGGATTACCACGACCGCTAGGCATTCCTGTTATCAAACATCGGGCATGAAGTTTATACGATTTGCAATAGTATTGATTTTGGCGGCTGTCCTGTTTTCTTCCGGGGAAAAGCCGGTGGATGCACAGGCATGGATACGCATCAATTTACTGGGATACCAGCCAAACAATAGCAAAGTGGCGGTATGGTGCAGCAAATCGGCAACGCCCGTAACGGATTTTGAACTGGTAGATATAGCAACCGGTAAACCGGTCTATAAAGGAAAAGCCGGGCATCCTTTTGGCGCCTGGGGACCTTTTGCACAGACTTGCCGGCTGGATTTCTCTTCCTTCCACGGTGAAGGGCATTATATACTGCGGGCAGGCAGCACCTCTTCCCCAGGATTCCGCATCGCCGTCGATGTCTACGACGGAGCGGCCGATTTCTGCCTCCGTTATATGCGGCAGCAGCGCAGCGGCTTCAACCCCTTTCTAAAAGACAGTTGTCATACCCGTGACGGATATACGATGTATGGCCCTATGCCCGACAGCACGCATATTGATGTGTCAGGCGGCTGGCACGATGCCAGTGATTACCTGCAATATGCAACGACTTCCGCTAATGCCACCTGGCACCTGCTGGCCGCTTACCGTGATTTCCCGGAAGTATTCGGTGATACCAAACAGGCCAATGGCCTCGATGGAAAAAACGGGCGGCCGGATGTGTTGGACGAGGCCAGATGGGGACTGGACTGGTTGCTGAAAATGCACCCCCGGGATGATTGGATGTTTAACCAGTTGGGCGATGATCGCGACCACC
>DASYCT010000540.1:0-7277 GCA_036500065.1 Chitinophagaceae bacterium | reverse complement strand
TTCCACAATCCGCGGGTCTTCGCAGCCGCCATTCCATTCATATTTTTTCTGTGCATCATTGCCCGGGCAAAGCACCGGCGCCGCATGCCGCTCGAAATGCAGGCCGTCCGTGCTCATCGCCAGCCCGATGCGGGAAGTGCCGGCGCTGTCCTGCGCACGGTACAGCATCAAAACCACTCCATCATTGACCACGATAGCAGGGTTAAGTACATTCTTTATTTCCCAATGCACTATCTTTTTTCTTAACGGGCAAGGAAAAATCAATCGTCCCGGCGCCAGCACGGGATTGACGGAATCGGCTTTTACAAACGGGAGCAGGGCCCAGTCGCTGTCGTCGTCAACAGGAACCGCCGGCGTCTGCGGCGCAGTATGGCATGCCGTAAAGCAGGCAGCCGCAAAAGCGGCAAAAAGAAGTTGCTTCATAAGCAGGCAATCATTTTGAGACAAGTAAATATAATGAAATAAAAAGCCCGCTTGGTCGGAGCGGGCTTTTATCAGCGAGTATCAGAGATTTTCGTATTCGTATAGTTTGTCGATGTGGGTACCGGCGTTCATTTCAAATACCGGTTTTATAATACCGTCCTTTAATCCATACACCCACCCGTGCAGGTGGGGCCGGTTCTCTTCCTTCCAGGCGCGCTGGATGATGGAGGTTTTGGCAAGATTGCTCACCTGCTCCTTTACATTCAGTTCCGTAAGTACGTCACAACGTTTTTCTTCATCCTCGATGGCGTCGAGTTGCGCCCGGTGAAGACGGTACACGTCTTTGATATTACGCAACCACATATTCAGCACCGGTTTGAAATCGAGATTGGTCGTGGCGGCCTTTATACCCCCGCAGCCATAATGACCGCAGACGATGACATGCTTAATTTTTAAGTGGTTCACGGCAAAATCCAGCACGGCAAGCAGGTTGACATCGGTATTGACCACCATATTGGCGATATTGCGGTGCACAAATATCTCGCCCGGGTCGGTGCCCGTTATTTCATTCGCCGACACACGACTGTCGCTGCAACCTATCCACAGAAAATCCGGGGTTTGCAAATGAGCCAGCCGGTTGAAAAAATCGGGGTCGACCCCTGTTTTCTCCTTCGCCCATGTTTTATTACCAAAAAGTAACTTTTCGTATGTTTTCATCCCTGGTAGTTTTTCCGTTGCAAATATATATCAATGCACGGGCACGGGATTTTCTGTTTTTACGATCAATTTTTTAACAATAAAGTGATGCAGTTCTTTTACACGATGTAACTTCATCGCGGGAATTTCCACAACCTGTCCCACCTTGGGCGGGATTCCCACATTTTCACATTCTTAAATGAACGTTTGTTATGTCGTATCCATATCAAATTACTTCCCGCGAACAATACGATGCCGATTATCGCAAAAGCGTGGAAGATCCCGCGGGTTTCTGGGCTTCGGTGGCGGGAAATTTCTACTGGAGAAAAAAATGGGACAAGGTACTGGAATGGAATTTTAAAGAACCCCGCGTGAAATGGTTCGAAGGCGGCCGGTTGAATATCACCGAAAACTGTCTCGATCGTCATCTTTCCGAACGGGGCAATACACCCGCTCTTATCTGGGAACCCAACGATCCACAGGAACATCATCGCGTACTCACCTATAAAGAACTGCATTTCAAAGTATGCCAGTTTGCCAACGTACTTAAAAACAACGGCGTCCGCAAAGGCGATCGCGTTTGTATCTATATGGGCATGATACCCGAACTGGCCATCGCCATGATGGCCTGCGCCCGCATCGGCGCTATTCATTCGGTTATCTTCGGTGGCTTCAGCGCACAAAGCATCGCCGACCGCCTGCAGGATGCACAGGCGATGTATATCATCACCTGCGACGGCGCTTACCGCGGTGGAAAGGACATACCCCTCAAGAATGTAATCGACGACGCCCTCGTGTCCTGTCCCTTTGTCAAACGCGTTATCGTCTGCACCCGCACCCGTACCGCCGTGAGCATGATCAAGGGAAGGGATGTCTGGTGGGAAGATGAAATAAAACTCGTGGAAACACAGGGAAACCCCGATTGCCCCGCCGAGGAAATGGACGCGGAGGATATGCTGTTCATCCTTTATACCTCCGGTTCTACCGGCAAACCAAAAGGCGTGGTGCATACTTCCGGCGGTTACCTGGTTTGGGCCAACTACACATTTGTAAACGTATTCCAGTACAAACCCGGCGATATTCATTTCTGTACCGCCGATGTCGGCTGGATAACCGGCCATTCCTATATCGTCTACGGACCCACGAGCGCGGGAGGCACCTCGCTGATGTTTGAAGGCATTCCCACCTGGCCCGATGCCGGGCGTTTTTGGGACATTGTAGATAAATACAAGGTCAGTATTCTTTATACGGCTCCCACTGCCATCCGTTCGCTGATGGGCTTTGGACTGGACCCGCTGAAAGGGAAGGATCTCAGCTCGCTCAAAACACTGGGCACGGTAGGAGAACCGATTAATGAAGAGGCATGGCACTGGTACGATGAAAACATCGGCAAAAAACGCTGCCCTGTGGTCGACACCTGGTGGCAAACCGAAAATGGTGGTATCCTTATTTCCAATCTTGCCGGCGTAACGCCTTCCAAACCGGGCTATGCCACCCTGCCGCTACCGGGCGTACAACCCCTGCTGGTAGACGAAAACGGGAAGGAAATAACCGGCAATGGCGTGAGCGGCAACCTTTGTATCAAAGCACCGTGGCCCGGTATTATCCGCACTACCTACGGCGACCACGAACGCTGCCGCCTGAATTATTTTGCCACCTACCCCGATCTTTATTTCACCGGCGATGGTGCGTTGCGGGATGAAAACGGGTTTTACCGTATCACCGGCCGCGTAGACGATGTGCTCAACGTAAGCGGTCACCGCATCGGCACGGCCGAAGTGGAAAACGCCATTAATATGCATGCAGGAGTGGTGGAAAGTGCCGTAGTAGGTTACCCCCACGATATAAAAGGACAGGGCATCTATGCCTATGTTATCTACCAGGGTGGTCATCCGCAGGATGAAGCCCGCACCGCCAAAGACATAGCCGCCACCGTGAGCCGTGTCATCGGCGCCATCGCCAAACCGGATAAGATACAGTTCGTAAGCGGCCTGCCCAAAACAAGAAGCGGCAAGATCATGCGCCGGATACTGCGCAAGATAGCCGAAGGCGAACTTTCCAACCTGGGCGATACAAGTACCTTGCTCGACCCGGGCGTGGTGGAAGAAATCAAGAAGGGAAAAGTATAGGCTAGGAAATCAGCACATCGATCTCTTTGCGGATCTTTTTCAACACCGACAATTGTCGCGCCGATAAACGCTTCAGCTTATTGTATTGTCTTGCCTCCGCACGCCAATCCATATAGCGATAACTGAACAAACCGGTAAGCGGCGCCAGTATCGCCAGGATAAGGGCATACTGCCAGCCAAACAGCAACCAGCAACCTGCCGTCAGCAACAAGGCCCATATCACATAGAGCACCGTATAACAGACAGTAAAAATCCATGTATAGAAATCGATACGCGACACTTTTTTGTCGGCTATCCGCCGCGCCACAAAAACAGGAAAAGCATTCAATACCACTCCTGCGAGGAAAACAGGATACCCCACCCATAGTAAGATCATTTTCCACCGGCTGAAAGAAAACCGGGACGAAATGCTGCCGTCCCCGATACCGTAGGTCGCCAATGCGTTGAAATAAACAGCGGTCCGTTGTTTGATGCCTGCGAGGTCCGCTTCGGAAGCTTTATTGATGCGATAACAAATATCCTGCTCCCGCTCCAGCTTTTCGCGCGAAGCTATTTTCCAGCCGGCACCGGCGCGGTTTGCTGCCTGGTTATTGTTGTCGATGAGCAGGCTTTGCACGACTACCTCGCACCGGTCACTGCGAAGCACATGCAATACATGCCCGGTCATGAGGTCCTGCGCGTCTTTTACGATGTGCAGGCGCGCGGCAGCGGGGTTGCTTTGATACAGGCTGGCATAATCAGCCGCCTGCAGGGCTGCGCCGATATGTACCTGTACGCTTTTTCTGCCGGCAGTAGGATGGTCATAAGTGATACCAATGGGCACGATGGGCAACTGTAAGGAGAAATCATGCGCGGCCATGGTTTGAAACGCCAGCCGGAAAACACCTTTGCGAAAAGGCCATAGCTGGTGCTCCACATGGCTGGTGCTTTCGGGAAAGAACACGATAATACCGTTATTGCTCAATATTTTCTGTGCAGCCGCAAAGCTGTCGTCGTTGGCGCCAAGAGATGAACGCCCTTTTTCATGCTGGTGCACCGGTATCATGTGAAACCATGATAAAACCTTTTGTACGGGCCTGTTGATAAACACATCCCCGCGGGTAAAAAACCAGGGCTTTCGTTTCAGTAATATGCCAAGCAATGCGGCATCCATCAATGAGGAAGGGTGATTGGCGATAATGATGACGGGACCCTTCGAAGGTATATGCTCCATCCCCGTCACATATATATGCCGGTAGAAGAACCGGAGACCGGTTCGCATCAATATTCTGGCAAGCCAATACAACATAAGATAGGCGCTGCGGTAAACGGGCAAATAGTTATCAATAAATAATCATTTATCCGTGCCGTCAGGCATCTTAAATATAATTAACCTGGCCGGTTATGTCTAGTAAAGCGCCTGTTTTCTTCCGCGTAATTGACGCCGGGCAATATAATCTTAGTGGTTTATCGTGACTTTTGTACCAATGGGGATCATGTCGTACAATTCGTCTATTTCATCGTTTTTGAGCGAAATACAGCCATTGGTCCATTGTTCCATATAATCCACGGCCATATCGTCCCGCGGCCAGGTGCCGTGAATGCCGATACCACCGCCGATACGTGCGTTCCGGGGAATAAGCCCCTCTGCTTTGCGCTGGTTGAATTTGTCAATATCGACCTGCGTGGGAAAATCGATCAACATCATCTTGTTCCATTTTTCATGCGGCCGCTTGGAAGCGATCCTGTACTCGCCTTCGGGTGTTTTGCGGTCGCCTTCCATCATCTTGTCATCGGTATTTTTGTTGCCGAGCACGATGGGGTAGGTGGCATACCAGCCCTGGTCATCGTAGACCTTCAGCTCAAAAGCCGATTTATTGACGATAATGTAAGGGGTGCCTGAAAGCTGTGGATGAAAGAAGCGGTGTTTAATGCTGCTTTTGCTTTCGTACCGTGTAAAAGCCATTAAGACAAAAAGGGATAATAGTGATAGCCCAACAACAATTCGTTTCATAACATGATGATTTTAGAATAGACAACTTGTTACTGAATAAGTTTAAGGCTATTGGACTTTTTTAACACGATTGTTGGGTTCTGCATGCTTCCAATAAAACGCGGGAGCGTTTATAATATTTTTGATGGGGAAAAGTTTTAAGAAAGCATTCACAATCATGGCATAATAAAACCATGCAAAATAAAAAACCGGCAGTCCGCAAGGGACCGCCGGTCAGGATGCTATAATAAAATGTTAATGCAATAATTACCAGTTGCTAAGCCGTACGCCGAATGTGTACGGCGTCTGGTCAAGGCCTTTTTTAAACATGCTTTGGCTGGCAAGCGAACCAAATAATTTTATAGGCCCCAGTTGCAATTCGGCTACATAGCTGATCTTAAAAGGATTCAGCTCCATGGGGTCGTGTATTTTTTGTTTCCCGTCTTCATTGGTGATCATTTTCTGGCGCGAGGAATACAGGTAGCCCACGCTCGCTCCCGCGCTCAGTCCAATGGATTTGTTGTTGCTGCTGTTGGGTGTAAAGTTGAAATTCAGCATCAGTGGCACGGTAAGGTAATCGGCCGCCAGTTTGTCTTTATGGTAGTGCCGCGTTACATCCATGGTGAACGAATTGGTCGCCTTGTTAAACAGGATGGGATCATCGTACCGGTAATTATTCAATTCCAGCCCCAGCCCGTATTTCAGGTTGACCACATGGCCGATCAGGTTGCGCCGCTGCATGAAGAGCCAGAGATTTACAACCACCGACTTGCCGTATTTCAGGTTGAACCAGTCGGCATTGCTGCCCGGCGCCAGTTGCTGTGCGGGAAGGCTTGCATAATTCGTCTTGTCCGTATAGTTGGCAAACCCCAGGTCCACGATCCACCAGTTGGTGCTTACGTTTTCGTGTTTGCGAACCCTGTTCCTGTTTATATTCACCTGCACGGTGTCGGCCGCGTCATGGTTTTTGCCGTCCCTGATAATGGTAATGCTGCCCACCTTGATGGTATCTGCTTTTTGAGCGGGCTTTTGAGTCGTGTCGGTTTGAGCCATTGAGCCGGTAGCTATGCATAGCCCTGCCAGTAGTACATACAATTTGTGCATACAGTTCTTTTTTTACGTTTAAATTTTTGATTACTTCACAGCAATGGCAAAACTGCCGATAAGAATGTGTTTTTGATCGTCATCAGTATTATCATCCGTACTGGTTTTTTTAGCAATGATCCGTGAAGCTTTCCTGAGAATGCCCCTCAGGGTGGTTTTGTTTACAGAAGTATTCAGTACATCTATCTGGTCGTTGTTGTCGTAGGAAGTGAGTTGGGCAACAGGATTTCCTTCATCCTGCTGGCCGGTATTAATAAGCCGGTTGATAAGGTTTTCTTTGCCCGGCGTTTTTACCCCATTGATGGCAATTAAATGGCGGGGGCGTTCGGGCAACGGGCCGGGTCTTTGGGGCAGGTGATCATTTTCCGGTATGTTTTCCGCTACCTGCTGGTTGTCGTCCGGCATCTTATGCAATGGCGGCAGGTTATTTGTTTGCGGTAGTACCGGTTGAACTTTCTTATCCCCCGTTGTTTTTACAAGGGCATTGTTGTTTTTATCAACCTGCTGCTTGTCTTTCTTCTTATTGCCGCTGTTGGTTCCCGCTGTAAGCGCAGGAGAAGGGCTGACAACGGTTGTTTGTGCCGTTGCGGGCTTCGGGTCCTGCCGTGTCGCCGGTTGTTGGGCCGGTTTGTTTTGCCCGCTGTTGTTGGCAATCGGAAGGGGGGCCGCCGTCTTCGGACGATTCAGCCACCACAACCCGAGCAACATCAGCACGATAGCCGCTGCCGCCAGTCGCCACCAGGCAAAAACCACGACCCGTTCTTTTTCTTCGCGGCGATAGAGGTCCTGTTTTCCCTCGTACACGATGGAAGTGTCGGGGCTCATCCTTGCCGCGTGCAGTAGTACCAGCTCTCCCTGGTATTGAGGATGAGCGTCAAGAAATGCTTCCACGGTCTTTTTTTCCTGCGGCTTCAGCTCATTATCGGCATACAATAAAAAGAACGATTCATAAT
>DASYCT010000539.1:0-2738 GCA_036500065.1 Chitinophagaceae bacterium | reverse complement strand
ATAGGAACTGATTTCGATAACCGGCTTTTCGTTGTTACGGGAATATTTTATAGAATTCGAAATAAGGTTGCCCCATACCTGCCGGATCAGGTTGGCGTCGCAGTCGGCGGGTTCCAGTCGTGCGATGTTGATTTCAGGCGGGTTGTCGTTTAATGACAGGAGTTCTGCAATAACAGGTTCCAGCAATTCATTCATGTCGACTGTTTTCATAGCCAGTTCCCTTCTTCCGAGCCGGGAAAGATTGAGCAGGTCATCAATTAACTGTCCCATTCGCCTGGCGTTGCTCATGATAATACCAAGGACCCGGTGGCCCTCTTCGTCCAGCTTATGCGAGCTTTCGCTTATAAGAATGTTGGCATAACCGTCGATAATGCGGAGCGGGGCCCGGAGGTCATGGGAAACGGAATAGGTAAATGCTTCCAGTTCGAGGTTGGATGCTTCCAGTCGCGCAGTTCGCTCGATTATCTTTTTTTCGAGCGTTTCGTTCAGTTCTTTTATTTTCTGCTCGGCTCTTTTCCTGTCGGTGATATTGCGCCCGATGGTAGAAGCGCCAAAAACAGTTCCATTGGAATCTCTTAACGGCGATACGGTGAGCGATACCTGGATGATCTTACCGTCTTTTCGTATTCTTTCCGTTTCATAATGATCGGTAAAATCCCCCTGCTTTGTTTTTTCGAGGATTTCCGTTTCTTCATTGTACTTGTCGGAGGGGAGCAGCATCGATACATGCCGGCCTATTGCTTCTGCGCGGGAATAACCATAAAGCACTTCGGCTCCCCTGTTCCAGCTGGTTATGATCCCATCCAGCGTTTTGCTCAATATGGCGTCATCCGTAGAGTTGATGATGGAGGCATATAAAGCCCTGCTCTCTTCGTTTTTCACCTTTTCAGTAATATCGGTGGAAAGAATAAGGCGGGCGTTTTTCCCTTCATACACTATCTCGTCGGAATTGATTTCAACGGTGATAATGGTTCCGTTCTTTTTGCGGTGTTTCCATTGGCCGGTATAGTAAGGGCCGCGGTTTTCCTGGCGGTTTAGCCGTACAAAGCCTTCTATTTCTTCTGCCGGGCGGATGTCTACAGCGGTCATCGACATAAATTCTTCCGCACTGTATCCATAGTGCCGGATGGCGGCTTCGTTTACGCTCAGGAATTTAAAAGAAGGTAATTCAATTACCCACATGGGCATCGGGTTATTTTGAAAAAGGTTGCGGTATTTTTCTTCGCTGATGCGCAACTCATTGGTCCTTTCGATGACGCGCAGCTCCAGCGTTGCATTCAGATGCCTGATTTCCTCTTCCGCTTTTTTCTGCGCCGTTATCTCGCGCACAAAACCAATAAAGAAGTAGCTGCCATTTACGCGTGTAGGCGAAATGCTAAGGGCTACATCCAGTTCGGTATTGTCCTTGCGAAGCGCTTCCATTTCTATTGTTTTATCCAAAACCGGGCCGGTACCTGTCTTTAAGAAATTGGCCAGGCCTTTTTGATGCGCTTCCCGGTAGCGATGGGGAATAATGGTATGACTAAGCAGTTGGCCGATGGTCTCGGCTGATTTCCAACCAAATATGGTTTCTGCCCTGGGATTCCACTGAACGACCAGGCCGGACTGGTCAATGACGACCACTGCATCGGGAGCCGCATTGAAGAGCGCCTGGGTCCGGGCTTCGCTGTCGCGCAGGGCGTCCTCCACCTGCCGGCTTGCTTTTCGAAAGAAATAAAGGCAGGTAAGAAATACGAGCAGGGCGGCAAAATAATTTAAAAGTGCAATGGCAGAATAAGGTATAATAATAAACTCTAAAATATGAAGTACGACAAGCAGTACGCAACCGCCAAAAAGACCCAGGGCCCAGTACGAAGTACTTTTTCCATCGGAGAGAAAGAACACAAAAGGCAGGTAAGCAAAGGGCCAGAGAAATCCCGTGTTTTCCCAGCCGCCGGTGGCAAAAAGCGAGAGAACAACGATGGTGCCTGTGAGCAGGATAATATTGCTAAACCGCGGATAATTGCCGGTGTATCGTAAAGCAAAATAATTGATGCTGATAGTGATAAAAGCCACGCCATGAACAGCTGCGAGAAACATATTTTGGGCGGAACTGTAAAAAAGGATCGCGGAGGACAGACAATAAACAAGGGCAATTAATGTGTAGGCATTAACGACTATGGGACCAGGTGAAATGACCGCTTCATCCTGCTTACGGTTTATTTTTTGCGGATGTAAAGCCATAGTAAGGTCATTGAATGCATGTCATGGTTTTATCATGCATAAACAGGGTTACAAAGCCGGGAATTTTTATACAATAGTTCTGTGCTGGCCGGGAAAAGGGGTATGAGGAGTAGATGATGGGTTGATAAAACATGGCATGGTGGCTCCTGCTAACTGTTTGACCAGGCAATTGGTTACAACGAGCGCCTGGTGGTTATCGGATACGATCATCGACAATTACTGTAATGTTCAGGTGATAACCTGTTTAAATTTACAAACGAATTCTTTTAAATGATTACGTGTAAAACTTTTTTAATCAATTTGTTGACTGAGGTTAAGAGAATCGGCCGCCCGGGAGAGTATCTAAATGTTAACCTTAGTTGAAATATAAGGTATTTATATAGAATCAATTCACGGTATATAACGTCATCACCAACCGCAAGACGGCTCCTTTATATCACTGTAAAATAGGTGAACAGGCGCATAGAAATTCCAGTAGAACTATGGGTTTTAATTGAGAAATATTTATTATATCA
>DASYCT010000538.1:0-3781 GCA_036500065.1 Chitinophagaceae bacterium | reverse complement strand
ATCGAAATTTCCTCTCTTATCCTTGCCGGGGCCTGCGGGCTGATACTGGGCAAAAGCTGGATGTTTCCCGGCACCTATACCCGCCTCGAAGGATTGATAAGAGGCGCGAAAGACAGTCTCAAGATAGCCTTTAGCCTGGTGCTCTTCCTGCTTATCGCGGCTTTCTTTGAAAGTTTTGTAACACGCCATACCGAAATGCCGGGCTGGCTGAGCACCTCCATACTGTCCGGGTCACTGGTATTGATGGTCTGGTACTTTGTCGTGTACCCGCAAAGAGTAAAAAGGTCATTTGAAAAAGCGGCGGAGGAAGCGCAACCTGTAATCGATTAATCGCTGCCGGGCAGCAAAAGAAAAACCCTAAAAGCCATGCAACAAGTAGTGTACCTCCGCAAACTGAGGGATTTTGGAGAGAAGATAAGTGATTCGTTTCTCTTTCTGAAGCAGAACTGGAAAAAGCTGTTTGGTCTCTATGCCGTATTTGTAGTCCCTTTCTTTATAGTCGCGATAGTAATGGGCATATTCTTTGCCGGTCATGTTTACGCCAACCTGCTGTCCAGCGCCGAATCGTTTCGCCCCGCTGATTTACTGACGGGGGAATTTTATATTATCATACTTTGTCTCCTGCTGGCCAGCTCGTCTTATAATACCGCCGTGTACAGCTATTTCAGGGTGTATGATGGGCAGAACGGCATAAAGCCCACCCTGCAGCAGGTAGGACAGGTGTTCATCGCCAAATTCTTCAAAGTATTTTTGTACAATTTCGTCATCACGATACTTCTTGTCCTGGTTGCTATCATACCTTTTATTATCGTGATGTTTATTCCCATCGTAAACATTTTTGCCATATTGTTTTTCATTTTGCTCTTTATTGTTATAATATTTTACCTGAATTGCATTTATGTAACCGAAGACATGGGGCTTTCCGGCGGCATCAGTCGCCTGTTTTACATACTCAGCAGCCGCTGGTGGAACACGATTTGGTTTATGGTGGTCATATTCCTGATTTATTCGGTATTCAGCTTTGCTGTCCAGCTGGGGATGTCGCTGATTAAAAACATATTTTTCGACAGCGTTTTTTCACCGGTCAGGAACCGCGTGGCCGGCGCCGGTCCGGGTGCAATAAATATAGGAGTGCTGCTCTACGGACTTCTTTTTATCGTGCAGCAGATGTTTTACATGATCGTTTTTTGCTCCGTAGGCATCAATTATTACAGTCTTGCGGAAGAAAAAGACGGGAGCGCCATCGAAGCCCAGATTGACAGTATCGGCGGTACAACCGATAAATACGACGGCGTCGAGGAACAATATTAATACCACCAACGTTATACTGACTTATTGAAACCGTTTTTTAAATACTTTATCGTCGTATTCCTGCTGGCCGCGCTACAGCTTACTGCCGGCCGGCTCCGGGCACAGGAGAACAAAGTGCCCGGCGACTCATCCGCAGTACACCTGCGAAGCATTTCCAACGCTTCCCTTGGAAAATACCGCGACGACAAAGAATTCAATTATAGCCAGCAACACGCCGAGGGGATGAGTTTATGGGACAGGTTCTGGGCATGGGTCAACAGGAATATTGGCAGGGCGGCATCCGACAATGCCTGGTGGAGTTTTATAAAACTGGTGCTCTGGGGACTCTGTATCTCGGCTTTTGTGTATGCCATTCTCAAATTTACCGGTATGCAGCGCATCGGTTTATTTACCGGCAATAAAAAAGCAGAGGAACTCGATTACGTGGTCACCGAAGATGATATATACGCCATCAATTTCAACGAAGCCATCGCAAAAGCCATTGAACAAAAAAACTACCGGTTGGGCATACGCCTGCTGTATCTCCAGACGCTTCGCCGCATGGCCGATCGCGAATTGATACGCTGGAAGCTCAATAAGACGAATGATGTCTATGCACAGGAGCTTTTTGGCAGCGATTACTATAAAGACTTTGCCTGGCTTACCCTTGCCTACGACTATGCCTGGTACGGCGACTTCCCCGTGCGGGAAGACCGGTTCGCGGAACTGCAACAGCATTTTCAAACTTTTCAACGACAGCTGCCCGGATGAAGTGGATGAAATGGTATATCATCGTATTGGTAACGCTGGTAGTGTTATACATGGTGGCGGAATACAACCGCCCCCGCACCATCGACTGGTCGCCGACCTTCAGCAGCCACGATAAAATACCGTATGGCACCTGGATAGTATTCAACGAACTGAAAAGCTACTTCCATGACCAGCCCGCCACGGAACAAAAACTCCCCGTTTACGACCATGTGAACAACAGCGTGGCAGAAAATGAATTGTACCTGCTTATCAACGGCAGTCTCGGGACTACCGAAACCGATGAGGATGAACTGTACCGTTATATAAAACGAGGCAATACCGTATTCATCGCCACCGAAAGCCTGGACAAGAGTTTTAAGGAAAAATTTCATGTGGACATCGACTGGTACGGCTCCCTCGTGGAAACCAGGAAGGATTCGGCTACCATCAATTTTACCAACCCGCTGCTGAAGTCCCGCAAAGATTATTCACTGGAAAAAGGAACCCTCGATGGCTATTTCGATAAGGTAGATACCGGTCATACCACCATACTCGGCGTAAACAATTATGGACAGGCCAATTTTATCCGGGTCAACATAGGGTCGGGCTTCCTGTATTTGCATGCGGCGCCGAAAGTGTTCACCAACTATTTTGCGTTAAAAGACAATAACATCGAATACATCAATAAAGTATTTTCCTTTTTCTCCGATAACCCTTCCGCGATTTACTGGGATGAATACTATAAATCCCAGGGCAGTGAAGCCGAACCCCAGCTCAACATGGTGCTGAGCCAGGGCAATCTTCGCTGGGCTTATTACATCGCCCTGCTGTCGATGGTGCTGTACGTGCTGTTCCAGCTTAAACGCCGGCAGCGGATCATTCCCATCGTGGCGCCCCCTAAAAATGATTCCAAAGAATTTGTGGAAACGGTCAGCCGGGTGTATTACAACCAAAAGCACCACCGCAACATTGCAGATAAGAAAATCGGCCATTGGCTGGATTATATACGCGTTCGCTTTGGCATTTCCACCCGGGAAATAAACGAGGAGTTTGCCGGGCAGCTCAGCCACCGTTCAGGCATCCCGCTGTCTGAAATAACCGAAATCGTAAACCAGGTAAGCATGTGCAGGATAAGCCCTGCCATCAGCGCGGAAGAGCTCCTGTACATTAATCAACTCATTGATAATTTCTATAAACAAGCCAGGTAATGGAACAAGACAATTTCTTTGAATCCCGCACCGATCTTTCAGCGCTCAGCGATGCCGTGAATGGCATACGGCATGAAATAGGTAAAGTAATCGTAGGACAGAAAAACATGGTAGACCTGCTGATAGCCGCTGTACTGGCCAACAGCCATGTGCTGATAGAAGGAGTGCCCGGGGTAGCCAAAACGCTTACGGCGCGGCTGCTGTCAAAATCGCTCGATGTTCCGTTCAGCCGCATACAGTTTACCCCTGATTTAATGCCCAGCGATGTGATAGGTACGTCGGTTTTCAACCCGAAAGATGCCTCTTTCGAATTCAGGGCCGGTCCCGTGTTCGGCAATATTGTGCTGATAGATGAAATCAACCGCGCCCCCGCCAAGACCCAGGCCGCTCTCTTTGAAGTAATGGAAGAGCGCCAGATAACGGTCGACGGCCGCACGTATCCCATGAGCCGGCCCTTTATCGTCGTGGCCACGCAAAACCCGGTGGAGCATGAAGGCACGTATCGCCTGCCCGAAGCACAGTTGGATCGCTTC
>DASYCT010000537.1:0-17826 GCA_036500065.1 Chitinophagaceae bacterium | reverse complement strand
GTCGCGGAAGGGGCAAAAAAACCGGCGGGCAGCCGGGTATTGATCACAAAACGATGGGTAATAAAAACACGGCCGGTCGAATCGATGGCATAATGAAAAAGTGTTTTTTCAAACAAGCGGTCCAATAGCTGGGCAAGGGTTTCCTGGTCGGCTTTTATGTTGACCGGGAAACTGTCCATCTCCGCTGCGTCATAATAAAAATGGTAACCCGAACGTATTTCTATTTCGGCTACGAACTGGGGAAAGGAATAATTGGAGAAATCGCCGCTGATGGAGGTTGCTTTCTGCGCAGCCGCCCGCTGGCAAAAGGATAAGACAATAATCACAAACAGGCAACAGCAACGCATGTTAGTCTTTTAGTTGGGTATAGTATCGCCGTACGGCGCGCTCGTTTTTCACCGGGATATAAACACCCCCTTTCTCTATAAAATATTCATTGTAGGAATGATAACTGGCATCGCTGCCGGTCGGGTCGAGCGAGAGGATTTTTTTTTGCCTGCGGGCATAGCCACCCGTTTTGCCACTGTACAGGCTTTCATAAAAACCAGCCGAGGGCAGCCCGTTGCCAGCCTGTAGATACACAAAGCGATGGCCATCGATGATGAAATAAGCTATTTTCTGTTTTACCAGGCAGATGGAATAATTGCCGGAATAGTCGCGGATAACAAGGTTGTCCTCTTCCAGGTCGTATTGCATGCCCACATCTTCATAAAGGTTGCCGTCATAAAAAACGGAGCCCTTCAACGGGTCGGGCGACCCCAAAAACGGGAAGCCTTTTACTCCATGCGCGTGGGGAAGGTATTCGCCGCCATTGTATAGGCGGAGGTTTTCGGCAGCCTGTTTTTTGTAGGACTGTTCGAGCAGGGCCAATGCCTGCCGGCTGAACACGGTATCCGCAGGAGCCGTTTGCGCCCCGGAGCGCAGCGACACTGACAGGCAGCAGCCGAGGAAAAGCAAACAGATAGTTCCCTGCTTCACATAACATGTTTAAAATACACGAATCGTTCGTTCTTAAAGTTAACGGAATGACTACTGCCTTCAAACTATTCCGCCTCGCGGAGACTGCCGTTTTGCATATTTTAATACACCCTGTTAATAGAGTTGAAAAAACAGGTTAACCTGCTTCAAATAAATCCTTATACCTTTATCCATACCGGCGCTATACCTGCTGTTTGATACGGCAAGACAGGCATTTAATATTAATATTGTTCATGCAGGCAACATCGCTTTCGCTTAAAAAACAGGTTATTTACGCATTCGGCATGATGGGCTGGAGCGTGATGATCAACCTAATCAGCGTCATACTGGTGTATGTGTATGCGCCCCCGTCCAGCAGCGGCCTGCCCGTGTTGATCAGCCAGGCGGTCATTTTCGGAGTGTTCAACCTTATTTCTCTTATCACGGCCAGCGGGCGGCTGACGGATGCTATTTTCGATCCAATGATAGCGCAGTTGAGCGACCGGAGCAGGAACCCTAAAGGACGGCGCATACCTTTTATGAAAAGGGCTATACTGCCCTCTGTTATCTTTTGCTGCCTGATATTTCACCCGCTGCACCAGTCGGAAAGTACGGCCAATACCGTGTGGTTGATCCTTGCGCTGATCGGTTTTTATGTATCCACCACTACCTATATCATACCCTACAACGCGTTGTTGCCGGAGATGGCCCCGGGATCGCATGATAAAGTAAGGTTATCGACCTGGCAATCGGTAGGCTATGTAGTCGGCATTGCCATCGGTTCAAATGCTTTTAATATAACTGATCTATTGCAACATTCTTTTGGCGTGGAGTCCCGGCTGGCGGCCCTGCAGTATACGGTGATCATGCTGGCCGCGCTGGCCGGCATATTCATGGGCATCACTGCATGGAATATCAATGAAAAGGAGTTTTCCACCGGCAAGTCAAGCGCCGTTCCGATCTTCAAGGCATTGAGGCAAACGCTTACCAATCGTAATTTCCTGTTTTTTATCGTAGCCGATTTTTCCTTTTTCCTCGCGATCACCATCATCAGTTCGGGCATCATGTATTTTGTAACGGTATTGCTGCGACTGCCTGAAGCCATCGGCAATAAGCTGATGATCACGATGGTACTGGTATCCTTTATTTTTTACCCGCTGGTGAGCGTCCTTTCAAAAAAGATAGGGAAAAAGCCGATCATAATAGTGTCACTGCTGCTGCTTTCGGTCGCTTTTGCCGGTATTTATTTTCTTGGCAAACCGGCGATTGAAGCCCATGTTCAGATCTTTGCGCTTGTTGTACTGGCAGCCATACCCTTTGCTTCGCTCAACATGCTGCCGGTGGCTATACTCGCGGAAGTAATTGCGGAAGACACCCGGAAAACGGGCGCCAATAAGGAAGCCATTTATTTTGCGGTTCGTTATTTCTTTATGAAAATCGCCCAGACAATCGGGATTGCCTTATTCGCCATGTTCCTGGTGCATGGCAAAGACATAGGCCATGATTATGGCATACGACTCAACGGGCTGCTTGGCTTTGTTCTTTGTTTTGTCGCCGCCCTTGTCTTTTTGGGATTCAGGGAAGATCGCACCGTGGCGATTAAAAAGTAATTGACCACTCACTACTCACTTCTTCAACTTAATAATCCTCACCCGGTTGAGTAAAAGAATAACGGGATAGGTAGGATCGAATTCATACCATTTTTTGGCGAAGTTGATGCTGTTGGGACTTTTGTGATGGTTGTTCTGCATCAGCTCTCCCATCAGGAAAATATCGATGGGCACGGTGTTCTTGCTATGATCGTCGTTGTTGTAATTGGAATAACCGTATTTGTGACCGCACCAATTGACGATGGCGCCGTGCACCGGTCCCATAAAAAAGTGAACGGGCAGCAGCAGGAACATCCACCAATACGTGGCAAATTGAATGTAAAACATAAGATAGCCCAGGCCAAACAAAATCCGCACCGTCCAGTAATTGCTGATCTTATCCACCAGCGGCCACTCGGGGTAGGCGCCGCGAAATGCTTTTTCCGGTTCTATTTTATGGTTGACATAGTTGAGGTAAATGTCTTTGGTCTGCATGGTCATCTGCCATACGTCTTTAAAGAAATGCGGCGAATGGGGGTCCTTTTCCGTATCGCTGTAGGCATGGTGCATTTTGTGCATGATGGCATAAGCCCTTGGGTTGAGAAAAGAAGCGCCCTGCACGAGGAAGGTAAAGCCATAAAAAAAACGCTCCCAGGGTTTATTCATGGTAAACATCTTATGAGAAGCGTACCGATGCAGGAAAAACGTTTGACAAAACAGGGACAGGAACCAGTGGGCAAGGAAAAAAAATAAAATAGGCATAAAATCTACAAATCTTTACAAAACTATTTACGTAATAACGGGCTTCTACAGATTAGGGTTGGAACCCTTTTAAAAGGGTGGCGCAAAGATAAGTGGTTATTCGCCCCCAAAGAGGATGATATATTGATTTTAAATTATTTAAATATTAACACAGCATGTGAACATTTAGGGTATTTATTGGTTACCGCGCAGCAAAAAAACTGCCTTCAGAAAGGCAGTTTTCGCACAAATCCGGTCTTCACTATCTTATGCGTGCGCTTCTTCCGTGCGCAGGCGATAATCCATTACGGACCCGGTGCTGATAAATTGCGCCAGGTCCTGGTTCAATTGCTGTTGATCGATTATAAATAAGCCGTGCGGCGCTCCTTCGTATACCCGGTAGATGGCATTGGGCAGCATTTTGGCGGCCTGCGCGCCTGTTGGTTCAATCGGCACCGTTTTATCGGCATCCCCGTGGATAATCAATACCGGCACCCTGATATTTTTCATTTCCCTTCTGAAATCCGTGCCGGCAAAGGATTTCGCACATTCGATAGTAGCCCTGGGCGATCCGCACAGCGCCAGTCCCTGCATCCAGTCCAGGATTTCATTGCTCACCGGGTGGGTGGCCCAGCCAACGCCGAAAAACTGTTTTCCGAATTCAGCCAGGAACGCGGGCCTGTCCTCTTCCAGTTTCGCCAGCATCGTATCGAACGTTTCCTGCGGGACCCCGTCCGGGTTGGTATCTGTTTGCAACATATAGGGAGCAATGGAGCTTACCAGCACTACTTTCGCCAGCCGCTCACAGTCGAACAGGCTGCAGTAGCGCACCACTTCCCCACCCGCCATCGAGAAACCAACCAGGGTCACTCCTTCCAGGTCGAGTTCGTCCAGCAGGGCTTTCAGATCGGTGGCCAGGCTGGTATAATCATAACCGTCCCAGGGCTTGTCGGATTGACCGAAACCCCTGCGGTCATAAGCAATACAACGAAACCCCTCCCCGGGGAGCTGCGTCAGCTGGTATTCCCACATTTCATGGCTGACCGGCCAGCCATGAATAAACACCACGGGGTTTCCTTCCCCCCAGTCTTCGTAATAAAGCCGGACAGGGTGTTTACTGTCTTTTCTTGTTGTGATGTATGGCATAACACATAATTAAAGTGATGAAATAGTTATAGTTGCTGCAACAAATTACCTGCCACGGCCGGTTTCCTTAAAAAAGCCGGCAAGGGGCACTTTAAAAATTAGTAACGGGTAAAATCTTACCCTAACTTTATTCCGTCACTATTTACCTGTTATACTATGGATACCCGCAGAGAGTTTATAAAAAAAGCCGCTGCATTGTCAGCCGGCGCCGGCTTATTGAACGTATTGCCGCCGGCCATCCAGCGCGCACTGGCCATCGACCCCGCTCCCGGCAGCACCTGGCTGGATGCGGAGCACATCGTGTTCCTGATGCAGGAAAACCGTTCCTTCGATCATACGTACGGCACCTTGCAGGGCGTGCGGGGCTATAATGATCCCCGCGCCATTACGCTGCCCGATAAAAACCTGGTATGGCTTCAATCGAACGCAAAAGGGGAAACCTTTACGCCTTTTCACCTGGACATCAAAGGGACCAATGCCACCTGGATGCATTCACTTCCCCATACCTGGTCCAACCAAACCGATGCACGCAATAACGGCAAATACGATAAATGGCTGGAAGCAAAACGTTCCGACCACAAAGAATATGCTGACATGCCCCTAACGATGGGCTATTACACGCGGGAAGACATTCCTTTTTATTATGCACTGGCCGATGCGTTTACGGTGGGCGACCAGCATTTTTGTTCTTCGCTGACGGGCACTACACCCAACCGCCTGTTTTTCTGGACGGGCACGATCCGCGATCAGCAATACGAGCAATCGCAGGCCAATGTGTGGAACGAGGATGTAGATTATGAGCGTTGGGCGCGCTGGACCAGCTTCCCCGAGCGGCTGGAAGAAAACGGCGTTTCATGGAAGGTGTATCAAAATGAGTTGAGCGTCGGCGTGGGATTCGAGGGCGAAGAAGAAGGATGGCTGGCCAATTTTGGCGACAACCCGCTGGAGCTTTTCAAACAATACCGGGTAAAGCTGTCGGCCGAATATATTGCCAACCTGCCCAAAGAATCGGTGCAGCTGGCGGATGCGGTTAAAAAAGAGGAGCAGTTGTTGCCCACCCTCGCCGCGGGTTCGGAAGAAGCGAAAAAAAGCGCGGCAAAGCTGGCGGCGCTAAAACGCTACCAGCTCGTTGTGGAGGCGGATCAGAAAAACTATACCCGCGAAAAATATGACCAGTTATCGCAACACGATAAAAATATCCATGACAAGGCCTTTTCCACCAATAAAAAAGACCCTAACTATCGCCAGCTCGATACGCTGAAATACAAGGACGGCAAGACCTCCCGTGAAGTAAAAGTGCCAAAAGGAGACATACTGCACCAGTTTCGCGAGGATGTGAAGACCGGTCAACTGCCTACCGTGTCCTGGCTGGTAGCCCCGGAGAATTTCTCCGACCACCCTGTCGCCGCCTGGTACGGTGCCTGGTATATCAGCGAGGTAATGGACATACTCACGAAAAACCCGGAGGTATGGAAGAAAACGATCTTCATACTGACCTACGATGAAAACGACGGCTATTTCGACCATGTGCCTCCTTTTGTGGCGCCGCATCCGCACAAGACGGGCACGGGCAAAGTATCCGACCCCATCAATACCGCCGTGGATTATGTAAGCGGCCCGGAACAGCAATCGAAAAAAGACCATGAGCGGGAAGGCCCTATCGGGCTTGGCTACCGGGTACCCCTGGTCGTAGCCTCTCCCTGGAGCCGGGGCGGCTGGGTATGTTCGGAAGTATTTGATCATACCTCTTCGCTGCAAATGCTGGAAAAATTCCTGTTGAAGAAAACGGGTAAGCAAATCAGAGAATCCAATATCAGCGACTGGCGTCGTACGATATGTGGTGATTTGAGTTCGGTGTTCAGGCCCTGGAATGGCGAACCGGTGACGGCGCCCACCCCGCTGGAACGGGATGCTTTTATTGAAAGCATCCACAAGGCTAAGTTCAAAGACGCTCCTTCCAATTTTAAGCCATTGACGGCAGAAGAGATCGCCGCTGTCAATCAACATCCGCAACAATCGCCCCTGGTGCCGGTACAGGAAAAAGGCATCCGCCCCTCCTGCGCCCTGCCTTATGAACTGTATGCGGAATGCCGGCTGAACGCCGACAAGCAATCGGTAAGCGTAGTAATGACTTCCTCCAATCAAATATTCGGTGCTGCTTCTCTCGGTGCTCCGTTTAATGTGTACGTTCCCGGTGTTTACCAGGGGGAGGCGGTGCAGGCAAGATCGTATGCAGTGACGGCAGGTGATGCGCTGAAAGACAACTGGACGATCAGTGATTTTGAAAACGGGCAGTACCAGTTGAGGGTGTACGGGCCCAATGGGTTCTACCGCGAATTCAAGGGCAGCGCACAAGACCCCAGCGTTGAAATAAACTGTTATTACGAGCGCAATAAAACGGCGGGTATCGAACTCACAGGGAATATATTGCTGAATATAGGGGCTACCGGTACTCCCGTACCTGAAATAGAAATCACTGATAATGCTTATAAAACGCCTCTGCGCACGCAGGTACTGGATGCAAAAAAACAAACCGTGCTTGTACTCGATCTAAGCAATAGCTATGGCTGGTATGATTTCACCGTGCGGGTGAAAGGACAGCCGCTGTTTGAAAGAAGATATGCGGGGCGGGTGGAAACAGGGCGCGACGCCAAAACCGACCCGGCAATGGGGCAGGTTATTTGAATGAAAAGGCACAGGAACGCCCACACACCAGGCACGGCAGCATTCCTGCGCCAGTCTGTGCTTGCACGAGCAGCAGGATTTATTTATTCCTTTTCGTCATTTCTTCGGAAGCCAACCCGGGGCCGTGGTTCCCGTGGTTGGTGAAGCAGTTCTTTGAGGGCGGTAAATATCATCTGTATATCCGTGCTGTTCTGTACGACCTGTTGTTCCAGTTGTTCCAGCTTTAGTAAAATGTCTTTGTGGGTAAGCAGCATTTCCCGGAGCTTTACAAACACATCGATGATTTTTATGCTCATTTCGATGGCCCGGCCGCTCTTTAATACATTGGATAACATTAATACGCCATGCTCCGTAAAGGCATAAGGCAGATACTTGGAGTGAGCGCCGTGTCTTAAGGTCGCATTTTGCGACCTTAAGATTTCACTTTCTTCCTGGGTCAGCTCGAACATAAAATGACGGGGGAAGCGCTCAAGGTTCCTGTTGACCTGCTCCTTTAATCGCCTCGTTTCCACTCCATACAGTTCTGCAAGGTCACGATCCAGCATCACTTTATACCCCCGGAGCAGGTAAATTTTATTGATAATGGTCTCTTCTGCTACGGCTATTTGCTTTATTGATTTTGCCATGCTTGGGTTGGTTTAATGGTCTTGGAAAAACAATATACAAATGTTGGAATAAAAAAACCGACTGCAAAAAAACAAGGGTGGACAAAAGGGGGATGAGTAAAGAGTAGCTGCAAGCTACAATAAAAACCGGCGTAGGCACAGCCGAACGCCCGGTGGGGTGTAATGAAGGCATTTAAACGGGGCGCGACGCCAAAACCGACCCGGCAATGGGTCGTGTTATCTGAATGGTAAAGGAAATGGATAACCGGGATTAAGAATCAATTAAAAGCCAAAGTTGTATCGCGGTCTTTTATCGTATGGATGAATGATCTAATTTCAGGTAAATAATTTATTATGAAAAAATATTTACTACTCATTCTCCCGGCGTTTTTATTTACTGCCTGCACCGTGCAGCAGCCCATCAGCCGGACCCTGGCCCAAAACAATGCCGACTATAAAGTGGAATACCTCTTCCAACAGGACGGTTGTAAAATCTACCGGTTTTATGATCGCGGCTATTATGTGTATTTCACCAATTGCAACGGGCAGGCCTTCACACCTATGGATAGCACCCATAGGGGAATGAGCTCCGGCAATACCGCAAGACCCTGATAAATAGTTGCTTTTTTCCGGGGACCGGCAATATGAAATCTTCATTAAGAAGGAGGAAGTAAACAGGCGTATCTTGTACAAGCAATAGTTTTGTGCCTGCAACCTATCACCTCGTTTATGAAGTATCTACTATTACCGGTCCTTGTTTGTTGGCTGCAGGGCAGCCAGGCGCAGCCGGTGCGCTATACTACGGCCAATGCTCATTCGCACAATGACTATGAGCAAAAAACGCCCTTCTTTTTAGCCTACGATGCAACCTTTGGTTCCATCGAAGCCGATATTTTCCTGCACAACGATTCGCTGATTGTAGGCCATACGCCTGCCGACCTCGTGTACAAACGGACCCTGCAAAGCCTGTACCTCGACCCCCTGCTGGAGAAAGTAAAACTCAATAAAGGCAATCCCTATAAAGACCCCGCCCGGAAATTGCAGATGATGATTGACGTAAAAACAGGGGGCGTAGTCACCCTGGGCAGGCTCGTGGAAGTATTGAAACAATACCCCGCGCTTATCCATTCAAAAAACATACAATTTGCTATTTCCGGCAACCGCCCGCCCGATTCATCGTTTACTTCCTGGCCTTCTTTTATCTGGTTCGACGGGGAATTGTACAAGCACTACAGCGATGCATCGCTGTCGAAAATAGTTATGCTCAGCGATAACATAAAACGCTATACGCGCTGGAATGGCAGGGACAGTTTACCGGCTCCTGACGATGCCCTGCTGGATTCCATTATCCGCAAGGCGCACGAGCTGAAGAAGACCGTCCGTTTTTGGGATGCACCGGATATGCCCGCCGCCTGGGATATTTTTACCCGCCTGCACGTGGATTATATCAATACCGATCATATACAGGAACTTTCGGCCTGGTTCAAAAACCGGTGACCCGTGTTTCCACCGCTGTTCAGGCGTTGGAATGTATCCCTACGCGGTTGCCTTCAGTGTCTTTAAAAAAGGCCATAAATCCATGACCGGACCCAATGGCTGTTTTCGGCATCAGCACTTCACCGCCTGCGTCGACCACCTTATCCAGTGCACTGCTGAGATCGGGATTTCCGTTGATGTAGACGATCACGCCTTCCATAGAGGGCGTATGATAAGGGCTTTTTGCCAGTCCACCGGACAGTTTACCACTCTGCGGGTCGGACGGGAAAAAAGACATTTGCATGTCGCCCATGGCAAACTCGTCCATGTGAATGCTGAATAGCACCTGGTAGAAATGTTTTGCCCGTGGCATATCGATAACCGGTATTTCAAACCAGTCAAGACTATTGGTAGTTGCGTCCATAACTTTTTCTTTTAAAGTTAGCCTATAAAAGATAAACCTTCTCCCGGCCCGGGGAATTTAATGGAAATTTGATATTTACCCCTGCGTGATCATTTAATTAATTCACCGTCTTTTAGTTCTCACAAGACGGCAACAAGCTGCGTATTTGTGCCGCAATCTTTATTTTTGCAAATGAAATTATTGGTCTGTGTGTTTTTCCTGGCCAGTGGTTTTTGTGCAGTTGCTGCTACCGAACAACACCAACACGATTCCATTCCTGCTGCAACCAACAACAGCTTACTGGTTTTTCCCTTTATCGTGTATGCCCCCGAAACCGGCTGGGGCTTTGGCGGCGTATCCGCCGTTTTCTTTCAACCCAACAGGAAAGAGCTGCGCGACAGCGCCACCCGCACCTCCAATGCCAGCGTGCTGGGCTTGTATACCACCAAAAAGCAATTGATACTGGCCATTAACGCGGGCATCTTTTTTCTACACGAGAACAGCATTGCGCGGTTCCAGGCTTCCTACAGTTATTTCCCGGCGCAGTTCTGGGGCCTCGGCAATCATAGCTCTTCGGATGTGGTGGAAGGCTATTCGCAGGAACAGTATGTTGTCAACCCTCAGTTTCTTCACCGGGTGTACCGGAAATTCTATATTGGCGTGTCTTACGAATTTCAACATACAGGGGCGGTTAAGTACACGCCCAACGGCATCTTCGACCAGCAAAACATCGTTGGCCGCTATGGAGGCAATACATCGGGCATCGGGCCGCTGGTAACGATCGACACCCGCAATAATGCGTTCAGCCCTACCCGCGGCAGCTTTGCCGAACTGCAATACATTTTCTACAGCAATGTAACGGGCAGTGATTTTAATTTTACGCTTTTCAATCTTGACCTGCGGAAGTTTATTTCATTCTCCGGCAAATCGGTGCTGGCATTGCAGGCCATCAGCGGGCTTGGCTCGGGGAGTATCCCTTTCCGTAAGCTGGAACAGGTGGGCGGTTCCGATATGATGCGTGGGTATTACGCCGGCCGGTTTACCGACAAATGCCTGGTGGCGGGACAGGCCGAATGGCGGCAATTCCTTTTCTGGCGCCTGGGAGCTGTCGGGTTTGCCGCGCTGGGGCAGGTGGCGCCGGGGGCAAGTGATTTTTGTGTCAATGGCTTTCACTACAGCTGGGGCGGCGGCCTGCGGTTTATGTTGAGCAAAAAAGAAAAATTAAACCTGCGGATCGATTATGGCGCCGGGGCAAGCTCCAATGCCTTCAACGTGCAGTTGCGCGAAGCATTTTAATGAACCTATGCGCTGGTCTTTCGCAGGCCGATAACACCAATCAATATAAGCAGGAAATAAAAAAGCTGTGCATACTGGATGGGTTGTTTGTAGACGGTAATGTCCAGTATTTTCACGCCCACCAGCGCCACACCCAGCCAGACAGCCATGGCCGTGGAAGTAGGGATCTGTTTCATGGCGGTGGAATAGAAATAAACATTCCCCAATCCAAAAACGATGTATCCCAATAAGGGCGCCAGGCTAAGAATACCCGTATTGTCGGCAAAGAAATGAGTCCATGAAATAGCCCTTATCTTTTTAAAATCCATAAACTTTAAAGAGAAGGTCCAGGCAATTTCAAATAAAGAGGCGATAAAAAGATATATCCAGCCCATACGATTTTTTTTACTCTCCTGTTCGCGAAAACCATTTTACCAGCCGGGGGCGCAAGCCGGCATACCACCGGAATGTTTTATGCTTCAACAGCTTTTTCTCATCCACCCGTTTGAAGGCAAACGCATGTTGTATAAAATAGTCCTTCGGGTAATCATAGTACAAACCATATTGCGCCGGTTTCCCGGCGGGCAGGTAAGCCGTTCCAAAAAGCCAGTCCCACAACGCCAGTTTGGTGGCGAAATTGGCATGAAAGACCCTGCGGTCATCGGCATGGTGCCAAAGATGCATTTCAGGGCCGTTGATGATGTATTGCAGGCGGCCCGACCGTACATTGATATTGGAATGGATATACATACCCCAAACGGCGTCGGCCAGGGCCTTGATGGGTATGACCAACGGGCTGGCCCCGAGCAATACAATGGGTGCGAACTCCACCGTTTGGTTGATTAAAATTTCGAGGCTATGCGACCGGGTACCGGCCAGCCAGTCGACGGCTTTATTGGAATGGTGCGCTTCGTGCGTTCGCCACAATAGTTTGCTCCGGTGCTGCCAGCGGTGAAACCAGTAAATATAAAAATCATGGATGACCAGGAAAAACAATACCTGTACCCACAGCGGCCATGCCATCACGAGGCGAAGCCGGGAAAGATGCCAGGCTTTATCAGCCGGGTAAATGATATAATCAAAAATGAAAATCTTCAGGAAATAACTTTGGATCAACGTGTACCAGACAAGGTCCACCCAAAACCCTTCCCGGAAAAAAGGCATCCCCTCCCGGTAGGGAAATTTTCTTTCCAGTAGCACCAGGATGACAATGCTGAGTAAAAGCAGGCCGGTAGTATAATAGACAATATGATCCATATCAGCTATTTACCATGCCGGGCTTTCTCCTGAGTCTTTTCAGGGCGCTCATTTCGCTGTCATACACTTTTTTGACACCATCGCCCAGCGCCTTTTCAATGTCACGAATATCTTTTACCAGCCGCTGCATTCCCTGTGGTTCTACAGAAGCGGCCTGGTCGGAACCCCACATGGCCCGGTCGAGTGTAAAATGGCGTTCAACAAAACAAGCGCCTATTGCCACGGCGGCCAGCGTGGTGGCAAGGCCGGTCTCATGACCCGAATAACCAAGCGGTATACCGGGATATTCCCGCGCAAGGCTGCGCAGCATTTGTAAATTAAGTTCTTCCGGCGAGCAGGGATAGGCCGAGGTGGAATGGGCTATCATCATCCGGTCGGATTCAAAGCGCAGCACTGCTTCGTTGATTTCATGCATGGTCGACATGCCCGTGGAAAGTATAAAAGGCCTGCCTGTATCTTTTACTTTTTCGATCAGGGCCATGTCCGTGAGTGAAGCGGAAGCCAGTTTGTACAGGCCGGGATTGAACTGCTCAATAAAATCGACGGCTTCTTCATCCCAGCAGGACACAAACCAGTCAATCCCCAGGTCCCTGCAATACTTGTCGATCGCCGCATATTCTTCCTGCCCGAATTCGATCATCTTCCGGTAGTTGATATAGGTCATACGTCCCCAGGGAGTATCCCGCTCGAGGTGCCACTGATCTTTTGGCGTGCACAATTCGGGCGTTCGCTTCTGGAATTTTACGGCATCGCAGCCCGCCTCCGCCGCCGCTTCGATGAGCCGCTGCGCGGTCTCTAGCGAACCATTGTGGTTGATGCCAATCTCGGCGATGATATACACCGGTTGATCTTCTCCAATGCTCCTGGTTGAACTGATAGTGATACTTTTCATAGCGAATAGTTTTACAAGGTGTAAAAAATGTGTTTTATTTTATGGGCGGGAGGCGATCAGCCATTCCGCAAACTCACGGAAAGCGCCATCACCCCCCTTGTTTTTACAGGTATAATCCACTTGTGCAAGCACCATTTGCATGGCGTCTACGGGGCAGGCCGTCAGCCCCACCGCTTTCATAATTTCAAGATCATTTACATCGTCGCCGATAAAAGCTACTTCGGCGGGACTAAGCGCCTTCCTTTCCAATATTTCTTTGAGGCGGCCGGCTTTGTCTTTTACGCCGAGATGCACTTCGACAATCTGTAGCTTTTCCGCCCGTTTGACCACGGAGCCCGAGGTTTCGCCGGTGATAATGCCGGTTTCAATCCCGGCCAGTTTGCGAAGACGTTCCACACCCATTCCATCACGGATGGAAAAGCGCTTCATTTCTTCCCCGCGTTCGGAATAATACACACCGTTGTCGGTCAGCACGCCATCCACGTCTGTCAGCAATAATTTAATCTGTAAGGCCTTTTTCTTTAAACTTGTATCGCTCATGTTCCTGTTTTAGATAGCTGTCCAGCCACCATCGATGATTAAATTCGCTCCTGTCATATACAAAGAGGCGTCACTGGCAAGAAAAACGATGGCCGCCTTGTAATCTCCCGGCTTTGCCATCCGGTTCAATAATGTTTTACGTGCGTAGTTCTGTACGAAAAACGGTTGCTGGCTATTTTCCACACCACCGGGAGAAAGTGCATTTACGCGCACGTTTCTATGCCCCCAGTATGCCGCCAGGTATTTGGTGAACCCAATGACCGCAGATTTGGTAACGGGGTACGAGGGGGATTTAAAAAAATCCTGTTCCCCTCTTTCATTGATATAGATCGATTGATCCGGCGCCACTACGCCATACGTGGAAGCGATATTAATAATGCTTCCGCTGTTCTGCTCTGCCATGACCGACCCGAATACCTGCGAACAAAGAAATATACCGCTTATATTTACGTCCAGCGAACGCTGCCATAGCTGGAATGGATAATTTTCAAACATGGATTGCTCGGCCGCCAGCAATGGATTTTCAAACATATCGTTGATGGCTGCGTTGTTGACCAGCACGTCCACCCGTTCATAGCGTCTCAAAACCATTTGCAGGGTATTGTTCAGCGATTCCTTATCGGTCACATCCAGGTCAACGCCCAGGTGCTGCTTTCCCAATTCAGCAGCAAACTCCTTACTGGCCGCTCCATCGAGATCGGCTACCACTACGGAAGCTCCTGCTTCCGCCAGCGCCCGGCAATGCTGGCGGCCCAATAAACCACAGGCGCCGGTGACGATGGCTACTTTATTGTCCAGTAAAAAGGAATCTTTTACATCCATTTATTTCACTTTGGGCTTGGTATTAAACTGGCTGACTTTCCGGAAAACGGGTTCTACCGGGGCGCCGTGAAGCCTTGCCACAACATCACCTTCCTGGATGGCGGTCTTCAACAGGCCCAACACCACGCGGTAGGCCCGCAGCGTATAAGCAATATCCTCATCGCTGTGGCTAAAGCTCATGTTATGAAACCCGGACCACAGGATGCCTTTCTTTATCAACTCCTGCTGCATAAATGATTTTAATTCCAGCGGGTTGCCGGCAGAGGGATCAAAGCTGACCAGGGAACGGCAGTCGAAGCCAACACATTTGGTAAATGCGGCGATGCCCAGTTCGGCGGCTATCCCGTTGTAACCATCTTTCAACAGCTTTCCTTTTTCGGCCAGGTAAGCGGGCACTTTTTGCTGCTCCATTTCATGAATAGTGGCGATGGCGGCGGCCATCGACAGGGCTTCACCTCCAAACGTGGTAAAGAAAAATACTTCTTCATTAAACAATTGCATGACATCCTTCCTGCCGGTCAGCAGGGAGATAGGCATTCCATTGGCGAAGGCTTTGGAATAGCAGGCAAGGTCGGGCACCACGCCAAAATATTCCTGCGCGCCTCCCAGCGCCACCCGGAAGCCCGTCCACATTTCGTCGAAGATCAACAGCGTGCCGTTTGCTTCGCAAACTGCTTTTAATTCTTCGAGGAAACCCGGTTTGGGCGCTTCAAAAACAAAGGGTTCAAGGATGACACAGGCGGTATCAGCATCCAGCGCCGCTTTTACCGATTCGATGTTGTTGTATTCAAACGTAGAAGTCAGGTCGCTGATTTCAGCCGGTATGCCGCTGTTGCGGCTGGTAACGGAAATATACCAGTCGTGCCACCCGTGGTACCCGCAGCAAAGGATTTTCTTTCTTCCTGACCACGCCCGCGCCACCCGCACCGCCGCACTGGTGACATCGGCCCCGGTTTTGCTAATGCGGATTGCTTCTGCATTGGGAATCACGCGGTGAACCAGTTCACATAGAACTACTTCCAGCTCGTGCATCATGGAAAAAGTAATACCGTCCTTTAGCTGCTCCCGGATGGCTTCGTCGACCGCAGGGTAGCAATAGCCCAGTGAAACAGGGCCTATCCCCATATTGTAATCGAGAAATTCATTGCCGTCCACATCCCACACATGCGAGCCGCGGCCTCTTTTTAAATATTTGGGCGCTACACCGTTTACATACTGTCCTGGTCCCTTTGCGAGGGTTTGTGTAACGGGCGTCATGATCTTAACTGCTCTTTGATATAGTTTGTCCGATTCGCTCACAAGGGGATACGCTTCGTTGAAAGCAACTTTATTTGGCATAGGTGATTATTTTTTTACTGTTTGTAATTCTCTCACAACCCGTTCCGCTATTTGCACGGGTGTGAACCCTTCATGATCCAACACATGGGTCAGCAGGCCCGGTTTGAACCAGCGTTCTTTTAAAGCAAGGGGGATAACATGCGCACTGATACGCGCCCGCAGCAACACTTCCGCCACGATGGAATACAACCCACCGGTCAAAAGATGATCTTCTACCGTCACGAGCGACTCGCTGTGCAAAGCGCACTGGATAATCGCCGCTTCATCTACGGGTTTCAGGGAACGCATATTTATCAAGCCAACCGAAAAGCCCTGTTGCTCCAATAAATATTTGGCACGCTGTGCGTTCTTAAAAAGAAACCCGTGCACCAGCAGGGTTATATCTCGGCCTTCGGCAATGGTCTCCGCTTTGCCCGGTTCGAAGGGCTGGTGTTCCCATTCTCCTTTTGTATGATTGATCCTGACATAGGCGGGATGGGGCGATGCCCATACGGCCGGAAGCATTTTCAACAGGTCGTCTTCATCCGCGGGACAATAGACTTCCATTCCGGGGATTCCCCGCATCAGCGACACATCTTCAATGGCCTGGTGTGTCGGGCCATTGCCATCGGACAAAAATCCCGGGATATAACCGCTCAGCTTTACGGGCAGGTTGGCTATCCCTATGTCGGTGCGGATAAATTCAAAGGCCCGCATGGTAAGAAAGGGAGCCAGCGCATGAACAATGGGAACACGCCCGCGCAGGGCGAGACCGGCCGCCATGCCTATCATGGTTTGCTCGGTAATCCCGGTGTCGATAAAACGATTGCCCAATGTCCTGCCCATATTGCGTACCAGCGCCCTGTTCTCCGCCGTCATCACGACCACGCGTTCATCTTTCAGCGCCGTTTCTGTCAATAATTGCTCGTAACTCATATCAGCGTACAATTAGCGTTTCTGAATAAATACCGGCCGGCACGGAACCATGCAACTCTTCCAGCAACTGAACAGTTTCGTCTTCGGTAAAAGAACAAAACCAGCGGTCGGCGCGGGCTTCGATGGATGGAAGCCCTTTTCCCCGCACGGTGTCGGCGATGATTATATTTACTTTCCCTTTTTCATAGGGCAATTCCCCGAAAGCCTCTTCCAGTTGTGTAAAATCATGGCCGTCCAGTCTTCTTACCGCACAACCAAAGGCTTCAAATTTATCCGCCAGTGGCTCCAGCGGTATCAATTCTTCCGTACGCATATTGGCCTGGAACTGGTTGCGGTCGACCAGCAGCGTGAGATTGTCCAGCCCATAGGCATTGGCTACCAGCAGCGATTCCCATACCGAGCCTTCGTTCAATTCACCATCGCCGGTTATCACTACCACCCGGTTTTGTAGCCTCCGCAGTTTCAGGTCCACCGCCACCCCGGCCGCCACCGCAGGAAGATGACCCAGGGAACCGGAATGAAACTCCACCCCGGGAATAGCCCGGTTGGGGTGCCAGTACACACTATCGGTGGTGAATAGATGATGCTCTAACCGGGCCGCTTCTATAATACCCGTTTCCACCAGCGTACCATACAGCGCGGGTACATCATGTCCCTTGGACAGGAAAAAATAATCCCGGCCGGGGTTGTTCAAGTCATTGCTTTGCAGGTTCAGCCATTCGGAATACAGGTACACGATCAGTTCCACGCAGGAAAGAGAAGCACCTATAAAACAACCGCCGCCCGCCGACAGGCGGATAATATGTTCACGTACTTTCAGGGCCCGCTCAGTTAAGCGTTGCTGCGTTTGTCTGTTCATTAGCCAGGTCGATTAATTTGGTTTGAGATGCCGAAACGGTGGTTAGTTCATCGAGGTGATGGCGGTACCAGTTGACACCCGCCCATTGGGAATTAATGGAATAAATATCGTTTCTCCTGTCGAGCAGGTCAAGGACGCTCTCAAGGGAAAACAAGTTGTCCTTTTCATACAATTCATCAAAGACGGCCCGGACAAAACGGTAGTCTTCGGCATAATCAATGGTCCAGCGATGGGAAAGGGAATAGTCCTGCCCGTTGCCCATCTCCATATTGCCGATGCGAAAGACGTCCGGCCTTTCCCAGATGTAGGGAGTGGTATGCTCCCGT
>DASYCT010000536.1:0-2059 GCA_036500065.1 Chitinophagaceae bacterium | reverse complement strand
CAGCTATGTGTACGACCTCATTGAAAACCTGCTCGGCGAACGTTCCAAAACGCTTGATACGGATGTAAATGACATACGTCCCCGCTGCGAAGCTCTGGCAGATGAAACGTTGCACAAACTTGCCGATCTGCCTGCTTTTATCGGGGAAATGCGATCGGAGTATTCAATTGGGCCGGGTGGGGAGATAGGGGGATTTTGAATATATTGATCGTGGTTGATTGCCGGGCTATTGGAACCTATGGACATTTCCCAAATATGGACAGTAATGAATGAATCGCGCATTTTTGTATCTTTATGGCACTTTAGCTATTGGCCTTTCCTTTCAATTATACGCTTATCTTATTCGCCATCTATCATTAATTAAAGGCTTATACAACCCGTGCCGTCAGCATCATTACATAACGAAAAGGAATTGCTTCATGCGGTAGCGCAGGGGGACGAGGCCGCCTTTACAGCCGTTTTTGATGCGTACAAAGACAAGATATATACTATCGCGCTGCGTCTTACCGGCAATACATCCATCGCCGAAGAAATCGTACAGGATGTATTCCTTAAAATATGGCTTAAGCGCGACACGCTTACATCGGTAGACCATTTCAGGGCCTATCTTTTCACTACCACCCGGCACCATGTTTTCAATGCCTTAAAACGTCTTTTCCGCCGCCGCCAGTTTGCCGGGGAACTCGCCCGCGACTGGTCCGAAGAAACCAACGACACCGACAGCCTGCTGCTGGATAAAGAATACCAGGCCATCCTGCAGGAAGCCATCGGGCAGCTTCCACCGCAGCAAAGGCAGGTCTACCAGATGATGAAAGAACAAGGCCTAAAAAGGGAACAGGTGGCTGAATTGCTCCATATTTCCCCCGAAACCGTCAAGCAACACCTGGCGCAGGCCATGCGCACTATCCGCGCTTTTTGCATGAGCAGGCTGGACATTTATATCGCGCTTTCCCTTTTCAATATTTTACATAAATAGACCGGCGCAGAAAATATTTTTCACCCGGCTAACCCAGTGTCTCTTCCCAGGTGTCTCTTCTGTATGCCCATGTCCCGCCTTGAATACCTCTTCTCCCTTCATGTAAGCAAGACCATCAGTCCTGCCGAAAGGGAAGAACTTGCGGCGCTGGTAGATGATCCTGCCAACGATGCTGTGTTGCAGCAACTTATCGCCCGCGAAATGGATGCACCCGCTGAACTCGTACCATTACCGGGCGAAGCATCCCTTGCCATCCTTGCCACCATCCTGCGCACGCCTGTACCCCAACAAGCAACAGTGATTCCTTTGAAAACACCTATATACCGGTGGCGATATGCCGCCGCGGCCGTTGTCCTATTGCTGCTTGCCACCAGCGGCTGGTTCCTTTTCAGGCATACTACAACAAAAGATCTGGCTACGACCAACGCAAAACAAACCCCAACACAAGATGTCGCCGCACCTTTATCAGCAAAAGCCACTATCACATTAGCCAGCGGGCAAAAAATTATCCTTGACAGCGCCGGTAATGGCATGCTCGCCACGCAGGGCAATATAAAGATTGAAAAGCTGGCCGATGGGCAGATTGCCTACAACACCGCTCACAAAAGCAGCACCCCGGTGATGTACAACACCCTTACCAACCCCCGGGGCAGTAAGGTGGTGTCGCTTACCCTGACCGACGGCAGCCGTGTGTGGCTGAATGCTGAAAGTTCGTTACGTTATCCCACCACTTTTAATGGCAATCAAAGAACCGTTGAGATAACCGGTGAAGCCTATTTTGAAGTAGCGCACAATGCTGCGATGCCGTTTACCGTGAAGAAAGCGAATGAAGATTGGGCGGTACGAGTATTGGGCACGCATTTTAACATAAATGCCTATGACGATGAAACGGCCACTAAAATCACCCTGCTCGAAGGAAGCGTAAAAGTGACAAAGGGTACTGCCAGCAACCTTCTAAGGCCGGGGGAGCAGGCTGTTATTCTAAGCATGTCGAGATCGGATAATACCACATTGAGCAAAGTCGAAGGAAAGGAGGTTGATTTGCAGGCAGTCATGGCCTGGAAAAATGGGTTATTCAATTTT
>DASYCT010000535.1:0-3091 GCA_036500065.1 Chitinophagaceae bacterium | reverse complement strand
CCGGGAATGGATAGTTGGTTGTCCGGGTACGGATGGATCGTATCCGCATCGTACCATTGCAGCAACTGGTAGACCCGGGTTTCGTGAAAAGGCTTCAACAACGCCGGCGGAGCAAAATCATAGGTATTGGTACCCGCAAATTCGCGAAGCGTTGGCGATGGTAACCTCTGGCGGTTGACAGGTGACAGTTGACCGTCTATGTCAGCGACAGGCGGCATTTTTTGCAGAAAGCCATATAGCGCCATTTCCGTCAGCACCGATTTTTTGCTGTTAAACCGTATCATCAGGTAGCGGCTGCTGTTATGGAGTTGAAAAGCCTTCCAGCCCCAGCCGGCTGCCGAGCCGGAAGTGCAATAGGCCGCGGCCTGTTTCCAGTGCTGCATATACCCCGTGTACAGCCATACGCTGTCGCTTTCCAGGGCTTTATCGTACCAGTATAATTCCGAGAGTGCATAGACATCCTGCAGGTCCACGACGATGCGAAGCCCCTTTCCTTTTGGGAAAAACTTGTCGGGCCCTACCGTGGGCAGCGGGCTGGTAGTGGGACTATTGGAGGGATCGCTGCGGGGATCGCAATTTTCATCAAACAGCTTCATGGCATCGCCCAATCCGCCGGCTTCCGAGCCGGAAAGATCGTAGACGAAATCCCTGTTGAGAATGCTGATGCGTGGAGAAGATGAGACGGCAAAAGAGGCCGGCCGCTCATCGGTGAAATGGTGACAGGCAACGGAAGAAAAATGAATGGCGATAATGACCAGCGACAGGACCAACAGGTATTGCAATATAAGTTTTAGCGTCCCTGCCATCTGCCGCGCGATTTATCTCATGAAATACCTATTTCTTAACCACCTTGGAGCGGAATACACTCCGGGTAATATTGTACATGGCCCGGCTGCTGTCTTTAAATTCCTCCCAATAGCTTTTAGGCGGAAAAAACGCATCGGCCCATTCCTGTTTCCATTTGCCGGTGAAGTATTTTAATATCTCTGAGTCGGTCGGATCGACTACATATTTGAAATCTCCTTCCCATTCTATTCGATTGGTTATCATATTGGGATGGGTTTGCTCTAATATTTTAAACCCTATGGAATGCGTGGGCAGGTATTCCTGTACCAGCTCTCCCATATCGTAGCCGTAGAGGAAATCAATCTTTTTCTTGTCGACCAGGTACAAGGTATTGTTGAGCTCATGAATGATCCATTTGTGCGATTCCCGCGGGAACAGGTATTCCCCGAGTAAGGACGGTGTTTCCATAAAACCCCGCTTTGCCACCCGGAACTGCTCCGCGAGGAATTTCACCGGGTTTTCCACGTGTTCCAGCACCTGGCAGCAGATAACATAGTCGAATTCCTTGTCCTTAAACGGCAGGTTCTCCCCGTCGGCCTGCATAAACTGCTGGTTCTTCAGCACTTTTATGTCCCCGCTGCGGTGGTAGTTGGTATCAGTATATTTATCGACAACCACGTTGGAACGCGGATGCGGGTTATGTCCTCCCCCCACTTCCAATACACGATCAGAGCCTTTGATGCGTAAATCAGAGCGGTTGCGCGGGTTTCTTGTTTTCATGGTGCCAAAAGTAAATATTGTTTTTTAACTATGCAATCAAACCCCAAAAATGAAGCTTTGCGGCAACTAACCGGTGCTCCGCCACGCAATACTATTCGCCGGGAAGCATGACCAGCTTGCGCCAGTCCGCGGTGGGGAAAACAAATTTCATAGCTCCCCTTTTTGCCGGTTGGCGCCTTTCAAAATCAGCCGGAGCGATTGATCGGTCGTAATATAGTTGTACAGCCAGTTCAGAAACACAAAGAACCGGTTCTTTACCCCCAGGATCAACATCAGGTGCAGGCTCATCCAGATCAGCCAGGCAAAAAAGCCGCCGAAATGCAGCTTTGGCCGCGGCAGATCCACCACCGCAAGGTTCCTGCCGATGGTAGCCATCGACCCCTTGTCGTAGTACTCAAAATCTTTCTCCGCACCGGGGTGTTGCAGGTTTTTCGCCAATAAGTCGGCCTGCTGGATAGCTCCCTGCGCCACCTGCGGGTGGCCGTTGGGATATTTGGGCGTTTCCATGGAAGCGATATCGCCGATGGCGTATATGTTTTTACTATTGATCACCCTGTTATGCCGGTCCACTTTGATGCGGTTGCCGCGCACGATTAACCCAGGCTCAATGCCCGGCGGCACGTTGCCCCTAATGCCCGCGCTCCAGATAACAGTGGCCGAAGGGATGGTCTCCCCATTTTTAAGCGTCACGACCTGCCCGTCATAGCCCTGGACCGTGGTATTGGGCCGTACGATCACCCCCAGTTTTTCGAGGTATTGCTTCGACTGCGCCGATGATTTTTCGCTCATCGTGCCCAGGGTTTTGGGACTGCCTTCCAGCAGGTAGATATTCATTTTACTAAAATCAAGCTCGGGATAATCCTTTGGCAGCACCAGGCGCCGCATATCGGCAATGGCGCCCGATACTTCCACGCCCGTAGGACCGCCGCCTACCACCACGATATTGAGGTAACGCTGCATGGCTTCCGGCCCCTCGCTGTCTTTAGCTCTCACCGCCTTTTCCAGGTTCAGCAGGAAGTGATTGCGCAGTTGCATCGCTTCCAGGGTCGACTTCATCGGGAACGCATTATCGTGCAGTTGCTGGTTGCCGAAGAAATTGGTGTCTGCGCCCGTGGCCAGCACCAACACGTCGTATTCCAGCTCCCCGTTGTCGAGGATGACCTTATTTTCCGCCGGCACCACCTGTTTCAGCTCCGCCAGCCGCAGGTGCACATTTTTACTTTTATGGAATGCTTTCCGCAAGGGGAAAGAGATATTGCTCGGGTCCAGCGCCGCCGTGGCCACCTGGTAAAACAGGGGCTGGAACTGGTGGTAGTTGAAGCGATCCACGAGTGTAACGTCAAAACCTTTTTTGTTGCTTAATTTTCTCGCCAGCCTCAGCCCTCCAAATCCCCCGCCTATGATGATGATTCTCATATAACGATAATTTATATCACAAAGTTACTAAATTTTCAATAATTATTGAAAACAACGAGTCCCAGATAATATCCAGGACTGATTCGGCTACGGATTAACCAGCCAGTAT
>DASYCT010000534.1:0-4300 GCA_036500065.1 Chitinophagaceae bacterium | reverse complement strand
CCCATGAATATTTTGAGTGTATGGAAAGCTTTCTGCCTGCGGCAGGCATTGAATTTATTTATTACGACCAGTTGGGTTGCGGCAATTCGGACAACCCGAAGGATACCTCCATGTGGGACCTGCCGCGTTTTGTGGAAGAAGTGGAACAGGTGCGCACGGCATTGCACCTCGACAGCAGCAATTTTTACCTGCTGGGGCATTCCTGGGGCGGCATACTGGCGATGCAATATGCGCTCAAGTACCAGCATAATCTCAAAGGGCTTATCATTTCCAATATGATGTCCAGTTGTCCTGATTACGGTAAGTACGCCGAGAATGTACTGGCAAAACAAATGGACCCCAAAGTACTCGACAGCATACGGACTATTGAAAAGAAAGGCGATTTCAGCAATCCCAAATACATGGAATTGCTCATGCCCAATTTTTACGCCGTTCATTTATGCCGCTTCCCGCTGAAAGACTGGCCCGAACCCGTCAACCGTTCGCTCGGGAAACTCAATAACTCGCTTTACGTGACCATGCAGGGACCCAGCGAATTTGGCATCGCCGGCAAACTGGCCAACTGGGATATCAAGGACCGGCTTCATGAACTGACCGTTCCCACGCTCACTATCGGGGGACAATTTGATACGATGGACCCTGAACACATGAAATGGATGTCCACCGCCGTGCAACACGGCAGCTATCTGTATTGCCCCAAAGGCAGCCACATGAGCCTATACGATGACCAGGACACTTACATGACGGGGTTGATAAAATTCATAAAAGCAGTGGATGGAGGAGTTAAATCCAAGGTGAGTTTGTAGAGCGGATAAAACGAAAAAACCCCCAAGATTAATCAGGGGTTTCTCAGAGAACTTTGGACTTTTAATGCTTTCGGTCAGGATAAGGACGAAAGCTGGTTTTTCTGGATTTCTTGGATAATACCTGGTTTTTCTGGATTGTTGGATACTGGTCGTTTCATCGATATTGGATGTAACAAAACTAAGCCCGTGGGCCCCACGAACCTAGAGCAAAACCACTCCATTTTGATCGTATGTTTACGATCTCCTTATCAAAAGCGCACAATCACTGTATCAAAAGCGAACAATTATAGTAAGCGGTCAACCGTAACCGCCTTATTATTAATAGGATACCAAACTGGCACCGGGTTGGAACCTGCTTCCTGTCCATAAACCCCGCATATCATGTTCAAAAACTACTGGAAGATCGCTTTTCGCAACCTGCTTCGCAACAAAGGATTTTCTTTTCTTAATATCAGCGGGCTGGCTATCGGTATGGCCTCGGCTGTGCTTATCATGCTCTGGATACAGAATGAAGTTGGTTACGATCGCTTTCATGAAAAAACGGGCAGGCTTTTCGAAATATGGCACAATGATAAAACGGATAAGGGTCTTCAATCCTCCGAAGTCTCCCCGGAAATGTTGGCCCCGACGCTCAAAAAAGACTACCCCGAAGTGGAAGAAGTGTCGCGGGTCAGCAGCCCGCTCAATTATCTTTTTGCGCTGGGTGAAAAGAATATGAAAGCGAAGGGACTGCTGGTGGATTCAGGGTTTCTCCAGATGTTCAGCTTCCCGCTTATAACAGGCAATACCGCTTCGGTGCTCAATACCCCGTATTCGATTGTGCTTACCGAAACGTTTGCCCGGAACCTTTTTGGCAGTACGGACCCGGTGGGTAAAATGGTATGGGTCGAAAACGCCGAAAATTATATCGTCACCGGCATCGTACACGATCCCCCGTCCAATACACGGTTTTCCTTTGATTTCCTGCTATCGTATGAACATAAGAACGCCAAACACTTTATCGACAGCGACTGGACCGATTTTTCCGGTCCGACTTATGCGCTGTTAAAACCCGGCACTTCGCCGGAGGCGTTCAATGCTAAAATAAAAAACATCGTAGCGCAGCATTCCAATGGCAGGCACCAGGCGGAAATGTTTGCCTATCCCCTCAGCCGCCTGCGCCTGTACAGCAAGTTTGAAAACGGGAAGGCCGTCGGTGGCAAAATAGCGGTCGTACGCATCTTTGGCATTATCGCCCTCTTTATTTTATTGATTGCCTGCATCAATTTCATGAACCTTTCCACCGCAAGAAGTGAGAAACGCGCCAAAGAAGTAGGTATCCGCAAGGTAATCGGGGCACAAAAAGCATCCCTCATAGGCCAATTCATCGGGGAATCCCTGCTCATTTCGTTGCTGGCCGGCATCATCGCGCTGGTATTGGTGCAGTTGTCACTGCCCGCATTCAGCGAACTGGTGCGCCGCCATTTATCTATCGATTATGGAAACCCGCTATTCTGGCTGTCTGTTCTTGGTTTTATCGCTTTTACGGGATTGCTGGCAGGGAGCTATCCGGCTTTTTTCCTATCCTCCTACAAACCCGTAGTGGTATTAAAAGGATCGTTCAGAAAAATAAATACGCTGGTCACCCCGCGCAAGGTACTGGTGGTTACGCAATTCAGCTTTGCCATCGTGTTGATCATTTGTACGCTGGTAGTAAGCCGGCAGGTAAAGTATGCACAGGAACGGCAGCCCGGTTACGACAGGAACAACCTTATATATACCTATATAGAAGGCGATATAAAGAAAAACTACGGCCCCATCAAAGATGCGCTGCTGCAATCGGGCGCCGCCACGGCGGTATGTAAAACCCTTGCGCCGCTTACGCAAAACTGGAGTTCCGGCAGTCATATCGTATGGCAGGGCAAGGAGCCGGATGCCAGGATAAGCATCAATCGTTTTTCGGAAGACGGGGGAATGGTAGCAGTAGCCGGTTTGAAGCTGGTAGAGGGAAGAGATATTGATTTGAAGTTATTTCCCGCCGATTCCACCGCCTGCCTGATCAATGAATCGGCGTTAAAAATAATGGGATTTAAACACCCGCTCGGCCAAACCATCGAAGACTATCCTGATCAATGGCATGTGGTGGGCGTGATAAAGGATTTTCTCCAGGAATCACCTTACGACCCGGTAAAACCGCTGCTTATTAAGGGGGCCAAATCGGGCATGAGCATACTGCAAATAAAGCTCAGCGACAGCCATTCCATCACCCAAAACATCGCCAGCGTCGAAAAGATATTCCATCAATTCAATCCTGCCTACCCGTTTGAATACCATTTTGTGGACCTGGACTATGAGGCCAAATTTCTCGACGAACAGAAAATTGCCAGTATCGGCATTTTGTTTGGAGGTCTCTCCATACTCATTGCCTGCATTGGTTTATTTGGCCTGGCGACCTATATGGCCGAAAACCGCATCAAGGAAATAGGGATCAGAAAAGTGCTCGGGGCTTCCGCCGCCAATATCACGGCACTGCTTTCGAAGGATTTTGTCCGCCTGGTGCTGCTGTCCATTGTTATCGCCTCTCCCATTGGCTGGTGGGCTATGAACAAATGGCTTGAGGGTTACCAGTACAGGATACATATCACCCCGGTGGTATTTATTGTGGCGGGTGCGCTGGCACTGTGTATCGCCCTGCTCACGGTCAGTTACCAGTCGCTAAAAGCGGCGCTGGCGAACCCGGTGAGGAACCTGCGGACGGAATAACCAGGCATTCAGCCCCAAATTTTTATTATCCCTTTTAAAAGTTTAAATTTGAATGGATAAGGCAATATTTACTGCCTTACAGCGATTGTATGCCATCATTCTAATTTCATTAATTCCTCTTTGGTATGGCAATACGTGTGGCTATCAATCATAAGACAGTGTACTCCTACGACCGGCTGGTATCCCTGTCGCCGCATATTTTCAGGTTGCGGCCCGCCGTGCACTCGCGTACTCCCATCGAAGCGTATTCCTTAAAGATTTCTCCCAAAGAGCATTTTATCAACTGGCAGCAGGACCCCTTTGGCAATTTCCAGGCAAGGGTGGTATTCCCGGAAAAGACCCGCGAACTAAGTGTGGAAGTGGAAGTGATTGCCAATATGGTGGTGATCAATCCCTTTGATTTTTTCGTCGAAGACTACGCGGAAAATTATCCGTTTGTCTACAAAGAACAACTGGCCGCTGAACTGATCCCCTACCTGCAGATGAAGGAAAGCGGACCCCTGCTCATGGAATACCTTTCCCGCATCGATAAAAGCAAAAAGACCATCAATGATTTCCTGGTTTACCTCAACCAGCAATTGAGCCGCGATATCAATTACAGCATCCGCATGGAAGTGGGTGTACAAACCTGCGAAGAAACCCTGCAGCGCAGCATCGGCTCCTGTCGCGATACGGCGTGGTTGCTGGTACAGTTGCTGCGACACCTGGGACTGGCCGCGCGTTTTGTGTCCGGTTACCTGGTACAACTCACC
>DASYCT010000533.1:0-13247 GCA_036500065.1 Chitinophagaceae bacterium | reverse complement strand
GTAGAGATCGTCTCCTTTGCGTTTGCCTCCGTAAAAATCATATACGGCCGAACCGATGGGGGCAAATACAATTCCTTTTTCTTCGTCGAGGCTGAAGCCAGCCCAGGCATTGGCGCCCCCAACATTATTATATGCTTCTTTATCATCCCAGCTTTCATATCCCTTTTCGCCGGGATCGGGAATAGTATGGAATACCCATCGCAGTTGACCGTTGTGTACATCATAGGCCCTGATGTAGCCCGGGGCAGCGGCGGCTTCTTCGGCCACCCGTGTGCCTACGATGAGCAGGTCTTTATAAATAATGCCGGGAGTGGTGGAAGTCACGTACAGGTCTTTCACATCGCGCCCGAGATCATTGTGCAAATCTATTTTTCCCTTATTGCCAAAACTGTCGATAGGCTGACCGTTTACCGCATTGATACACCAAAGCGATGAACCGGCGGTATAAAAAACGCGCAGGTCATCATTGCCACCATTGTATAGCGTAACACCGCGACAGGCATTGATGGCAAGGGGGCCCTTCTTTGCCGGGTCAAATACCCAATGCTGAGCCCCGGTAGCGGCATCCACCGCAAACAGTTTCAGCTTTGGCGAAACGCCGTACAGGATGCCATTTGCCATAACAGGATTGACCTGTATCTGCGAGCCGTGGTCCATGTCGCCGCTGTGGTATGTCCATACCGGTTTCAATTGCCGCACATTGGCCGTATCTACCTGGGTTAAGGAAGAGTAGTGAATGGCTTCTTTACTGCCGCCATACACATTCCATTCCCTGTATTTATCAGCAGTACCCGGATGACAGGATGATAATGCAGACAGAAGCAATACGGTGGCACTACCCCAAAACTTACTATTCATGAGCTTGTATAATGTCCCGGAAATTGTCCTGTAGCGGAAGCCGGGTCATTGGATGAAGATACAGCATTATTGGAAGGCCCGCAGGGCAATGCCCTGCAACAGGAATTGCAGGAAATCAGTGGCGTATTGTTTGTAGAAATCAAAAAAGACGGGCGGCCGGTAAAAAATGAATGAGTAATTTTGCCCGTAAATTACCTGCGGCAAAATGAGAAAAGGCTTACTCCTTTCCTGTACCCTCCTGTATTGCTATACCGTATTTTCACAGAATACGATAGGCATTCCTTCTGTTATCAATCATACCAAACAGGAGTATCGCGCCGGCAGCCAGAACTGGGATGTACGACAGGATGCCAACGGCATCGTCTATTTTGCCAATAACGACGGGCTTTTGAGCTATGACGGTAATTTCTGGCGTTTGTATCCCCTCCCCAATAAGGTAATCGCCCGTTCGCTGGCCATCGGCGAAGATGGGCGGATATATGTAGGCGGGCAGGAAGAATTCGGTTATTTCGCCCCCGGGTCGGGCGGGGAACTGGCGTACACCTCGCTCAAACCGCTTATTCCCGAAAAGGATAATGATTTTGCCGATGTATGGGATGTGTGCATTTTTCAAAAGGATGTTTTCTTTCGCTCCAATAAACGGATCTTCCGCTACAGCGGCAATGCCATCACCGAATACAAAAGCACGAACTGGGTATTTCTTGGCAATACGCCCAATGAGGTGATTGCCTGCGAATTCGATAAGGGCCTGGTCACTTTTCACGACGGGGCATGGACACCCATCCTGCATGCGGGCAGCCTGCCGCCCCGTACGAAGGTCAGCGCCATCATCCCCATTGGTGAGGACAGCCTGCTTATCTCTTCTTTTACCAATGGCCTGTTCATCCTTCACCACGATACGCTGTCGAATTTTGCATCGCCGGTCATCGATGCTCTCACTACAGAAAACATTGCGGGGGTAACCCTGCTGGGGCCGGACAGGATCGCCCTTATCACCAACCTTGCCGGTTGTATCGTTATTAATAAAAAAGGGGAGCTGATACGGCAGTTCCTGAAGCAACAGGGGCTTCAGAATAATAATATCCTCTGCTCCTTGCTGGACAACGATAAAAACCTGTGGCTCGGTCTTGACAATGGCGTAGACATGATTTCCTACAACAATTCCATCACCAATATCTCGCCCGAAAAAGAGGACCGGAACGCGGGTTATACTTCCCGTATCTATAATAATCGTCTCTACCTGGGGCTATCCACCGGCGTGTACAGTGCAGCGCTCGACAACAGCAAAGATCTGAGCCTGGTGAAAAGTTCCTTTGATTTTGTCGAAAACACGAAAGGACAATCCTGGAACCTGAGCGAAGTAAACGGCAAGCTGCTGCTGGCGCATAACAACGGCGCTTTTGTCATTTCGGGCAATAAAGCAAGTTCCTTTGACAACAAAACCGGTTTCTGGACATTTTTCCCGCTTTATAATACCTCACCTTCCCCGCTTATGATTGCCGGCACGTACAACGGCATTAATGTGTACAACGAGGCGCGGGGGACGTTCACCAACCCGAGGATACACGCGCAGTTTGAATCGGCCAAGTTCCTGGCGCTGGACGGGCGTACCATCTGGATAGCACATTCCTATAAGGGGCTGTACAAAGTCGTTTTCAATGAAAACGATGAGCCAATGGCCTCCGCCTACCACGACAAAAACGGGATGTTATCCCCCAACCACAACCATCTTTTCAAGATCAGGGATAAAATCATCTTAACGACCGACAACGGGATCTTTGAATACGATCACCGGCTGGGTGATTTCGTGCGTTCTTCTTATTACGAAACGATTTTTGAACATACTCCCGTCACCTATCTTAAAGAGGACCAGTATGGCAATACCTGGTTTTGCAGGGATAAGAAAATGGGCGTGGTAGATATGTCGGGTGGAAAACCCCGCATCGTCTACCTGTCGGAACTGGACAACCGGATCACTTCGGGCGGTTATGAAGACATTAATATTATCGACAGCAACAACGTGATTGTCGCCGCTGAGAAAGGCTTTTTCCATATCAATTACGCTCAATACGTAAAAACAAAATATCCTATCCGCGTCCTCGTGCGGACGGTGCGTTCCACTACGCTTAGCAGCGGGCTGCTGTTCGGGGGGTATCATACCGGCGGCACTATTTCATCGCCGGTATCCATCCCCTACCAGGGCAATTCATTGCATTTTGAATTTTCTTCCGTGCTCTACGGGCAGGAACAGAACATCGATTACAGCTATTACCTCGAAGGTTTTGACAAAGGCTGGTCGGAATGGTCCAAAAAGCCGGAAAAGGATTATACCAACCTGCCTTATGGCAAGTATGTATTTCGCGTCAGGGCAAGGAATAGTACCGACAATGTATCGCCGGTCGCTACCTATACGTTTTCTATCCTGCCGCCGTGGTACCAGGCGTGGTGGGCTTACACGATTTACGGGTTGATCATCTGCGGCCTGCTGTATCTTTTTTATAAACGCCAGCAACGCAAATACAAGCGGCTGCAACTCATCAAGCTAAGGGAACAGCAACGGCAATACGATGAGGAACAAAAGCAATTACAGTTTCAGCACCAGTTGGAGATCAGCAAGAACGAAAACGAAATCGTCCAGCTCCGGAATGAGAAGTTGCAGACGGAAATCGAACAAAAGAACAAGGAACTGGCTTCCAATGCCATGAGCTTTGTGCAAAAGGGGGAACTGCTCTCCGGCATCAAGGAAGAACTGATGCGCCTGCGCCAAAGCGCGGAACTGGAAAGGGACTCGAAGGATTTTAAAAAGATCATCCGCGTCATCGACCACGAGCTGAACAATGTGCACGACTGGGAACAGTTTGCCGTGCATTTCGACAGCGTGCATACCAACTACCTGAAGAACCTGAAAGAACGGGTGCCTGACCTGACCTCCACCGAATTAAAAATGGCTGCGTACCTGCGCCTTAACCTGAGCACGAAAGAAATTTCGCAACTGATGAATATCTCGATTCGCGGTGTCGAGACCAGCCGCTACCGCTTACGCAAGAAACTGGACCTGCCGAATGACGCAAACCTGGTGGATTACCTGCTTAGCATCACGCAATAGCAGTAGTCTATTTTGAAATGCTAAAAGAAAGCAGGTTGAAACCGCCTTTATCAGCATACACCCGCAACTTATGAATGCCTTTTGACAAGTGGATATGTTTCACTTCGACAGACTGCCAGTTTGTAAGACCTTTTGAATCGGGGACCGGCAATTCCTTTACAAGGATGGCATTGTCTGCCAGCAAGGATAATTTACCCTCCGCATTATCCGAAGCTGTTTTGAAAGCAATGCTGTACTCGCCCGTCTCCTGCACGTTGACCGTGTATTGCATCCATTCGCCGTCTTCAATGCTAAAAACATAGTAACCTGCTTTACTTCCTTCTATGTCCACGCCGTCATTGCGGTACGCATGCCCGCGGTTGCCCACGGTTTTAACGCCGGGGGTGTATTGATAGCTGGCAGTGTCCTTATCATAATAAGCATAGCCCTGGCGGCCCATATCATAATCGACTGCATTGATAAGAGTACTTCCCTTACCGGCTATATGTTGTTTGAACGGTTTTGTATCTGTTGAGTACACCTGGCGGAACATGGCGTCCATCACATCGGGATGCACTATATTGTTCCTGATCTGCATATTGGCCAGCCATTGCTGCAATATTGCCCAGGCTTCCGCTTCCGAAGGTTTGGGGCCTTTGCCCATCCAGTAGTCCGTCAACAGGTGATACCCTTCCGGCTCTTTTACTTCGAGCGGGTTGTTGATGCCCATTTTCTTGCTTTGCCACCAGGCCCAGCCAATATCGTGGGTTTCCACGAGGTTGATTGCTTCCGTGAACCAGGTATTTGAATTTTCCCCAGATTCACCCATCCAGAGCGGCACATTGTATTTTTCGCGCAGCTCCAAAAAGTGGGCGATAGCGGACGGCTGGTTGAAGTTGCCGTATTTATGAAAGCTGAGCACCATGTTATTGTCCCAGGTTGGTAACAAGCCATTGTAATTATTACCAAAGCCATTGCCTTCGATGATAATGATATGATGGGTGTCTACCTCGCGGATCGCGTTGGTGATCCTTACCATCAGTTTCTTCAGCGGTTCGTTTAGCTGTTCTTTTGTGCCGCGTATATCTTTTGGATCGTCAAAGCCCCAGTTGGGTTCGTTGATAATATCATAGCCGCCAATCCAGGGTTCATTGGCATAGCGCCACGCCAGCTCATGCCAGAGCGCCACCATTTTCTGCTGGTTGGCTTCGCTTTCCCAGAGTGAAGGTTTTGCGGGGTCACGGTCGGATATAGGCAGGTCGTTGCCCTGTCCGCCCGGTGTGGCATGCAGGTCAAGGATAAGATACATTTTGTTGTGGCCGCACCATTTTAAAAGACTATCGACCATGGTGAAGCCTTTTCCTATCCATGTCTCCCCTCCTTTAACCGGTTCCTGGTCCACCGGCAGGGTAAACAGGTTATAATGCATCGGCAGGCGGATGGAATTAAAACCCCATGCCGCCAGTGAATCGATGTCCGCTTTCGTGGTATGGCCTGCCAGCCATTGCTGGTAAAAGAGGTTGGTTTTTTCCGTACCTACCAGCTCTTCGATCTTTGACTTTATAATGTATTGCCGTCCCAGGTTGCTTACATGGAACATATATCCTTCCTGCAGCATCCACCCACCGAGGCCCATACCGCGCAGGATATACTTCTGCCCGTTGCCATCCACGATTATTTTGCCATCGGCTTTTAAAAAACCCTGGCTATAACCCGAAGAAGCAAAACAAAACAAGAAAAAGAAAAAGAAGCGGCTGCACATAGTTCCAGGCTTGATTAATGATTAAATAAGCTCTACCATATATAAGTGGCTACCGCCCCTGCATCGAGGGTGGCGACCGCTGTTTTTTGCTTAAACCCGATATGAAAGGTTTGAACGGACTCCGTGGCATTCAATACCACCAATACGATTTGGCCGCCCGGGGTTCGAAACGCCACATTGGGTAGCGTACCGCTTGTATTGGAAGCAATGCGCACAGAACCGGGGCGTATAAACTTTGCCGCATGGGCAATGATATAATAGGCCGGGTTGCGGCTTACGCTATCGCCCGCGATGGTAACGGCGCCGAGACAGCGATCGCATCCTCCCCTATCGGTATGGGGTTTGTAGAAAGGATCGGCAGCGAGGTTCCATTCAATAACGGTGCGGCACCAGTTGCGGGTGGCGCCGATAATCAGTTTCTGTATATGCTCGGGAATATCGCGCTGAAAGTTGCCCGGCGCGCCCACCCATTGCTCGGTAAAATAGAGGTTCTTACCGGGATAAGCGTCGTGCACGGAGGACAGGGTTTCGATGCTGCCGCCGTACAAATGAAAGGCCGACCCGTCGATGTATTTATTTGCTTCCGGATCAGCCAAGATAGAAAGCGGGTATTCTGGTTTGTCGGCATTATGATCGTAAATAATAATTTTTGTGTGGATACCGGCCTGTGCGAACGCAGGCCCAAGATAATTTTTTACAAACAATCCTTCTTCCGGCGCACGCATCAGCATGCTCGGATTATTGCCCGGGTGCAGCGGCTCGTTCTGGACCGTGATGGCATCGATGGGGATGCCTTCTTTTTGCATGGCGTGTATATACCTCACAAAATACTGTGCATACACGTGATAATATTCCGGCAGCAGGCTTCCGCCCCGGGTGTCGTCGTTGGTCTTCATCCATGCCGGCGGCGACCAGGGAGAACCCAGTATTTTGATGGCTGGGTTGATGGCCAATATCTCTTTTAATACCGGGATAAGATCCGCCCGGTCGGGCCCCAGGTCAAAATGCTGCAAGCTGGTATCGGTCTGGCCCGCCGGAAGATCATCATAGGAAAATGCTTTTTCATTCAGATCGGAAGCTCCGATGCTTACCCGCAGGTAGCTGGTACCGATATGAGCGGCTTTCGTATCAAACAATTCTTTTAAGAGTGCGGCGCGGGCAGGGGCGCTCATGCGGGCGATGTGCTGCGCACTGCCGCCTGTTAATGCAAATCCAAACCCGTCGACCGACTGGTATTTTTGCGCATCATTGACGAGGATTGCCAGCGTGTCGGTCGCCGAAGCTCCCGTAGATGGCCTGAATACCAGCCCCGATGGTTGTTGTTTAAAGAATACCTGTTTTGCCGGGTCGGTCAACCAGGTGCCGGCGGGGCTGATGGGTTGTGCTATGGCGGTCATGCCGGCAGCAACCAGGAAAACGGGCAGGGAAAAATGCTTACAGGAAAAAAACATTATTGAATTATTAGGGTAGTGATGGAATGCGGCAGGCTTTCCGTATCGGCAGCCCTGCCTTTCATCCATAAATGATAGGGAATTTTTTTATCGGTTGTATTCATCACGACTACGGCGATGCTTCCGTTGGTATTGGCAAAAGCCGTTGTTTGCAGTTGCGCCCGGTTGGACGAAGCCGCTATACGTTTGGCGCCTGCGTGGATGAATTTGGAAAAATGGCCGATATAATAATACGCATTGGTATAAATGAGTTTGCCGGTCCTTGTATCGGCATGTATGGGCGCAAAACAAAAATTGCCTACATGGTTGGGACCACCTTTTTCGTCGAGCAGGATGTTCCAATCGGTCCAGCCAACGGTGCCGCTGTTGAAATCATTGATCATCGAATAGCCATATTTCTCGCCGAGCGACCAGTTATAGACGCTGTCCATGTTGAACGATTCCTTGCAGCCTTCGGTAAACAGGAGATTTTTATTTCGGAAAGTTTGCGACACCAACTTTACATTATCGAACTGCATGGGTCCGCCTGTCCATGTTTCATACCAGTGAAACCCAAGGCCCCAGATGTATTTCGCGGCCTGGGCATCTTCGAGGATGACGCTGGCCTGCTGGAAAATCATATCGCGGTTATGATCCCATGCGATTAGCTTTTTATCGCCCAGTCCCTGCTTTTGCAGCGTGGGGCCGAGATAGTTCTTTATAAAATCACGTTCATCTTCGGCCGTGAATACACAGGATTCCCATTTCTGTTTTGCCATGGGCTCGTTTTGCACAGTCAGTCCCCACACGGGTATTCCTTTCGCCTCGTAAGTTTTGATGAATTTTACATAGTAATTCGCCCAGCTTTGTTTAAAAGCCTCTTTCAATTTTCCGCCATGCGCCATATCGTTGTTGTCTTTCATCCAGGCGGGCGGGCTCCAGGGACTTACAAACAAACGCAGCTTGCCGCCTGCGGCGGCTATTGCCTGCCTGATAAGCGGAATGCGGTATTGTTCATCGTGGGCCACGCTGAAGGTTTTCAGCGCCGTATCATTATCGCTTACATAGGTATAGCTGCCGCTGGAAAAATCACAGCTATGAATGCTGGTTCTCCCGAGGGTATAGCCAATGCCCTTATTCGCATCGTAGTACGCCGTCAACAGTTCCTGTTGCTGTGCCCTGGGGAGTTTGGCAAATGTTTCCGCCGCCGCATCGGTCAATGCGCCACCGATGCCGAGAAAAGACTGGAAACTACTGGAAGGATCGATGAAGATGGTAGGCTCCGATTCCAGTGGCTGCGGGTAATCCCTGAATGACAGCTGGCCGTTTTCCGAGAGGCGCAGGTTGGTTTGGCTGGCCGTGGTATAGACAGTGACGCTGCGCTGCGCCGCGGTTTTTGGCTTTCCGGCCTGTGCGAGGATAAGGCCCGGGGCCCCGCTCAACAGGAGTATAAACAAGGTCTTCTTCATATAGTGCAAATCAATTGGTTGTAGTAAAGACACATGCCGGAGGTTTTTTATACTCCCCCGGCTGGTCTTTGTCTAATGAAAACTAAGCCTTAACCATCTGCCTGTAAATCCCGGAGGACACGGAGCAGAGGGTGAGCCGCCCCGAAAGGGCGACCCACCCTCTGCCTGCCTGTCAATTAATACCCCGGGTTCTGCACGAGGTTGCGGTTTTTGCTCAACTCGCTTTGCATAATCGGGAACAGGTAATACGCATCTTTAAACTGGTGATGGGCATTCACATTCACCGGTATGATATTATACGAATAAACACTGCCGGTTTTTACCACCTGCATTGCCGTCATGTCGAAGTTCTGGGTTGCCTGCGCTATTTTCCAGCGGCGTACATCCCAATAGCGATGGTCCTCATAGGCCAGTTCCACCTCGCGTTCGTTTTGCAGGGTGGCGCGCATCTGGTCCTGTGTCATGCCGGCGGTGAGGCCATACAAACCATCTGAGCCGGGCGCAATGCCCGCCCTGCTACGGATAATCTTCAACTGGTCATAGGCGACACTGGTATTACCCATTTCGTTGCTGGCTTCCGCATAGTTCAACAATATCTCTGCATACCGTATCAATGGCAGGCAGCGATCGGTATTAGGACCTCCGTTGCTGGCGGTGTTATCGCTCATCATCTTGCGCCAGTAGTAACCGGCCAGCCATACGAGGGTGGCGTCGGTGGCCGGTGTAAGGCTGCCATCGGGGTTTTTGGTATAGTAAATATTCACGGGTATTTTGGTGCCGGTGGTGGTCGAGTACCAGGGCGTGCCGTTGTAGACAAAGGTCCAGTTGAAGCGGGGATCTCTATTGACAAACGGGTTTTGAGGATCATACCCTGAAGCAGGATCGGTAATCGGTTTGCCGTTGCTCATACCAAAGGCTTCTGCGAGGTTTTCGGAGGGAGCCGTCTGCGTTGGATTGGCGCCCCTTGAAGTAGGTGTGGCGAAGGTTTCCATCGTCTTGTTGGGCGGCAACATGCCCGGCAATATATATTCACTGTTGACGCGTGTCAAAAACACCTGTGAAAACCCGTATCCCGGCGCGGTCGTATTGTCCACGTTGAGCGAATAGATACCCATGTTGATCACATCCTGCGCCGCCTGCGCGGCTTTCTGCCAGCGGGTAGGATCGGCACTGGGATAAGCGGTCAGCTTTATTAAATTCGGATCGGTGGCGACACTGCCCCCGTTGAAAAGCGGGCTGGCGGCATACAGCAATACCCGTGATTTCAGGCCCAGGCAGGCGCCCTTGGTGATTCGCCCGTAATCTGTTGCACTATAGGAAACAGGTAACACGGCCGCCGCGGCATCACACTCACTTAAAATATAATTGACACATTCTTCATACGTGCTGCGGGCAGGAACAATGGGATCGGATGCCGAGAAAACCGTATCGCCGATGATGGGAATACCGGCAAAGTTCTTCAACAGGGTGGCATAATACCAGGCTCTTAAAAACCGTGCTTCCGCCTTTGTTTGCAGTTTGAGCGCTGCCGAAATGGGTGCATTGTCGATCTGCGATATAAACACGTTCACTTTGCGTATGTCCGTGTAGGAGGTAGTCCACATGTACTGGTACGGCGCAATGTCCGATGCGTTGAGCGTACCGTTGAACAGGTACACAAACGGTTGTGTGGGGCCGTTCAGGCGATGTACGCCCTCATCGCAACCTTCTGCCGTGCTCGCACTGATATTGCTGGCATAAGTATATCTTTTATAGCCGAAGGCAAAGCTGATATCGGAATAAATACCAAACAGGAACTGCATGGATTTGGTGCTATCGGAAAAAGTAGCCGCTTCCGTCAGGCTGGTGTTCACCGCAGGATCAAGACCGCCCGTCTTCTGGCAGCTAACCATGCCTATCGCAGGCAATGCGGCAATCAAAATGATAAGTATCGTTTTAGTTGAGTTCATAATTTTTCTTTTTAGAAGGTGATCTGTACGCCCAGGTTAACCACTTTTTGCACGGGATATTCTCCGCCTTCGGTCGAAGTGGGCGCTTCGGGGTCGAAATCGTAAATATTCCGTTGTACCAGCATCCAGGTAAACAGGTTATACGCGCTCGCATATATCCGCACGCCACCGAGGGAATGCTTTTGCACGAATTTATTCGGCAACTGGTAGCCGATGTTGATCGTCTTCAATCGCAGGTAATCCATCCTGCGGAACCAGAAATCGGAATCGTAATCACCCACACTGGCTATCGTGCTCAGGCGGGGCAACAATGGATTCTTGTTGTTCGTCGGTGTCCAGGAGTCGAGCCGTTCGGTGGTGTAATTACCGGTGAGCGTTCTTCTCATCACGAAGTTGAGGGCCGACTGGAAGGTGAACGAAAGTCCAAATCCCTTATATCCAAGCGTAGCAGTGAAACCCAGGTTGGTATTCGGAAGGTTGGTGTATTTCATTACGCGCTCGTCGTTTACATCCACTTTATTGTCGCCGTTCAAATCAGCATATTTGGGATCGCCCGGTTTGGCGGCGATGGCCGTCTTGGGGCTTTTGGCTATATCGGAAGTGTCGGCATAGAATCCCTGGAAGGTATAACCGATAAGATAGCCGACGGAATGTCCGGTGCCTGCGAGCCAGGGATAGGCGGGCTGCGCTTCATCCTGGAAGAGTATCTTGTTTTTAGCCACCGAGATATTGCCGCGTACCGAATACGCCAGCTGGCCCACATTGCTGTTGTAAGTCGCTTCTATTTCAAAGCCTTTGTTCTGCACGCGCCCGATATTCACGGGAGGAACGCCTACGCCAAGAATGGTAGACACGCTTCCGCGGGTAATCAGGATGTCGTACCGCTCGCGGTCGAAATAATCGGCCGTGATGCCCAGTTTGTTATTGAACATTTTTATATCGGTACCAAAATCCGTTTGCCGTTCCTTTTCCCAGGTAACATTGGTGCCGAGGGTGCCTTCCACGATCCCGCTGATCGTCCTGCTCACGTTGCCGATGGAATAGGAACCCGAGCCGAGATAGTTCTGCTGGTACACATAGGCATACGGGGTATTGGTAGCAGGATTGTTGGGCAACTGGTCAGACCCTACGAGTCCCCAGGAAGCTCTCAGCTTGAATACATCCACAAAGCGGACATTCTTTGAAAAGAAGTCTTCCTTGGCGACATTCCATCCGCCGGAGACGCTGGGGAACAGGGCATATCTTTTATCGGAAGAGAATACGCTGGTGCCGTTGTCAGCGCCATTGAACTCAATAAGGTATTTCTGTTTGTAATCATAGCCGGCCCTTAACACAAAGCCACGAAAGATAATCGGCGTGTTGATACCGGTGATATTGGACGTCTGGTTGAACAGGCCGAGGGCATACACATGGTGACCGCTAAACGTGCGGTCGTAATTGATTGATCCCTGGTAATTCAGTTTTTTATATGAATTGGGAGCGTCTGCATAATAACCCAGGCTTAGCTGCTGCACTTCGTACACGTTGGGGTTGAACGGTGTGTAAACACCCGATGTGGGATTGTAACCGAACGAAGGGAAATCGGTGCGTGTCATGCTGCGCCAGAACCTGAAATACGCGTTGTAGCCGACGATGGCTTTGATGGATAACCCTTTGGCGATAAAATCCAGTTTTTGTGTGCCGCGCAGGTTTACCGTCACGTCGTTATCGAAGGAGCGGTTATACCCTCCCAATGCGAAACGCCCGATAACGTTGTTAGAATAAGCGCCGTTGAAAGGATTGGAGCCATAGGTACCGTTGGGGTTGTACAACTGGTAGGCAAAAGGCGGCAACTGCACATAATCGTTTATTTCAAACAGGACCTTGTTGCGATTATTCCTTCCCACGATATTCGGTTCATTGCGTTCGGAGTAGTTGCCGGCAAGGTCAAGGTTGAGTTGTAGGGTTTTGGTCGCCTGTATGTCGAGGTTGGAACGGAAGGTGTAGCGTTTATAATAATAGTTGCTGTTGAGATCCTTTGTGGCAAAATCCTTTACCATCCCGTTCTGCCATAAATAGCCGGCGGAGACAAAGTATTTTGTTTTTTCCGTACCGCCCGATACGTTCATGGTATTGGTGGTCTGCATCGAGAAGGGGCGTATCAGCGTTTTCATCCAGTCGATATCCGGGTGACCATAGGGGTCGGTATGGTTTTGAAACAGCGTCAGGTCATTGGCCGTCCATGCCGCGGGCAGGCCATCGTTGGCCAGGGCCTGGTTGCGCAATAAACCCGATTGATAGGAATTCAGGAAATGGGGCACCATGGTAGGCGCCTGTCCGCCTGTTTCCGAGCGGATGCTAAGTGTGGGGCGACCCAGCTTGCCCCGGCGGGTCGTAATTACGATAACCCCGTTGGCTCCCTTGATACCATACACCGCCGTTGTGGAAGCGTCTTTCAAAATGCTGATGCTTTCAATCTGGTCGGGATCGATTTCACTGATAGAACCCCCGTATTCAAGATCATCCACGATCACCAGCGGTGAAGCGGCTACGTGGTCGGGATCGTTGGTGATGGTGCTCAACCCGCGAATCAGGCCCAGCGAACCATCGGAGCCCGGCTGGCCCGAACGCTGTTGGGAGAAATAGCCGGGCAGTCTTCCTACCAGCGCATTCTGCATGCTTGCGGTAGGCGTTTCGCGTATTTCACTGCCCGTG
>DASYCT010000532.1:0-4897 GCA_036500065.1 Chitinophagaceae bacterium | reverse complement strand
CGTTATTGCACAGGAAAAAGAAGCCCTTTCGGCCCGCATGGGCAAGGTCGTGCTGACGTTCCGCCTCGATGAAAAAGGCACTCCCCTGTATGATCTGCATTTTGACGGGCAACCCGTTATAACTCCTTCACAAATGGGCTTTCGCCTGGCCGGCAATGAGGCAATGGAAACGGGTTTTGCCCTGGTTGGGTCGGAGAAAAAAACAGCAGACGAAAAATGGATGCCCGTATGGGGTGAAGTAAAAGAGATACGCAACCATTACGAGCAATTGCTGGTGCACCTGCAACAAAAGGAAGCGCCCCGCAGGTTGCTGGACATCTGCTTCCGGGTGTTTGAGGACGGGGTAGGGTTCAGGTACCTGTTCCCCCGGCAACCCTCGCTGAGGTATTTTATCGTAACGGATGAACTGACACAGTTCAGTCTTTCGGGTGATCACAAGGCTTTCTGGATTCCCGGCGATTACGATACCAATGAATATTCCTACACGACTTCTTCCATCAGTCAAATCGATAACCGCGCACTGGTAGCCGCTTCCACTGACATAGCCGTGCGCGATGCGCCCGATGCGTATGCTGTGCAAACGCCGCTGATGTTAAAAACAGCGGGTGGGTTGTACATCAACATCCATGAAGCGGGATTGTCGGGTTATCCCGCCATGCAACTGCATGTGGACGTTAGCACGTACCGGTTAACCGCTTCGCTGGTGCCCGATGCATTGGGCAATAAAGCCTACCTGCATGCTCCTGCTGCCACGCCCTGGCGTACGATCATCGTAAGCGATAAGGCAACGGATATACTGGCTTCCAAACTTATATTGAACCTCAATGATCCCTGCGTCCTAAAGAATACTTCCTGGATAAAGCCGATGAAGTTTGCCGGAGTGTGGTGGGAAATGCAAACCGGCAAAAGCGGCTGGAATTATTCCGATTATCCCGACAGTCTTTCTGCCTCCGGCCAGCTAATACCCAACGGGCACCATGGCGCCAATACCGCCAATGTCAAACGCTATATCGATTTTGCCGCGCGCAATGGCATTAAGGGCTTGCTGGTGGAGGGCTGGAATGTGGGCTGGGAAGATTGGTTTGGCAACTGGAAGGAAAACGTATTTGATTTTGTGACGCCCTATCCTGATTTCGATGTGAAAGAAATCCAGCGTTATTCGGCTTCCAAAGGCGTTCGGATGATCATGCACAATGAAACCTCCGGTTCGGCCACTAATTACGAGCGGCAGATGGATACCGCCTTCCGCTTTATGAAACAGTTCGGTTACGGCTCCGTCAAAACGGGTTATGTGGGAAAGATTATCCCGAGGGGAGAGCACCACGACGGGCAGTGGATGATCAGCCATTATATGCGGTCGGTGCAAAAAGCGGCGGCTTACCGTGTGATGATTGATATACACGAGCCGGCAAGGCCCACGGGCATGCAGCGAACGTATCCCAACTGGATGGCTTGTGAGGCGGGACGCGGCAATGAATACAACGCCTTCAGTAATGGCAGTGCACCGGAGCATGAAACGATATTGCCTTTTACGCGCCTCATGGGAGGTCCTATGGATTATACGCCCGGCATCTTCAAATTAAAAGGCTATGCTGCTTCGGCCCCGGCGAGACAGGTGCATACCACGCTGGCGAAGCAACTCGCTTTGTATGTGACGCTCTATAGTCCGTTGCAGATGGTAGCCGATCTTCCAGAAAATTATGAAGCGCATCCCGACGCGTTCCGGTTTATCAAAGATGTGGCGGTGGATTGGGACGATACCCGGGTTCTTGAAGCGGAGCCCGGCGATTATATTACGATTGCCCGGAAAGAAAAAGGCAAGGACAACTGGTTTGCAGGGGCTATCACCGATGAAAACAGCCGCATGGCTACGGTTGATTTATCCTTTCTCGACAAAGGAAGAACCTACAAGGCCACTATTTATAAGGATGCGGAGAATGCCGACTGGCAGCGCAACCCCGAAGCATATACTATAGAGACCGTAGTAGTAACCAGTGCTTCGGTACTAGCCATCCGACTGGCGCCGGGAGGTGGTGCGGCGTTGAGTATCCTGCCCGTTGCGGCAACGAAGAAATGAGTTCTTAGCCTACCTTTGCGGCATGGACCGCGATGCATATTACCAAAGTCATGAAAAGCTGCCCTTTATCGGCGCTGCAGGCCAGGCGCGCCTGCAGCAAGCTAAAATATTGGTTGTAGGTGCGGGCGGACTGGGGTGCCCCTGTCTCAAATACCTGGCCGGCAGCGGGTTTGGGATAATCGGAATTATTGATGCCGATACGGTGGCGGTCTCCAACCTGCACCGGCAAATATTGTACGATGCGGCAGATACCGGCCGGCCCAAGGCGATGGTAGCGGCAGAAAAACTCAAGGCGTATAATCCCTTTATAACGGTGCAGCCTTACCCTGTGCTGGTGGAGGAAGCGAATGTACTGTCTCTTGTAAAAGAGTACGACCTGGTCATCGACTGCACGGATAATTTCGAGGTGCGTTACCTGCTCAACGATGCCTGCGTGGCTTTGGACAAGCCATTGGTGTACGGCGCCATCCACCGGGAAGAAGGACACTTGACGGTGTTCAACTACCGACAGTCGGCTACGCTGCGTTGCCTGTTTCCCGAAAGCGGGGAGAACGATAGCATACAAAGCTGCGCGGATATTGGCGCTTATAATATAACTACCGGGATCATCGGCCTTTTGATGGCCAATGAGGCGATAAAGATTGCGACGGAGCAGGAGGGGGTGCTGGCGGGTAAACTGTATTATTTCGATGCGCTGAGCGGCAGGAGCCGACAGATTTCCTACCGGCCGGTCGGGGGTAGCAGGGAAAAAAGCATCGTTAGGTTTGAACAGTCTTCACCTGCCGTTGAAATTACTGCAGACGCCCTGCGGCAAATAATAGCCGCAGGCCAGTCCTTTATGCTGGTGGATGTGCGGGAGGCAGAGGAACGGCTTGTCTTTAATATCGGTGGAAAGCATATACCCCTGCAGCAGTTCCTGCGGGAGTCCTTTTCAGCTATTGACCCGGATGATACGATTATTATTTACTGCGAGCGCGGCGGCCGAAGCCTGCAATCCGCCCGGTATTTGCGGGCAAAAGGGTTTGCACATGCGTACAGCCTGCGGGGCGGCATGCAGTCATGGCGACAGCCCTCCTCCTGACGGTTCTATTCACCATCTATCCACCTCCCTTCCATGACCTCCGCAAGAGCCGGGGATTGCTGTAATTTTAGGTCCATGCTTACGGTAAGTGAATTATTCATCTATCCGGTCAAATCGCTCGGAGGCATAGCGCTTGACAGTGCTGCGCTGACCGACAGGGGGTTTGCATACGACCGCCGCTGGATGCTGGTGGATACCAACAACCGGTTTATTTCGCAACGGGAATATCCTTCCCTTGCCCTGCTGCAGGCGAGGTTGTCGGCTGGCTCACTTCATATCTTTCATAAAACCAATCTCCGTCAATCCATCGATGTGCCATTAGCACCGCCGGCCGCGGAGACGATGATGGCGGGTGTATGGGATGATTGGTGCGCTGTGCAACCCGTAAGCAGCGAAGCCGACGAATGGTTGTCGGAAATACTTTCGATGAATTGCAGGCTGGTATATATGCCGGAAGAGAGTCACCGAAAAGTAGATAAACGATATGCGGCCAACGATGAGATCACCAGTCTTTCGGATGGTTACCCGGTCTTGATGATCGGGCAGGCTTCGCTGGACGATTTAAACCGCCGTATGGCGCAGCCGCTGCCCATGAATCGTTTCCGTCCCAATATCGTATTCACGGGGGGAGAAGCGTTTGAAGAGGACACGATGGCGCATTTCAGGATTGGCGGCATTGATTTTTATAGTGTGAAACCCTGCGCCCGTTGTGTCATGACCACCATCAACCAGGAAACGGCCAGCGGGGCAAAAGAACCGCTGAAAACCCTGGCGGGCTACCGCGGCGTTAACAATAAGATCCTTTTCGGGCAGAATATACTTTACCGCGGGAGTGGGGTTGTCAGGGTGGGGGACAGGATGGAGGTAATGGGCAGAAAGCCGTCGATACAGTTTTAATGGAATGGTGCTAACTTTACGCTTCAAACCCGGCAGATGAAAGTACAGGTATATGCGGCGCTAAAAGACTATTTCGAACAGGAATTTGAAATAGCCGAACCCGTTCATTCGATCGAAGAACTGCGCCTCCTGCTGTTGCAACGCAACCCTGCCGCGGAAGCAATCATGCCCGTATGCCGGTTTGCGGTAAATGACGAATTTGTCGACCATCGTTTTCAATTACACGCCAATGACATCCTCCACATCATTCCCCCGAGCAGCGGGGGATAACAACCCCTTGCTTTCGGCCACTCCCATCAATATGGCGGCCCTGCTGGAAAGCGCCCATCACCCGGCTGCGGGCGCCGTGGTATTGTTCAGCGGCGAAACCCGCGATAACAGTCATGGGCGACAGGTAGCTTATCTCGAGTACGAGGCCCATGAAAGCATGGCGGGCAGGATGATTGCCGCCATCCTGGAAGAAGCAAAAGCAAAATGGGATCTGAAAATAGCTCTTGCCTGTCACCGTACCGGCAGGGTGGCGGTTGGCGAGACGGCTGTAGTGGTGATCACGGCGGCAGCGCACCGCCGGGAAGCCTACGCCGCCAACCGGTATATCATTGACCGGGTAAAGCATGAGACGCCGATCTGGAAACGCGAATATTTTACCGACGGGAGCAGCGAGTGGGGCGGCAACTGCGATTGCCAGAAAATCACCGGCGATGCCAACCGGCATATTTATGAGACAGATACCAACTAATGGACATCCTCTATTTGCTGTCATAAAAACACTTAAAAAGGCGGAGGAGTACCGGCGGAAAAGACCGGTTTTTCATGATAAGTTAGTGTTAAAACGTACGTTA
>DASYCT010000531.1:0-5508 GCA_036500065.1 Chitinophagaceae bacterium | reverse complement strand
CGTATGGTAACGAATTCTTATTTGCAATACAAAATAGAGAATTATTAACAATACCGTTAAAATGTTTACTAAAAATAACAAATTTTAACCATCTTCCTGTGCCGCATACTTCTCACCGCTATGCCCCTGCGCCTGCAACCGGGGCGGGGCACGTTTTTTGGCTTCATTCAACGGACACTTATATTGCCGTACCTTGTAAAACGTTCCTGCATGCGGGCAAAAATAAAAAATATTCTCCTGGTTTGCAGCGATGCCCGGGAATCGGCCCTGTTGCAGGATTTTCTTAGCAACCTCCGCGCCGCATTGCATATAACGGTGGCGGCTACCAGCGGTGAGCTGGCAGACCTTCTCCAAAAAAACATTCCTGATGTGATTATCGTCCGGGTGGATAGCGAAGAAAAAGACAACCCCCGTTTCCTGGATATAATAAGAAAGAATAAAAGCCTCGATGAAACTCCCGTTTTCGTTTATACATCCTCGCCCGGTAAAAACGACCTGCACGATCTCTTAAAAAAATGGCGAAAAATGTTGTCGGCACTGCCGCTGTGAAGAACTTCTTCAACTCTCACCGTTTTTCTCCATATATACAACAAAAAACCCCTCAGTTCAACTGCGGGGTTTTTCAAAAGAAACCTGATTTTAAACGTTTTTTCTAAGGACGGGAATCTACCAGGTTTGGTTTTTCAGGATATCATTTTTCATAGAATTGGATAAAACGGAGCTTCATATCTATTGGATGAATTAAAAGTACAGAGACCGCGACTCCGTGTCAAGAGCAATTCTACTTTTGGCCCGCTAGTAAGTTTACGCGTTTTATATGTGTACTGATTTTTAAACGGGAAACTGACACTTATTCCGCGAAGAGTAGCGATAACGCTCTTCAACATCGATGTTATATTGACATAAGTCAATCAGCCATTGCACGAAATACGCACCACCACATAGCTCATATAAGTGTTTACTTTAGTCATCGTTTTGTCCCATTTCAGGAATCCCCCAGGGCCTGGTAATCCCCGGGCGTATCGATGTCGCGCAGAATATGATCCGTGGGCATTTCGACCCGGTATATATGTTCCCGGTGGGCGGCTACGATGTCCCGGCATCCTTCCGGTGCCCGGTGCGCGGCAATGGCCGCCCGGTAGCGGTCGGAAAACACGACCGGGTTGCCCTTTTGACCCCGGTATTCCGGCAGGCAGATACAGGCAGGATCGAGTTCCCGCCGAAGGGTAAACTCTTGCCCTATCAGCGCATATTCTTCCGGGGTTATCAACACCATATCCGCGAGGCAGATCATATACCCGTTTCCTTTTGCTGCCTGTACGCCTTTTTGAATAGAACCCGTAAGACCCAACGCAAAATCGGCGTTGTGAACAATACACACAGGTAACCGTTCCAGCAGCGACCCCACCAGCCTGGCATCCCGGCCGGTCACTACCACTACTTCGTCTATCCCTGCCGACAGCAGGTGGTCGAGGGTAATTTCGAGGATGGTTTTGCCCCGGTAGGGAAGTAATAGCTTATTTTTGTTTTCCATCCGGCTGGACAGGCCGGCGGCGAGTACTACAGCGCTTAACATACGATGCAATCTATTTAATAAAGAATCATGCAACACTGGGAACTGATCTTTTTCTTTGCCGTCATTGCTTTTGTATATGCTTCCGTCGGGTTTGGCGGCGGCTCCAGCTACCTCGCCATCCTTGCCTTAAGTGTTTATAGCGTGCCGGTCCCGGAAATGCGGCTGGTGGCCTTGTTGTGTAATATCATTGTAGTGACCGGCGGGACCATTGTCTTTGTACGCAACAAACAGGTGGATTGGAAAAAGATACTTCCCGTGGCCATAGCCAGCATACCCCTGAGCTTCCTGGGCGCCCGGATGAAAATAAGCCAGGATACGTTCTTTGTCCTCCTTGGCTGCAGCCTGCTGGTGGCTGCCACATTGCTATGGATAAAAACAAGGACCAGGAACCTCGACACGCTCGCAGAACAAACGAAATATGGTTATGTAAGAGATGGCGCGCTGGGCGGGGCCATCGGTTTTTTATCGGGCATGGTAAGCATCGGCGGCGGCATTTTCCTGTCGCCCCTGTTGAATCTTCTCAGGTGGGATACCCCCAAAAAGATAGCGGCTACGGCCAGCGTATTCATACTGGTGAATTCCATGGCGGGCATTGCGGGACAGCTTTCAAAACCCCATCCCGGCATCAATTATGAGCGCACAGTATTCTTGTGTATTGCCGTACTGGTAGGCGGCCAGTTGGGTTCCCGCATGGGTGCGGTGCGGTTTAATCCCCTGCTTATCCGGCGTCTTACCGCCGCACTGGTATTTTTCGCAGGGATAGAAGTATTGAACAGGCACTTGCATTTACACTTTTAGCTTCTCCTTCACCCTTTCCACATCTTCCGGGCTGTTCATGTTCAGCAACGCATCCGGGTCGGGCGCGGTGAGCAATTCAATCCCGAAATGTATCAATGCTTTTCTCGGGCATGTAAAGCCTTGTTCCAGTTGTGAAAGCAGCAAAGGATAGCTATTAGGTTCCCAGATAGTAATAAGCGGTTCGGGCAGACCGTCATACGGGCTTGCAAATGCCGTTGCGATGCCGTCGCTGTTGCGGTGCGCTGTCAAATAATCCAGTGTGACCGTATTCAGCAGGGGCAAATCACAGGCGACGACCAGCCAGGCCGTACCCGGCTGCGCCCGGAAAGCCGAAAGAATAGCGCCGTAAGGCCCCATGCCGGTGTAGCTGTCCGGCAATATTAATCTTGAAGGATCGATTTCATCCTGCTGCTCCGGCCGGCAGGAGATATACACCTCATCACAATACTCTTTTAATACATCTGCTATATAATAACGTTGCTCTTTTCCATGCCATTCCATCCGCCCCTTGTCTTTGCCGCCCATGCGAACGCTTTTACCCCCGGCCAGCACGAGGCCTTTCAGCGGGGCAACTTCATTGCTATGCTTTTGTGAAATCATTTTTGCCTCCTGTTTTTTCCAGCAACCGGGTTTCCCGGATTACAATATCATGGCTCAGCGCCTTGCACATATCATACACCGTTAGTGCGGCGATGGACGCACCCACCAGGGCTTCCATTTCAATGCCCGTTTTGGCGCTGATGGCTGCCGTGCAGTCGATCACCAGCTCCTGCTGTTCATTGGCCTGTATGGTGATCCGGCAATTGTCGAGACCGAGAGGATGGCAAAGCGGTATCAGCTCCCCGGTTTTCTTGGCGGCCATGATGCCCGCGAGGATAGCGGTTTGAAATACCGATCCCTTGGCGGTTTGCAACTCACCGCCCGACAGGTATTTGCTTACTTCCGGTGGCAATACGACGATGCTGCGTGCCGTAGCCGTCCGCCGGGTCACCATTTTTTCACTCACATCCACCATCGAGGCGTTGCCCTTATCATCGAGATGCGAAAATTCAGTCATGATTATTCAGTTTAAAATCTCCAAATCCGGTATACTTCTCCCTTCTTAAAGTTATTGCGTTCTGCCGGAAGTTCCATAAAAGCATCCGTGTCCACCAGGTTCGCAAAATCGCCCGAACCATTGCCTGTCACAGGCTCGCCCACCAACTGTCCCTGCGGGTTGCTATGCAGCCGCACCTGCAGGAAATAGTGCAGGTCGGGCGTGAATTGATAGTCTTCACCCAGCACTGCGTATTGAGGGGCACCCGGCGTCACGCCAAGTGATGCCCGCAACCAGGGCAGGAAATACCGGTGGATACACATAAAGCCCGACACGGGATTGCCCGGCAGCGCAAATACCAGGCAGCCTCCCTCCTGCGCGCCAAACCAGAACGGCTTACCCGGCCGTTGCTGCACTTTGTAAAACAGGGGGCGCACCGACAGAGCTTCCAGCGCCTGCGGAATATAATCGAATTTGCCCATCGACACGCCCCCGCTCAGGATGATAACATCATAACGCTGAAGACAGTCGCCCACCTGCTGGCGGGTGATAGCGGGGTCGTCGGGTATATGCCCCGTATCGGCGATTATGCCCGCCTGTTGGAGTATGGCCTGCAGGGTATAACTGTTGGACCGTCTCAACTGCCAGGGAGAGGGCGTTTGATCCACTTCCACCAGTTCATCGCCCGAGGAAATGATCATCACCCGCGGCAGGCGCTTCACGGAAAGATGATGACAGCCCACCGAAGCGGCCATGCTGATAAGCGCCGGTGTGATATATTGATGCGCCGAAGCCACGACCCCGGAACGTTTTTTATCTTTTCCTTTTGGATGGATGTTTTGCCCGCGGCTGATACTATCGGTGGTCAGCGTCGCCCTGCCATTGTTGATAGCAATATCTTCATAACGCACCACCGTATCGGTGGTAAGCAACAACGCGGCGCCGGTCATTATTTCGATGCATTCATCTTCCTGTTCGATGTCGACGGGCGTGTCGCCGGCCGCCTGCGTGGCTTTTACCCGGAACGAGCGCAGCCCTTTTTCAAAAGACGCATAGGCGATGGCGATGCCATCCATGGTGGCCCGGTTATAGGGCGGCAGATCACGGTCGGCCAGCATATCTTCAGCGAGCACCCTCCCCAGCGCCCCGGTAAAGGGGATGCTTTCCGTGCCGTACGCTTTCACGTGCTCCAATATTATTTTCTCTGCTTCCGCTACTGTAATCATATACTTATTATTCGTCCCTTAGGGACGCTTCGTGGGTAGATAGGTCATGTATAATTACATATCGTCCCGTAGGGACGTTTGGTGAATTTAACCCACGAGACGTTCCTGCGGAACGATGGATTCCCGGAATTGTATGTTAGCTACCCACCAGTTGTCCCTATGGGACAAGTTATCCCCCGATAGTAGCCATCGACTCGTGCGCCGGCAAATGTTCCTTCCTGTTTTTCTCCGCTTCCCATCCGTCTTTTTCGCGCCGGCCCATGACCGATAGCAGCGACGCCTGCAACTCCGCATCGTTTTGCCCGCTCCTGATCAGGTCCTTGATATTCAGAACCCCGTCGTCATACAGGCAGGTTTTGATCTGTCCCTGCGGGGTGAGACGGATACGGTTGCAGGTGCCGCAAAACGTGCGCGAATAAGCCGCGATAATACCGATCGTTCCCTTATGCCCCGGCACCCGGTAATTGGCGGAGGTGGAATAAGGTCCGTCTGGTATTTTTTTGATCGATGGCCATTCCCCGCGCAGGGTTTCGAGTATACGAACATGGTCCCAGGCCGGGCGGGTGTACAGGTGACTATCGCCGTTAAACGGCATTTCTTCGATAAAACGCATGTCTACCGGCAGCCCGCGGGTCATGGCCGCCAGCGGGATAATATCGTCGGTATTGCGGCCGTCCATGACCACTGCGTTCATCTTTACGTGCATCCCGTGTTCGAGCAACTGTTCGAGTGTATGCAACACCACGGGCAGTTCGTCGCGGCGGGTAATGGCAAAAAAGCGCTCCCGGTCGAGGGTGTCGAGGCTCAGGTTGACCGAGCGGATGCCCAGTTTTTTCAATTCAGGCACCAGCGGGGCGGTGAGCACCCCGTTC
>DASYCT010000530.1:0-2140 GCA_036500065.1 Chitinophagaceae bacterium | reverse complement strand
TGAACCCTTACGCCAGCAGAAGCCCGACCTCGCCATCCTGATCAGTTGTGTAGGCAGGCGGCTTGTATTGCAAAAACGTATCGACGAGGAAGTGCATGCGGCAAAGGAGATTTTCGGCGGTCATACGACCGTGACCGGGTTTTATTCTTACGGTGAGATTTCACCGCTGAAGCCCGGGAGTCACTGCGAACTGCACAATCAAACCATGACCATTACTACCTTTTCCGAATCATAAACCGGCGCAACAGCCCGCAGCTCATGAGCTATCATAAGGTACTCGAAAAACAAATCAATAAACTGCTGCCCGGCAAATGCCTGGAGGATACCGCTTTTAAAGAATTTCTAACAGCGGTAAGCGATGCTTATGCCGCATTTGAAAAAGACAAGAAACTGGCTGACCACGCTTTTACCATCAGCGAAAAAGAATACCAGGAGGTAACCCTGCATCTCCGGCAGCAAAATGAAATCAGGAAACAATCGATCGATAAGCTCAAAGCAGCCATCGTATCGCTCGACAGCACCGTAGCGCCTGCCGAAAACGAAGAAAGCGATGATCTTATCAATATCATCTCCTACCTGCAGTACCAAATCACCAAATCAAAGGAGCTTGAACAGGAACTGATCAATGCAAAGGAAATTGCGGAAAAGGCCGCCCGTGCAAAAAGCGATTTTCTCAGCATCATGAGCCATGAAATACGTACCCCCCTCAACGGTATCATCGGCAACATACACCTGTTGCAGCAGGAAACGATCCTTCCTTCTCAGGCGGATTCTATCCGGGCCATTCAAATTTCATCCGACAACCTGCTCAACCTCGTCAACGATATTCTCGATTTCAATAAAATCGAAGAAGGCAAGATCGTGTTTTCGGAAAAAGACATCGATATCCGCGGTCTTGTCAACAATATCAAAGTAGCCAACCGCCTGCGGGCCAGCGAAAAAGGGAACAGCATCAAGGTGATGTTCGACGAAGACATTCCCCCGGTGGTCAAAGGCGACGACGTACGCCTCGGCCAGGTATTGAATAATCTTATTTCCAACGCGGTCAAGTTTACCCGCAACGGCCATATCACCATCGAGGTGCAACTGGCCAAAACAAGTCCTGCTTCCGTTGACCTCTATTTTGCCGTCAAGGATACCGGCATCGGCATACCGGAAGCAAAACAGCAACTTATCTTCGAACGCTTTACACAGGCCAATTCAGAAATTACCCGCGAGTTTGGCGGCTCGGGCCTCGGGCTTACCATTATCCGCCGGCTGCTTAACCTGCAGCACAGCGATATTCTTATCGATAGCAGGGAAGGAAAGGGTTCCACTTTTTACTTTACGCTCAGCTTTAAAAAAAGTACTACCATCCTCAAGGAGGAAAAAGTGCCCGACTGGCAGAACATGAACCTGCAGGGCATCAGGGTACTACTGGTAGAAGACGTGGAATTTAATATCATGGTGGCCGAGAAAATGCTGCACAGTTGGAATGCCAAAGTAGATATTGCTGAAAACGGCATGGAAGGATTGGAAAAAGCCAAACAAAACAACTATGATATTATCCTGATGGATTTGCAGATGCCCGTAATGGATGGCTATACCGCTGCAAAAGCCATCCGGGAATTCAACACCGTTATACCCATCATCGCGCTTACGGCTTCCGCTTCACTCGACATGCAGCACAAGGCCATCGATACTGGCATGAACGATTATGTATCCAAGCCCTTCAACCCCCACGATCTTTATAGTATTATTTATACGCACACGCTCGACCAGGCGGCCGGCATCAAACCGTAATCTGTAGCCCGTCATAAGCCAGTTCCATACCGGGCGGCAGGGTCCTGTTTACATCCGCATATTTTCCCATTTGATGGCTCATGTGGACAAAATACGTTTTCGGTACCTGCAACTCACGCGCTACTTCTATGGCTTCCGGCAGGCTGTAATGTGAAATATGTTTTTCCATTCTTAAGGTATTCAGCACCAGCACTTCACTTCCTTTTATCTTCTCTTTTTCCGTGGCCTCGATACGGTTGGCATCGGTGATATAGGTAAAATTCCCAAAGCGGAAACCCAGTACCGGCATTTTCATGTGCAATACCTGTACGGGCGTTACCGGTATATCGCCCACCATAAACGACTCCATATCGATCGT
>DASYCT010000529.1:0-16187 GCA_036500065.1 Chitinophagaceae bacterium | reverse complement strand
GATAAATACGGCGCCGATGCCGTTCGCTTTGGTATTATGATCGCTTCCCCGGCGGGTAATGACTTATTGTTCGACGAAGCCGCGCTGGAACAGGGAAGGAATTTCAATAACAAACTGTGGAATGCGTTGAAGCTGGTGAAGGGATGGGCCCTTCGACAAGCTCAGGGTGACAGCGCGCAGGCAGCAGAGCACGGCCCGCAGCTCGCAATTCACAGCTCAACTACCTTTGCTATCGAATGGTTTGCCAATCGTCTCAGCGAAGCGCGTACGGAAGTCGATACACTCATGAGCCAGTTCCGCCTCAGCGAAGCGTTAAAAACAATCTATTCTTTGATATGGGATGATTTCTGTAGCTGGTACCTCGAATGGGTAAAACCCGGTTTTGAGCAACCCATCGCTTCCGGCGCTTATACAAAGACCCTTGATTTTTTTACGGGACTGGTCCAGCTCCTGCATCCCTTTATGCCTTTTATCACCGAAGAACTGTACCACCTGCTGGCCGACAGGAAAGACGATTTGTGCGTAAAGCAATTCCAGCCTGCCGCGCCGGTATCATCAGCCATTACCCAAAAAGGCAACCTGCTCAAGGAAAGCATCACCGCTATCCGCGATGCCCGCAATAAAGCACAACTCAAACCCAAAGAGGAAATTGCCTTGCATATACAGGCGGCCGCGGAAAGCGATTATCAATCCATTACCGGCATACTCGCCAAACAGGTCAATGCAAAATCGATTGCTTTTACCACCGACGCAGTGGCAAAAACCCTTGCTGTAGTAGCGGGCAAAGACAAATTCTACATTGAATCCGAACAAGCGGTTAATACCGGCAACCAGAAAGAAGAGTTGATGAAAGAGCTGGAATACCTGAGGGGCTTCCTCGTATCGGTGGAAAAGAAACTGGGCAACGAACGTTTTGTTCAAAATGCCAAACCCGAAGTCGTAGAACTGGAGCAGAAGAAAAAATCAGATGCGTTGGCAAAGGTCAAGGTGATCGAAGATAGCCTGGCGTCCTTGTGAGCCAACGGTGAGCCGCCCCTGAAGGGCGGCTCACCCTATTGCCACATCACCGCTGCAACAAATTCACCGGCAATATAAACTCAAACCAGTTCGGTCCCCTGCCCCCATATAAATCAGGGTCCATCAGGCGGCTGTACCGAAACCCAAAACTTATCGGCACATTATTCCACCACTTGGTATCAAAAAACACTTCCGACCCATACGAACGGAAATCGGTATTGATTCGAAAACCATTGTTATACTCCACTTCCGCGACCGTAAAATCATAAAAAAGATTGGCCCGCACCCGCTGGAAATACACAATATTGCCAATGCCCAAATCAGGATAGAACAGCGGGAAATGATAGTTGGCGCCCCATTTGAACATCGTATGCAGGTTGGGCACCGTGTATCCCCTCGAAAACGGGAAGCTGTTGGAGAAAAGATATTCCCGGAGCGTATCCCGCTGCTGGTAAGCAACGTTCATAACAAGGTTATGGTTCAGGAACAGGCCCGGGAAGTAGAACGTGCCCGAAAGCAAAGCCTGGTTGGCATCGAGCGTTTGCACCGCCCGGTTATACGTAAATACCAGCGTTTGCGCCAGCCGCGGATAAATATGTTGCCGCGCGGCCTGTATCTGGTTGCTAAACGTAAGATACGAGGAGAGATACCCGAAAGAAACACCTCTTATCGAATCCTTGTAATAGCCCGTGTACGATACGTTCTTGTACACATAGTCCGAACCCGCCGTCAGCGAAGTAAGCATCCGGCCTTTGCTGAGGTTCAATGGGATGCTAAGCCCGATATTGGCCTGCGATTCGTTCCAGTACACCGGGCGTGAAAGTGCGGACAGGTTTCGCCGGTCGAAGATATAACTCACGCCCCCATCGATATACGGGAACCAGCCGCCGTAAGTAGCGTCGGCTCCCACCTGCTTGTACTGTTCGTTGCGGTTGTAGGCTACATACACTTCCGACTCCATGGTGTTAAGTACGTTTTCGCCCACTATGGACAACATATAATCGGGGTCGGACACATAGGGATACAGGCTGTGAAAATTGAACAAATGGTAGGTCTTTGAGTAATGGGTAGCCGGTACCGTCGAAGAATGTACCCCTGCCAGCAAATCTGCCGCACTGTTATGCTGCAGGACGTCGATACCGAAAGAATGATCCACCCGCACCCATAGTTCCGGTATGACCTCTTTCCATTCCAATTGCTTTTTGGCCGCCTGCTGAAGCCGGTAGCCCACGGCAGTAAACGTACTGAAACTGATCGAATCGGCGCTTACTGCCGGCTGGTAGACGCCGATACCTTCGGTGGCCGCAGGGAGGGAAACGGCATAGAATTTTTTATCGGCCAGCGTCACGGCATACAGGCCGTCGGCTTTATCCCCTGCCGCGGTAAAATACACCGTATCGTGTTGCACGACGGGGAATCCCATGACCCTAAAAGAAGCGGGCGTGAGCAGCTCCGTGGTCCCGTTGCCGGGATGCACCAATGCCAGCGCCATCTGCCCGGTGGTATCCCGTACCGCCGTCACCACGAGATTGGACTGCACGAATTTGGGGTACGTATAAAAGAAGTTTTCGGGATTGGCAAGCTCTTCGACCAATGCCCCTGTATTGGCATCCAGCAAATGCAGGCGGCAGCGCTTGCCCGGTCTTGCATCTACTGCTACAATCGTTTTGCCGTCTTCACTGATGTCGGGAGAAAAATATTTACTGCGATGGGTAATCGTTTTCTGCTGGCCGGTAGCCATGTCCAGTACTTCCACCTCGCTGTAATCGTTCCAGCTCCAGCGCGTGTCGATACGGTAAGAGGCATAGACGATTTTGCCGTTGCGGTACGAAAACTGGTTGTCAATACTCACATCCCGGTCCCTGATCTTGCGTTCCCCCCTATTGCCCTTCTCTATAAACGCAGGTACTTCGTTGTAGGCGCTTTTTACATATACCAGTTCCTGTATTTCGGTATAGGCAGGAAACTGTTGATCGGCTATAAAATGGGAACGCGAATTTGCACGAATAGGTGCTAATTGCCGCGAATTATCAGGGACCTGCGACGCAAAAGATTCGCCCGCATTCGCGCTAATTGGCGAAAATTCGTGTTTAAAGTAGTCCAGTGCATCCGAACGAAACCGGCGGAAAGGCACGCCCGCATATTTCTTTATCGCTTTTTGAAAAGGATAAAACAACCCGTCGTAGGCCGCGGCGTCATGGGTTACCTTGCGCCAGAAATCATCCCCGTATTTTTCTCTCCCGTACGCCACCATCATATAGCCAAGACGGTAATGGTCGGGCGTAAAATCGAGGTAGGAGCCATTGCGCAGCTTCATCCAGCTATAGTTTTTACCGGCCAGCCAGAGCGAACGGTAATCATCGAAAAACGAGGGAAGCCGCCCCCTGCCCTGCCGGCTCACCAGGGTTTCCTGGAAAACCGCATCCCCTTCGTAAAACCAGTTGGGGATGGTGGCGGCATTGGCGATTTCCTGGCCGTACTGCCCGAAAAGCAACCGGGCGGCACGCGATAGCCCCACGTCGAAATTATTGTACTGCTGCACATGCCGGTATTCATGGATGGCCAGCATATCGTGCCAGGGAAGGCTGCCCAGGTCAAAACTGCTCTGGGCCGGCGTAAGATAAAACTCACTGCGATAAGGGCCCAGGCCCACATAGCCATTGGATATCGTCGTATAAGGCTGTAAGACAATGTTTATCTTCTGCTTTGCCGCGCCGATGGTCGGGAGGGTGCTTTGGTTGAGCTGGCCTGCGATCCCCGCGATACGGTCGGCGATGCTGTCAAGCCCCCTGGGAAAGATGACCCTTGCCGCCGGCGTATTCACCTGCTGCCAGCGCAGGGAAGGCGGGTGCCCTGCAAAACGCTGGGCAGACAACCGGGCGAAGCAAATCAGCAGGATGGCAAGGCAACAGGCAGGTCTCATAGCAGGTAAAAAATTATTTTTTAAGATTACTAAAGATAACCCCTCCGGGAAAAATATCTTTTTATTTTTGCCTGCCAGTGCATGGCAAAATATTCTTTATGGAACAAGAAGTAGCGATCCGGCAGGCGGATTTGGACGATATTAATACGATTGGTTTCCTGGCGCAACAGATATGGCCGCAGGCTTATGGGGGCATCCTTTCCCGGGAACAACTGGAATATATGCTGCGGCTTATATACAGTCCCGTGGCATTGACAAAACAGATGCTGAAACAGCACCACAGTTTCCTGGTTGCCGAACTGGACGAGGAACCCGTTGGTTTCGCCTCCTTTTCAAAAATCGAAGACCCGGGGGTGTACAAACTGCACAAACTCTACGTACGTACCGATATACAGGGCAAAGGTCTTGGCAAGGCGCTGGTAAATGCGGTGCTGGAAGAAATCCGCCCGCTCCGGGCCGGCGCGCTGCACCTGAATGTAAACCGCCACAACAAGGCAAAATCCTTTTATGAGAAGTTCGGCTTCCGCGTCATCGGCGAGGAAGACATCGACATTGGCAGCGGGTATTTTATGAATGATTACGTGATGGAGATGGCCCTGTAAAGGCGTTGGACGACTATTTAGCCAAACCATTCATACATATCCGGCAAAGCCAGTTTTGCTTTTTCTGCCGCATTCAAATCTCTCATTATTTTCCCTTCCTGCATCTGTATCAACCGGTTGCCGTATTGCAGGGCATCTTTTAAATTATGGGTGATAAAGAGGGCCGTCAGGCTATATTCCTTTATCAACTGTTCGGTCAGCCGCAACACTACTGCGGCCGATTTGGGATCGAGCGCCGCCGTGGGTTCGTCCAGCAGTAATATGTCCACATGGTCCATCGTACACATCAGCAGGGTCAGCGCCTGCCGCTGGCCGCCCGAGAAACCGCCCATCGGCAGATGGATTTTATTCTCCAGTCCCATGCCCAGGGTGGCAATCTTTTCAGTGACCGTTTCCTGGAAACTTCCATTGATGCCAATCGTTAGTTTCCGGCTCCCCGTGCGCAGGGCCGCCAGCCGGAAATTGTCCAGCACACTTAGCTCGGAGGCGGTGCCATTATAGGGGTTTTGAAAAACCCGGGCTATCCATTTACTCCGTTTATGCTCCGGCAGGCCTGTGACATCGTTGTTATTGATAAATACTCTTCCGCCGCTTGTTTTTTGCGCTCCTTCGATAATATTCAGCAAGGTCGTCTTGCCGGAACCGTTGGAGCCAATCATCACCACAAACTCACCTTTATTGATCTGCAACGACACATCCGCGAGGGCGGTCGTTTCGTTTACCTTTCCTTTATTAAACACTTTTACGATATGGTCCAGCACAATCATAAGTACATGTTATTACGCCGCTTTTTTTGTAAGCCGCGGTATGGCTACAATGACCAGCACAAAACTGGCTGTAATCAATTTCAGCAAATTGGGGTCCACGCCCGCCGATAGCGTGAGGGCCAGCACCAGTTGAAAAACGGCACTGCCTGCAATCACCAACCCTATCTGCGCCCCGATGGCGAGCACTGAAAACCAGTTGCGCAGCGCATCCCCAATCAACACCGAGCCAAGTCCTGTTATTACGATGCCAATCCCCATATTTATATCTGAAAATCCCTGGTACTGCGCGACCAGGTAGCCGCTTAGCGCCGTGAGACCATTGGCAATGGCCAGGCCGAGTATCTTCATTTTATCGTTGTTAATGCCCAGTGCGCTGGTCATGGTTTCACTATTACCCGCCGCCCGCATGGCGATGCCAAAATCTGTTTTCAGTACATAAGTCAGCAGGAGCATGAGCAGGATAACAGCCAGCAGGCCGATAGCAAAAGCGTTGTACCCTTCATTACTTAGCAGGTGCAGGGAACCGAAGATGGTCGACACGTTGATCAGTGGCACATTGGATCTTCCCAGTATAATAAGATTAATGGAATACAGCCCCGTCATCACCAGTATCCCCGCCAGCAAAGCATCGATGCGTAGCTTAGTATGAATAAACCCGGTCAGGGTGCCTGCCAATGCCCCCATGATCATGCTGGCGGGCAGCACGACAAACACCGGCACCTGGCGGCTCAGCAATACAGCCGTAACCGCGGCCCCAAGTGTATAACTGCCATCGGTAGTAATATCCGGGATCTTAAAAATCTTCATGGTAATGAAGATCCCCATGCACATAGGGGCAAGACACAACGCTAACTGTAAGGCGGTTAAATAAAACTCCATTATCGGGGATGCATCTATTTTATCGCTTCAAAACCGGGTGGTATGCTGATATGAAAGGTAGTAGCCGCGGCTTCATTGTACACTTTCCTGCGCAGCTTTACCATCTCCCATTTAAAACCGGTTTTATCGCTTGCTTTTAAATACTGTGCGGCCTGTTCTCCTGCCTGGTAACCCCATTGATAAATATCGGCGCCATAAGCGGCTACCGCTCCTCTTGCCACCAGGCCGGCTTCACTGGTAAACACCGGAACGGCGGCTTTGTTGCATGCCCTCACGATGGTTTCGAAAGAAGCGAACACCGTATTATCGGGATTGGCAAAAAAAGCATCGATACCGTTTGATAAAAGGGAAGCCGTGATCAATTGTACATCGGCCGATGTATTGATCGGCAATGAAACAAGTTCTATATTATTCGCGGCCGCCAGTTGGGAGATGCGATCCATCGCTTCCACCGACTGCGGTTCTGACTGGTTGAAGATCATGCCTACTTTCAGCTTTGCCCCCCGGGGCTTTACAAGTCGTGGAATCAATAAGAACGAGGTATCGATATACGAAAGCTCCTCTCCTACGCCAAACAGGTTGGCGGGCCCCGTCCCGGAGGAATCCACCAGCTTCATCAAAGCAGGTGTAGGCGATACCATCATAAACACGGGGATGGTTTTTGTATTCTGCAGCGCCGTGATGGTAGACAGCGAGGCATTGGTAGCCAGCAGGTCTACCTTTTCAGCAATAAAATACTTTACGATCTGGGTGAGCGTGGGAATACTGCCCTGCGCATTGCGGTAAAGAATTTTTATGTTGCCCTCCTTCTCATCAAAACCGTTCTTTTTGAGCGCATCGGTAAAACCTGTTTTGGCCTGTTCGATGGTATTGTCCTCGAAAGCGTCCACAAACCCTACAACGGGTACTCCTGCTTTTTTCTGATTACAATTCGTTAACAAAACGATTGCCAGCGCCAGCCCGATATATTTTTTCATCATTCCTATTTTTTTAGCATATCCAGCCCGGTTGTCCTTATCGGAAAAACAGGTACAACTGTGGTAATAAAAAAAGAAAGTTTACGGTGAGCAGCCAGCGGGGCGTTCCGGCCGGCAGCTTGCCCCGCAGGAACAAAAAGCCCGTTAACAGGTTCGCCAGCAGGTTAAGTCCGCTTGCCAGCACCAGTCCCGTGACCACGATGGTCGACTGGACATTACCATCGGGCAAAAAAGAACGATATCTTATAGCCCAGGTAATCAGCCAGCAACAATTGGCAATAAAGGCCAGCTTATGCCAGAAAGAGAATTTGTTCATATTTAATAACCGCCTGTGGCGGTGCTATCCGTATTATGGTCAAAAATCCACAATTATGCGTAAAATAGCATTATTTTGCTTCCCAAGAATTTGAAATTTATGAACAAATCTTTCTGGCAAAAAACATGGCCGCACCTGGTGGCCATCGGTATATTCCTGGTTATCTCCATCGTGTACTGCAAACCTGCCCTGGAGGGAAAAGTGCTCCAGCAAAGCGATGTTATCCACTGGAAAGGCATGGCGCAGCAATCATTGGAGTACAAGGAGAAAAACGGTCATTTCCCACTGTGGACCAATAGCGCTTTCTCGGGAATGCCGGCTTACCAGATTGCCATGGAAGGATCTTATAAATTCAACCCCAGTGTATTTTACCTGCACTATGTGTTTACGCTCGGCCTGCCCAAACCCATGAACTTTTTTTTCCTGGCCTGCCTGATGATGTATTTCCTGCTGGCGGTGCTGCGCGTCAGTCCATGGATAGCCACGCTGGCCGGTATCAGTTATGCCTATGCTACCTTCAACCTCGTGCTGGTATCGGTAGGCCACGATACGCAAATGTCCACACTCGCGTATGCGCCCGCCGTGCTGGCCGGCCTGTTCCTGCTGTTCCGGAAACATTATCTCTGGGGTACGCTTACGCTGACGGCCTTTTCCGGTATGCTTATCGCACAATCGCACATGCAAATCGTGTATTACACGTTTATCGTGGCCCTGGTGGGTGGTGTCTGTTTCCTCGTACACAGCATCCGTAAGGGTGAAACACGCCATGCCATCCTCGTTTCGGTACTGGCGGCCCTGAGCGGCATTGCAGCCATCGGTGTCAATATGTCAAGCCTCGCCTCGCTCAATGAATTTACAAAGGAAACCATGCGCGGCGGCCGCAGTGAATTAACGGACACCAGTAAGCTGAAAAATAAATCCGTGGGCGGGCTGGACAAAAGCTATGCCTTTGAATACAGTTATGGCAAAGCGGAGAGTTTTACGATGATAGTACCCGCCATCTATGGCGGCGGGGAAGGCAATAAACAACTGGGGCCCGAGTCAAAATATGCCGAGAAACTCGAAGAAACCTTCCGCATGCCGGAGGACAACGCAGTGCAATATGCCAATGGCGCGACCTACTGGGGCGACCAACCCATTCAATCGGGCACCGTATATTTCGGTGCTATTATCTGCTTCCTGTTTATCCTGTCGATGGCCCTGTTGAGAGGATGGATCAAATGGTGGTTGCTCGGCGCAAGTATCATCGGGGTCATTCTTGCCTGGGGAAGCAATTTCCAGGCGGTCAACTATTTCCTGTTCGAACACCTGCCCTATTACAATAAGTTCCGCGCTCCCTCGATGGCCCTTTTTATCCCGCAGCTTTGTTTTCCCATCGCGGCAGCGCTGGGTCTGCAACAATTGTTTTTCGGCGATACCAGCAAAGAAGAATTGTGGAAAAAACTGAAATTAAGCGGCATCATCACCGGGGCGGTGCTCGTGCTGCTGGTCCTGATGTATTTTAACTTTGATTATTCCAGCGCCAACGATGCGCGGTTGAAAGATAGTTTTACCGGTGCGATTATGCAGCAAATGGGACAGGGACAACAGCCCACGCCTCAAATGATGCAGCAGGCCGATGAAGTGGTGAAAGGCCTGATGAGCAGCGTCCGCGAGGATCGCCAGTCGCTGTATGGCAAAGACCTTATCCGCACCATCCTGCTGATAGGATTTGCCTTCGGCCTTTGCTGGGCTTATGTAAGCGGCAAGCTCAAAAAGAAGGAATATGCGCTGGCCGGTATCCTGTTGCTCGGTTCGTTCGATCTGTTGCAGGTGGGCCGCCGCTACCTGAACGATGATAATTTTATGGACGCGGACCAGAACGACGCCGTCTATACGCCTACGGCCATCGACCAGGCTATTAATAAAGACACGGGCTATTACCGGGTGCTGGATATGACCGTTAACCCTTTTGTCGATGCAAGAACTTCCTATTTTCACAATTCCCTCGGCGGCTATAGCCCGGCCAAACTGGGATTATACCAGGATATTATCGACCGGCAAATAAGCAAAAACAACCGGCAGGTGCTGAACATGCTGAACACAAAATATTTCATCGTGCAGAACCCTTCCAACGGCCAGCCGGTAAAGGAAGAAAACCCCGGTGCGCTTGGCCCCGCCTGGTTTGTAAAGACCCTTGTATTTGCCAGGAATGCCGACGATGAAATGCACATCCTGGACAGTCTCAACACAAAGGACAGCGCCATAATCGACGACCGTTTTAAATCCATTTCCGGCACACAGCCGGTCTATGATTCCGCGGCCTCGATTACGATGCAAAAGAATATGAACGATTCCATCGTTTATACCACGCAGGCGGCTACGCCACAGTTTGCCGTCTTCAGTGAAATATATTACCCGCTCGGGTGGGATGCTTTTATCGATGGCAAAAAAACCGATTATGCCCGCGTGGATTATGTGTTGCGGGGAATGCCCGTACCGGCAGGAAAACATACCATCGAATTCAGGTTTGAGCCGAAATCCTATTATACCGGCAATACCATCGCGCTGAGTGTGAATATAGCCCTGTGCGTATTGTTGCTGGCAGCCATTGGCTTCACCTTCATGAAGAAAAAGAATAGCGGCATTACCGCAGCATGATGAAAGTTCTCAGTCTTGTTCCTTACAATGTATTCCCCGCCCGCAATGGCGGGCAGAAAAACATTGTGCTGTTCAACAAATGGCTTTCACGGCAGACCAGCCTTATCTGCGTGACCGTAAAGAACAACGACCCCGGTTACGCGGAATACCCTGTGCTAAATGTTTTGAGCAATTCCCGGGTTCGTTATATCAATGTCTTTTACTTTTTTACGTTTCGGAGGATTATCCGGGAGCAACAGGTAACGCACCTGGTGCTGGAGCACCCCTATTATGGCTGGCTGGGTATGCTTTTAAAGAAATTTACCGGCGTTCAACTGGTCATCCATTCCGTCAATATAGAAGCCGCGCGCTGGAAAAGCCTGGGCAAGTGGTGGTGGAAACTCCTGTATTATTACGAACGGGCCGCCCACCGTTTCAGCGATTACAATTTATTCATACAGGAAGCCGACCGGCAGTATGCCATCGCCAAATTCGATCTGCAGCCGGAGCGGTGCAGCGTAGCGACGTATGGCATAGAATGGAACACCGTCCCGTCAAAAGAGGAATGCATGCAGTTGCAGCGGCGCATAAAACAGCAATATGGCATCGCCGAAGAAGAGCACATCCTTTTTTTTACCGGCAGCTTCAATTACCCGCCCAACCTCGACGCATTGAAAACAATCATTGAGGTGATTGAACCCCTGCTGCTTCAAAAAAAAGGGTTCCGGTATAAAATCCTTATCTGCGGTATCGAAATTCCCCCCGAAATCAGCCGCCGCCCCTATCCCAATATCATCATCGCCGGTTTTGTAGACGACATCGTCCCTTATTTCAAGGCTGCCGATGTATTTCTCAACCCGATCATTGACGGGGGTGGCATCAAAATCAAGTTGGTGGATGCGTTGAGCTATAACAGGAATGTTGTATCCACCGTCAACGGGGCCATCGGCGTAGAACCATCCTGGTGCAATGGTAAATTGCTGCTGACGGAGAACGGTCACTGGCAGGCCTTTGCGGATGCGATACCCGTAGCCGCCGCCATAGAAACAGCCATCCCTCCTGCTTTTTTTGCGCATTTCTACTGGGAAAACATCGCAAAGAAAACGGTGGCGTTTATCAGCGTATCACCAAAGCCTTAAAGAAATTTATAGAAATAAGGCTTGTTGCGAAGAATGGTAACGCTTTTTGACAATAGCACCCCCATATTTTTACAATAGCCTTTCCATTGTGCCCATGTGTACCGGGGATGCGAAGAAAACAGGCGCGACAATGCAAGCCCGGCCAGGAATACCGGTATCTCCAGGGTGTAGAACAGCAGGTGAAACAGGAACCAGCCCACACCGAATTGCTTGCGGATGCGCACAAAATTAGATACCATTATCTGTAGTCCCTTTCTGTCATATAAATTGAAATATCCCTTGCCGGTAGAACCAAAGCTCTCGTTGGAAGTTGCTCCCTGCAGGTGAACAACGTGCAAACCGCCGACGATACAAAGCGGCCCCTGTTTTTTTAACCGGCTGCACCATTCGGCTTCTTCGGCAAACAGGAAAAAATCTTCGTCCATCAACCCGGCTTTTTCTATCGCCGTTTTCTTTACCATCAGGAAAGCCCCGTTGATCCAGTCCACGGCTATGACACCGGTGGCATTGGGTACATTGGGCTTTTTAACTCCTGCAAGACCGGCCATCCATTTCAGCACAACCCCGGCATAAGGCAACGGCAGCAGGTAATTCATCCCGCCCCGCATCGCATAATTACCCGAAATCTGGGGGCTGCGATCAGGATTGAGTAACTGCACGCTGCAGGCAATATATTCCGATGCCCGCAGGAAAGCATCGCATTGCTCAATGGCATTGTCCTCCACGAGCGTATCTGAATTGAGCAGCAGTACGGTGTCTCCTTTCGAGGCACGGATAGCTTCGTTATTGGCCCTTGCAAAACCGCTGTTGTACAACATCTGGAGCCAGCGCACCTGCGGGAAAGCGGCCGTTACCAGTTCCCGGCTGTTATCGCCTGATGCATTGTCGACGACTATCACCTCGAACGGCAGCTCCGACGGTTGGGCATAAAGGGTAGTGAGGCAGTCGGACAACAGCCCCGGTGTTTTATAGTTAACGATGATTATGCTCAGCGATACATTCATTTCGGCAGGCTTTTTCGGATCAAATTGCCGGTAAGCCGGAAAGGGAAGATAATAAACCCGGTGATCACTTCCTTATAAAACGAAAGACGATGTCCGTAGGTCTTTGTATTAAGAGCGATATGCCGGCCAATAGCCCTGAAGGAGCGAAAGCACAGCAGGTTGTAGACGATATTACGGGTGGTTTTGAAATGCAGCGGCATCGTTTCATGATACTGTGCCCTTGCAACGGCAAAATCGCTGAATGCCGCCGTCACACAGGCTTCCACACTGGCAGCATCGAACCGCGATAGCTCGATGACCGTGCTGCTGTCAAGCCCATACCGTTCAAAATCACGCGAAACCGGGTTAAACCAGTTCGTAGCCGGGTTGAGCAACTGTACCATTGGCAATTGCTTTGCCGCCGAAGAAGTACTTATCCAGGTAATGCCGCTGGAACACCCGAGCAATAAGCTGCAATAATGGGTCAGGGCGGCCGTTTGGCGCAGGCTTAATGCGCTGCCGTCGATGATTTGGGCGGATGGGTGGTCTATTTTCGAGGCGGAGGAAAGGATAATACAGGCCCCGGGGTCTTTGGTGACGCCTTCCGCGATGGCTATGGCAAGATCCTTTGTGATCGGGGACTGCCCGCTCTGCGGTGCAAATTCAAATAATACGATATGCCGGTACTGTTGTAGTCCGTGACGCAGGGCAAAATCCTTTGCCGCGCCGGTTTCATCCGGGCTTAGCTCCAGGACGGGTGTTACCGGCACGGTCACGGGTCTTCCATATCCCCGGAAGATGGCCGGGCGGATTGAGCCATCGTAATTGGCTTCGTTATCACCCATAATGTGCGTGATAAACAATTCGTCCCATTCACCGGCATCCTTTCGCCGCTCCAGCTCTTTTTTCAACCTGCGGAATGCGCGTTCATCGTTTTTAGACACGTTGTCTATAACCATTACTTCGTCCACAAAGGGGTTACCGGCTATAATCGATTGGCAAAAAGAGGCGATGGCCCATATAAGATGAGAACCGGGAAAATCCTGTTTGATCTGTCTTGCAACGGCGGTAGCATACAGGCAATCGCCATTGGAAAAAAGCTCTACCAGTAATATCTTTTTAGGCGATTGCATACAACTTTAACGCATCATCATAGCGGCCAGCTCCGCAAAGGATACTTCCGGTGTCCATCCCAGTGAGAACATCCGTGAAGAATCGGATACCAGTTGCCGGTATTCTGAAACAAAATTATCTTTTTTAACCACCCACTGCCGCCAGTCTTTCCCCACCAGTCCAAAACAGGCGTCCAGCCAGTCCACGACCGAATACCCGGCACCGGAACCGATATTGGCCTCCCATACCTCGTCCTGTTGCACGAGGGTCAACATCCCCTTTACCACATCCCCGGCAAAGGTCCATTCTTTGACAACGGCGCTGTCGCCTATCGGCAGTTTTTCGGGGCTGCCGGCAGCTATGCGCTTAGCGGCTTCGGAGATCATTTTAGCCAGGTGACGTTCCGATCTGCGCGGACTGTCATGGTTAAAGAAATACCCCACATAGGCCCGGATGCCCAGCAGGCGGTAATAGCGGGCAGCATACACCGATTGTATCCGGCTCACGGAATACGCGTCTCTTGCTTCAAAGGCATCGGTTTCCTTTATCGGTTTGTTTTCATTTTTAAACTGGAGCCCGCTGCCTGATATAAATACTTTACTGCCGGGAGAATGTTTTTTGACTGACTCAAGGATATTGAACGTACCCGTACTAATGGTGGCATGATTTTCAAACAACGCATCATGGCGGGTCGTGGAATTGGCAGCGAGGTGAAAGATATAATCCGGCCGGTGCTTTTTGACCAGTTCCTCAACGGCTGCATAATCGGCTACATCGGCCTGCACGCCTCCCGCGGATCGCGATACGGCCACCAGTTCAACCGCCGACTGCCGCAGCAGTTGCGAGAGATAATATCCATCCTGGCCATTCGCGCCAAAAAGTAATGCTGTCACCTTCTGCTACCTGTTTTATTTATTTCCTGTAAAAAATAGTGTTAATATGCGTATCCGCATATATTTCATAGTCCCGGGCCAGCAAAAATTCGATAATGTCACTTCGCTTATGCTCTCTTTGCTGCTCATCGTATGAAAGCGTTTCAACACAAATAGCAACCGGGCGGTACCTGTTGAAATCGAGTGTTTGTAATATCTGCAAGTCCAACCCTTCCACGTCAATCGACAACAGGTCGGGCGCTGCGGTAAAATGATTCCCGATCACCGAATTAATCGTTTGCAACGGCACTTTAATTATTTTCTCGTAGCTGATCTTTCCCATTCCTTTCATCCCTACTTCCTGCCAGTGCTCGGCTTCATTTTTTGAGAAGGTGCTAAGACCGTCTGCATGATCGGGAAACAGGTAAAAATCAGCCTCGGTCTGCTCATCAATGCCTACGCCTACATTTAATACGGTATCACGTGGCCTTTGCTTCCTGATATACTGCGCCAAACGAGGATTGGGCTCTATACAAACACCTTTACTGCCCCGGAGGTAGAAAAAGTAAGTGTTGCTGATATAAGCGGGGTGGTTGGCCCCGATATCGAGATAGCTGGGATGCTGAATGCCGGATTTATAAAAAAACCGGTCGAGAATAACATCTTCTCCCGCCTGGGCGTACACCAGCCGCGAATGGGGTAAAATGATTTTATTGACTATTTTCCGTATTAAGTTTTTCATACCGTATTCTGTGGAGCCGACGAAAATAGTCGTTTTATTTTACGAAGGGTAAATAATCGTTTATATTTCCGGTAGCGCTGCGCCAGCGCGGTAAACAGCGTTTTTTTGAATAGTGGTATTTCAAACGACCCTGAAGCAGTATCCGGCGTTTTTGCCCGCCGGCGGCTTTGCAATACCTGCAGCGTCTTTTCAAAGAGGAGAACAAAATTCGCAGGCGACCAGTCTTCCGCCATCTGGCGGACGATGGCAGGGGATTTTTCGATCGCCTCTTTCAGGCTCCATTCCGGGTAAGGCGGCAGGTAAGAAGTAATGTGCCGGAATGTGTCGTTGCCGGAAACGGCCAGGGGTCTTCCTGATACGATAGCCTGGTCGGTCGTAGCCGCCAGGCCGGGCATATTACGATCGTACAGGAAGCAGTTCAGGGTATTGACAGCACACCAGTTAATCAGTTCGGCTTTGCTCATGTAATCGTGGGTGACAACCACTTCGATGCCCTCTTTTGCCCGCTCTATACACAGTTTTGCCAGGAATTTGGAATACGCTTCCGAATCCTTTACAAAATCACCATAAGGAATGTTGATACGCACCAGTGCCCGGTCGAACTCTTTGTTTACCGCATCCACCACATGCTGAAACCCTTTGCCCCTGGTGGCAAACCCAAAACTTCCGATAATGGGGATGGGGGGGGCTGTATAAGGCCTTATCCCCGCTACCGCTTCCAGCGGGCGGGGAAAGGCAAAAACAGTCTTATTCCTGGAGGTTATGGTAGGATCGAGTACGCAGTAACCATCGAAATGTTTTTCAGGGCACATCACAAACGGGTCTCCCGGCGAGACTTCCAGCACCATCGTAATCACCAATGCATTGAGACCTTTCAAACCGGAAGTATCCATCCAGAACATAGTGCCCGGGTGGTAATTGAAAAAATAGAAATCATAGCCAAGGGGAAGTATTCGTTCCGACTGGCTTATCTCTATATAATCCAGTTGGTAGCGATCGGACAATCGCAGGCAATTAAACACCATTACGCCGGATTCATGGATACTATCCTGCGCTTTCTTGTTATTGATGAATAATCCTCGTGTTCCCCAGCTCAAGCCTTCCTGTTTATAAACTGTAAATACAAACGGTGTACATGCTCAACTTTCTTTTTAGTTACCGGAAAGTCCGGCAGGCACAAATCTTGCACCCAGCAGGCTGGTGGTGCCGCCCGGGGAAGTGCTGGTAAACGTTGAGTC
>DASYCT010000528.1:0-4139 GCA_036500065.1 Chitinophagaceae bacterium | reverse complement strand
TGTGTGATGCAGTCGTCCAGGTATTGACAATAAAAATCCGTATCAGCGTTTTTTTCAACTTGCTGATAGCGTTTTATTCAATACTGCTCTTGCTATGTCAATGCTTCCTTAAGGGGGTGGGGCAGACGGGAAACTTCCCGGGAGATTAATTTGATTGTTCATATAGTGGTCGTTTTTGATTTATAAAATACCTTTCACTTCCAGCTTCACCACCGTAGCAACCGGGTCCGATGCTTTTCCGGGAACGTTGATCACAACGCCGGTATCGGTCATCTCCGTCTTTAAAGCCGAGCCATTCGCCAGTAATTGGGCGCGTACGATAGTTCCTTTTACCGCTGGCAGCACGAGGCGGCCATCTTTGGGCCAGTCGAATACCGACAGGTAGAGAATGGTATTGCCTGCCTGTACTTTTTTGGTGCAGCGGCCCCATGGAAGAAGGCCAAAGGGGCTTGCGCTGGTAGCGTAGATGGCTTCACTGTTTACTTTCATCCAGGCCCCGATACCCTTGAGACCTTCGATGCTTCCCTGCGGGAATTCCCCTTCCGGGGTAGGGCCTACGTTCAGAAGATAGTTACCTCCTTTTGAAGCAATATCTATGAGGTTGCGCACCAGGGTTTCTGTGCTTTTCCATTTGTCGTCGTAACTTTTATACCCCCAGGTACCGTTCATGGTCATACAGGTTTCCCAATCCTTGCCGTCCAGTTCCTCTGGTTTGGGGATCTTTTGCTCAGGGGTTTTATAATCGCCGGGGAAGTTGGGACGCTTTAACCTGTCATTGGTTATGATATTGGGCTGAAGGGCCAGCACCGCCTGCAGTTTTTGTGCAAACTCATCGGTCATGCCGGTGGGGGTGTCCCACCATAGTACCGCTACATCGCCGTAATTGGTGAGCAGTTCCTTTACCTGCGGAACCGATACCCTGTCAATATATTCCGCCATGGTGGAAGTAGTTTGCGCCGGGTCCCAATGGCCGCTATGTTCCTGTGTGTAGGCATCGATGCGGGCAGAATCGGGATTGGGCCAGCCATCGCTGGCTACCTTGCGGGCTACGGCGCCGCCGGGATTGTTCCAGTCCTGCGCCTGTGAATAATAAAACCCCAGCTTAAGACCGTATTTACGGCAGGCTGCCGCGAGTTCCTTCAGCACATCTTTGCCATAGGGAGTGGCATCCACGATATTCCATTTGCTGGCGGATGATTTAAACATCGCAAACCCGTCGTGGTGCTTGGCGGTAATGACGATATATTTCATACCGGCATCTTTGGCCGTTTTGACCCATTGTTCGGCATTGTATTTTACGGGATTAAACTGTTTGGCGTATTGCTGGTATTCGGCCAAGGGAATTTTGCCCCGGTTCATGATCCATTCACCCCCGTGGGCTACGGGGTGTCCTTTGTACGTGCCGGCAAGAACGGCATAATCACCCCAATGGATAAACATGCCAAACCGGGCTTCGCGCCACCATTTCATTTTTGCGTCCTGGGCGGGTGTTTGGGCGGATACGAACTGGCTAAGGCTACTAATTAAAAGCAGCACACTGAGAAATACATAGTTTTTTTTCATGCAATCGTAGGTTAAACAGGAGAAAATCCTCCTGTTCATACGCAATTAAGAATAATCCCGATCAATGGCGGGGGTGGAGATTTACTATTTATTCATCGATTTTGGCAAAATGATGCCGGAAGGCCAATGCCCGGCTGGCCCGGGCGTAAAGGGACTAGCTGTGAAATCCGGGCGTGGGATGGTTGCTGGTGGAATTTTATCCATTAAAATCACTTTTTTTTCCATCGCTAAAGCGTTTTTATCAACCTATTTTTGGTGCTTCAATAAAGTGCCATTTACACGCTTCTATGCAAACCGAAGTAAAAATCTGGGAAGAAACGATTGCCATCCCCACCTACCCGGCAGGAGCCCCGGAAAAGAATCCCATGTTTCTTGAAAAAAGAGTGTACCAGGGAAGCAGCGGCGCCGTATACCCCCATGCGGTGATTGAGAAAATATCGGACACAAAAACGGATAAATATTACAAGGCCGTATTCCTGGAAAACGAATACATCAAAATAATGCTGCTACCCGAAATCGGGGGTCGTATACAGATGGCGTATGATAAGGTGAAGCAGCGGCATTTTATTTATTACAACCAGGTCATCAAACCGGCGCTGGTAGGGCTTACCGGTCCCTGGATTTCCGGTGGTATTGAATTCAACTGGCCGCAACACCACCGTCCCTCTACTTTTGAACCGGTGGATTATAGCATTTCGGTAAATGAAGACGGCAGCAAAACCGTATGGATAAGCGAGGTAGAACGTATGTTCCGCACCCGGGGCATGGCAGGTTTTACCCTGTACCCGGGCAAGGCTTATATGGAGATAAAAGGGAAGCTGTACAACCGCACGCCCTTTCCCCAGACGTTTTTATGGTGGGCCAACCCGGCGGTAAAAGTAAACGACCATTATCAATCGGTCTTTCCACCCGATGTATATGCCGTATTCGACCACGGAAAACGTGATGTATCTTCTTTCCCTATTGCCAAAGGGATTTATTATAAAGTCGATTATGCCCCCGGCACGGATATTTCCCGGTATAAAAATATCCCGGTGCCTACTTCCTATATGGCGATTACCTCCAAATATAATTTTATCGGGGGGTATGAACACGACACAAGAGGTGGATTGCTGCATGTAGCAGATCATCATATTTCGCCTGGTAAAAAGCAATGGACCTGGGGCAATGGCGCATTCGGACAGGCATGGGATAAAAATCTTACGGATGAGGACGGCCCTTATATTGAACTGATGACCGGTGTGTACACGGACAATCAACCTGATTTTTCCTGGTTGCAACCGCAGGAAGAAAAAACATTTGTACAGTATTTTATGCCCTATAGCGAGGTGGGACTGGTGAAGAACGCGACCAAAGAAGCCGTTGTAAATATGGAATTGGAGGAGAATACACTTGATCTTCGGCTCTACGTTACTTCGTCCCGGCCTTTGCTGGAAATAACCGTTCGGCATAAAGAGGAAGTCCTGTACAGTGAAGTAGTGAAGAACAGTTCTCCCGCCAATCCTTGGCTTAAAAAAATCCCCTTACAGAAAAAGATTTCAGCGGAGCATTTGTTATTGACAGTAACCGATGTTTCTACCGGTAGCATATTGGTGAGCTACCAGCCCGAAGTGGCTGTTGAACATACTATCCCTGCCCCGGCTCGTGCAGCGGGAAAGTCCTCCGATATTGAAAATAATGAGCAATTGTATTTAACGGGTCTGCACCTGGAACAATACCGTCATGCGACGTACCTCGCAACGGATTATTACCAAGAAGCGTTGCGACGTGATGAAAAAGACAGCCGTTGCAACAATGCGCTTGGCCTGTGGTGGCTACGCAGGGGAGTATTTGAAACCGCGGTGCCTTATTTCAAAAAAGCCATCGCTACGCTTACGCAACGTAATCCCAACCCGTATGACGGGGAAGCTTATTTCAATCTTGGCTGGGCATTGAAACTACTGGGAAAAGAGGGGGAAGCATTCGATGCTTTTTATAAAAGTGTATGGAACGATGCCTGGCAACATGCGGGCTATTTCAACCTGGCCCGGATCGCTACCGGCAGGCGGCAATATGCGGAAGCACTGGAACTGGCAGAGAAATCATTGATAAAAAACTACCATAGTCATGCGGTACGTCATCTTAAAACCTGCCTGTTGCGCAAAACGGGTAAAACAAAACAGGCTTTCCTGCTGGCGGATGAATCGCTGGTGATAGATGCGTTCAACTACGGGTGTTTGTTTGAAAAAATACTGCTGCTAAAAGGCGAAGGCAGGGAACAGGAAGCCCTATCCGCTGCACAATATTTAAAACAACTGAGCCGCGATTGGGAGCATAATTTTATCGAGTATGCGTTGGACTATGCACATGCCGGTTTATTTGAAGAGGCGACCGGACTGCTGTTGCTGCATTGCGAAGGCCGGACCGAAGTGTACCCGATGATCTACTATTACCTCGGTTGGTTTGCCCACCGACAGGAACAGGAGGAAAAAGCACTTGCTTATTTTCAACGGGCGGCCGCACAGCGCCCGGATTATTGTTTTCCCAATAGGGTGGAAGATGTGCCGGTGCTGCAAACTGCCATAGGCGTAAACCCC
>DASYCT010000527.1:0-3266 GCA_036500065.1 Chitinophagaceae bacterium | reverse complement strand
AATACATTTCGGTTACCCATCCCCATAATCCCACCGGTGTTTGCCTTAGCAGCGATGACATGAAAGCCCTGGTAGCCATCGCCGAAAAAAAAGATGCCTGGCTGCTCGTAGACGAAACCTACCGCGACATGGCTTTTCAGCAAAAGCTCCCCGTTGCCTGCGATTATTCCGAACGCGTCATCAGCGTTTCGTCCTTATCCAAAACATACGGCCTTCCCGGCATCCGCATGGGCTGGATCTTCTGCCGCGACAAAAAACTAATGAACACCTTCCTCGCTGCCAAAGAACAGATATATATCTGCGGTTCTGCCCTCGATGAAGCCGTAGCTTACCATTACCTGCAGCAAAAAGACCAGTACCTCGGCAGCATTGCCGCCGATATACGCGACAAATTCACGATCATGAAAACATGGATGGAAGCACAGAACAAATTGGAGTGGATAGAACCCAATGGCGGCGTGGTTTGCTTTCCCCGCATCAAACACCCCGAACGTGTCGACGTAAATATCTTTTACGAAACCCTTATCAAAGAATACAGTACCTATGTTGGCCCCGGCCATTGGTTCGACATGCCCCGCCACTATATGCGGGTCGGTTTCGGCTGGCCTTCCAAAGAGGAGTTAAAGGAAGGACTGGCGGCATTGGGCAAAAGCCTTGAAGCGGCGATGAAATGATTTAAAAAATAAGACAAAAATTCTGTTATTTTTGACCACTTATGCAAAAGATACTGGAAGGAGTACGGGACTTGTTTGCCACTTATAGTAAAGAGGAAATCGTGCGGCTGGAGAAACTGCCGCAGTCCGGCAGCGACCGCAATTATTTTCGTATTACTACCGCCAACGGTACCTGCATTGCCACGTACAACCACAATGTAAAAGAGAACAATACCTTTATAAAATTCAGCGAACATTTCAGGAGCTGCGGTTGCCCCGTGCCAAGAATATTCGTTGTCAACGAAGAGCAGTCCATCTACCTGCAGGAAGATTTCGGCGATGAATCCCTGTTGAGTAAACTGGAAAAGCACGGCTACAATGATTATGTCTATGGCCTTTTCCAGCAAAGCCTGCGGGAACTTGCCAAACTGCAGATTACCGGCGGCGCGGGCATCGATTACAATTTATGCCTCACGGCGCGGGAGTTTGGTAAACAGGCTATCCTGTCAGACCTGCTGTACTTCAAATATTATTTTCTCGACACCCTCAAATACGCCTACGACAAACAGGCCCTGCTGGATGATTTTGAAGCATTGAGCAATTACCTCACCCATACGGAAAACAAACACTTTATGTTCCGCGACTTTCAAAGCCGGAATGTAATGGTAAAAGACGATAAGGTCTATTTCATCGACTACCAGGGCGGCATGCGCGGAGCCCTGCAATACGACGTGGCATCCCTGCTCTGGCAGGCCCGCGCCGAACTGCCGGACGACTGGAAACGCAACCTGCTGGATTACTATATCGACCAGGCCAATCTTATACTCGAAAATCCTGCCGACAAAGTCATCTTCACTTCCCAATACAACGGCTATGTGCTGATACGCCTCTTGCAGGTGCTCGGCGCTTACGGCTTCCGGGGATTGTTTGAACGCAAGGCCCAGTTCCTGACCAGCATACCCCTTGCCCTGCGCAACATGAAATGGTTTACCGACAACGGGCGCATGGGTATTGCCGTTCCCGAGTTTGATAAATGCCTTCGCTTTTGCGTCAGCGATGAAGTCATCAACCGGTTTGAACCGCCGCGTGCTACCGATGCCACGCCACTGGCGGTGACCATCAGCAGCTTTTCCTATCGCAACGGCGTTCCTGCCGGCGACCCCGTCAATGGCGGAGGCTTTGTATTCGATTGCCGCGGGCTGCTGAACCCCGGCCGTTTTGATGAATACAAAAAACTAACCGGCCGCGACAAATCCGTAAAAGACTTCCTGGAACAGCAAACCCGCATGCCGGAGTTCCTCAACAGCGTGTTTGACGTCGTCGATATTACCGTCACCGACTACCTGAAACGGAATTTTGAAAGCCTTACGGTCAGTTTCGGCTGTACCGGCGGACAGCATCGTAGCGTCTATGCCGCCGATGCGCTGGCAAGACACCTGCGCAATAAATTTGGCGTGAAAACAGAAGTAAAACACCTCGTGCAGGATGCAAAGAACTGGATAAACGAATAGAAATGAAAGCAATGATATTCGCCGCGGGTCTCGGCACCCGCTTCAAACCCTGGACCGACAAGCACCCCAAAGCGCTTGCCATCGTCAATGGAAAATCATTGCTTCAACGCAACATTGAATACCTGCAACAATACGGGATCACCGATGTGGTCGTCAACGTTCATCATTTTGCCGATCAAATTATTGATGCCATCGACAAAAATAAAGGATGGGGAAGCACCGTCGCCATCAGCGATGAACGCGCCGAAGTACTGGAAACAGGCGGCGGCCTGCTCAAGGCAAGACCGCTCCTGGAAAACGGCGAACGCTTTATCACCATCAACGTGGACATCCTCACCAACCTGAATATAAAACGCCTGCTCGATTATCACAAGGATTATAAACCCCTTATTTCATTTGGCATAACGGCCCGGCCTACTTCCCGCTATTTCTTATTCGATCAATACGACCGGCTCTGCGGCTGGCGCAACAAAAAGACCGGGGAAGAAAAAATTTCCATCCCCAAAAATGAACTCACGGAACGCGCCTATAGTTGCGTAGCCATATTCGAACCGACCATCTTCCCATTGATCCAGCAACGCGGAAAATTTTCCATGGTCGACGTCTATCTTAGTCTCGCCAAAGACCATCTCATACTCGGTTATGATCACACGGGCGACAAACTCACTGACGTGGGAAAACCCGAATCCATCGCCGTGGCGGAAGCACAGTTTATATAATAATTTTCTACCTTTCCTTTTTAAACCTGCCGCAGACAACAAAAAACCCGGGAAATGAAAAAAATACTGCTCTGTCTTGTTTTACCGCTTATTGTCATAACCGCGGCAACCGCGCAAACAGCCCCGCCGTTCTGGCCGGAAATCCTTGCCTTTAAAAAAGCGGATGCGGTGCAGCCCCCACAGGCGCATTGCATCCTGTTTGTAGGCAGTTCCTCCTTTACCAAATGGAAAGATGTAAATGATTATTTTCCCGGCTATCCCATTGTAAATCGTGGCTTTGGGGGATCTACCCTGCCCGATGTTATCCGCTATGCCTATGATATCATACTGCCTTATCATCCAAAACAGGTAATCATTTATTGCGGTGAGAATGATCTTGCCAG
>DASYCT010000526.1:0-3895 GCA_036500065.1 Chitinophagaceae bacterium | reverse complement strand
ACCCCTGGGCTACTCACATCTCTTTGGGCTGTGTCATGCTGAACCAGTTGCCACAACTGTCGGTGATGATTGCCTCGATACCATAAAACTGTTCTTTGGGCTCCGATTTAAACACGACGCCTTTTGCTTTAAGTTCCTCGTACGTAGCGCGGCAATCAGGTGTATGCAACACACCGGCGCCCAATGCTTCTTTTTCGAGCAGTAATTTGAAGGCAGCCCGTGTTTCGTCATCGAATTGCATTCCTTTTTCCAGCGGGTTCAGGATGGATATTTCCAGGTCGGGTTGTTCCGGGGGATTCACTGTAAGCCAGCGGAAACCATTTTCCATGGTGACATCGGTATTTACTTTAAAACCAAGCTTGTTTACATAGAAGTCAAAGGCTTTGGCCTGGTCGGTGACGAACAAGGAGCTGTGCGATACTTTGGTGATCATAACTTGTTTTTTATGCACCAAAGCTACCGGCTTCCGCCAAAAGGCCGTTCTTGAAACTTGCTTTTATTGATCCAGCCCGAGCATCTCGATAAAACAATGGGGGATGAATGCCCGGGGTTGTTCCTTTGCCTGCTTCTTTTTGAGCCAGGCCATATTGCGGTAATACTGCGGGGCAAAGCCGATTTCCTTTTTAAAAAGGGTGCTGAACGAGCCGAGGCTTTCAAAGCCTACTTCGTTGCATACTTCCATGACGGTTTTATCGTCGTGGGTGAGCAGCTCTTTTGCTTTTTCCAGCCGTTTGTGGGTAATGTACTGGTGCGGCGTGCGCTGGTAAATACGGGTAAACAGGCGATGGAAATGAAAACGGGAAAGATAGGCCTGCCGGGACACCGTTTCCAGGTTGATGGATTCATGAAAATTCTGGTCCATGAACCGCTTGGCGGAAACAATGCGCTGGTAATGATGCAGGGCTATCTTCATGATGCTTAAAGATACAAATACGCCGGGAAAAGGGTTCTCCAAACTTGCTTTATCCCGTCCCGGCTTAAAGCAAGGCAAACCCAAGTGCCGTATTTACCGTCGTACGAACGGCGTCCAGGGCGGCGTTGATGGCGGCTTCAGTAGCCAGTAATCCCAGGCCTTCTTCGGAGAGCAGGGCTATCCGGATGGCGTGTTTTTGCATATCGACCAGCAGGGCGGCTTTTTCGTTGGTGATAGTGCCTTTTTTCTTCATCGTTTGGATATCGGCCAGGTTTTGCGCAAGGCTTTTAAACGTGGTGGTGGCGATGTCCTGGACAGCGGGCCATTTGCTGGCCAGGCTGGTTTTCACGGCAGCAAGCATATTGTTGAGTATCGTCGTTACATCCAATTGAGACATATATAAGATTTAAAGGTTATTATAATCCGTGGTTCAGTTCTTTTCCCTTTTCAGGCCATTCTGAAGCGCGATCATGCTGGAAAATTCGCTTTCGAATGTCTTTTTTACCAGTTCCACTTCCTGTTTTGAATCAAACCCGAGCTTATGAAATTTCTCCAGGTCTGTGAGCGTGGAGTCAAGGGCGTTTACCTGGGCGGCAACGAACTTATATTTTGGAAGCGAATTGCAGCGGATTTTCAGGCTCTCGATTTCCCCGCTGATGCTTTCGTAACCGGGTTTAAAGTTTTCATACTTGTTGTCGGCGGGAGTATTGTTATCAAAGTTCCGTTCGATTTTTACGAGGAGTGTAGCGACGTCGGTTTGAATCTTCTGGATCGACTGGTCCGTGACCTGGTCGTAGGCGCCTATCAACAGGACGCGGCAGCTCACCAGGAATAGGGGAATTACCAGGCCCGCTATCCAGTGTTTTCGAATGAATTTTAAATACATAGCATGAGGATTGATGGTTTATAAAAGCGCAAAGATGACTTATTTATGCGTTCTGCAAAAAAACAGGTTATACCGCATTTTTCCCTAATTTCCCTGCACAAACCAAAACTATTACATGTCGAATCCTCTTTTTCGGAAGAAATCTATTGACAAGATCATGCGGGACGCGGCCGAAGGAGCAGGCGATGGTCATGTGGGCAGCAGCCTGAAGCGGGTGCTCGGGGTAAAGGATCTGACATTCCTGGGCATAGCGGCGGTTATCGGTACCGGCGTCTTTACAGCCATCGGCACGGCCAGCTACCACGGCGGCCCGGCCGTTATCTTGTTGTTTGCGCTGACAGCCGTGGCCTGCGGCTTTGCTGCCTATTGCTATGCGGAATTTGCTTCTACGGTGCCCGTATCGGGCAGCGCCTATACCTATTCGTATGTTGCTTTTGGTGAAATCTTTGCCTGGGTCATCGGGTGGGACCTGTTGATGGAATACGCTATAGGCAATATTGCCGTGGCTATTTCCTGGAGCCAGTATTTTGTGAGCGTACTGGACGGGTTCCATATTCATATTCCTGAATGGATGACGATGGATTATGTAACGGCCCACAACGGTTTCGTGGATGCAGTGAAGAAACTGGGGCACGGCACGACCTTAGCCACGCTGGACGACGGGCTGCGTCGTGCGTATTATGCCTGGCTGAACGCCCCCGGCAGCGGCGGCTTCCGAATCATAATGAATATCCCTGCATTGATGATCGTGGTGCTTATCACCTGGATCGTGTACGTGGGCATCAAAGAATCGCGTACGGCCAATAATACATTTGTGATCATCAAGCTGGCGGTGATCCTGCTGGTGATTATTGCAGGTGCCTTTTATGTGCACCCCACCAACTGGCACCCCTTTATGCCGCATGGTTTTTCAGGTGTCATGAGCGGTGTCTCGGCGGTTTTCTTTGCCTATATCGGGTTCGATGCCATTTCCACTACGGCAGAGGAATGTAAGAACCCGCAGCGGGACCTGCCGAGGGCCATGTTCAATACCCTTATTATCTGTACAATACTTTATATCGTACTCGTCCTGGTACTAACGGGAATGACCAGTTTCGCCAACCTCAACGTGGCGGACCCGCTGGCCTTTGTTTTTGCAATACAGCATTCACCACTGACCAACTGGTTGGCGGGAGCCATTTCCATCAGCGCTATCCTGGTCATTGCCTCCGTATTGCTGGTATACCAGCTCGGCCAGCCGCGTATCTGGATGAGTATGAGCCGCGACGGCCTGTTGCCAAAGGTTTTTGCCCGCATTCATCCCAAACACAAGACGCCTTCTTTTTCTACCATCGTCACGGGCTTTGTAGTGGGCGTCCCGGCGTTGTTTCTCAACCTCGACGTGGTGATTGCGCTTACCAGCATCGGCACCCTGTTTGCGTTTGTGCTGGTATGTGGGGGCGTGCTGATGCTGGACCAGCAGCCGGATAAACCCGTCTCCAAGTTCAAAGTGCCGTATATCAACAGCCGGTTTATCATACCGGTTCTTTTTATTGTTTCTGTGATATTGATAGGGATTTATGCGCCGGAGCATTTTAAGGGGTTATTTACTGCGGAAGGATGGCCCATGCTTTGTTTTTGGGTGCTGGCGGCCTTCATCACTGTCCTGTCATTTATGAAACGCTTTTCCCTGATACCGGTCCTCGGGCTTACCAGTTGTTTTTACCTGATGGCGCAGGAAAGCTACACGAACTGGCTGCGGTTCGTGATCTGGCTGGTGATAGGCCTTGTCATCTATTTTTGCTACGGTAGGTGGAACAGTCATTTGCGGAAACGGGAGCCGGCAGGAGGATAGTGAAATAAACCCGTAATTTTGTGGTATTATTCAGAACAATATGAAATTCCAGATAGGAGACAAGGTAGTGGTGATGCATTCCAACGAAGAGGGCGAGGTGGTGGATGTGATCAATGACAAGATGGTGCTGGTGGATGTACGGGGAGTGAAATTCCCCGCCTATACGGACCAGCTCGATTTCCCGTATTTCAAACAGTTTACAGAGAAAAAGCTGTTTCCCGAAAAGAAACCAAAGAAATATATCGACCAGTTGCCCCGGGAA
>DASYCT010000525.1:0-3432 GCA_036500065.1 Chitinophagaceae bacterium | reverse complement strand
TCAACTTATCATAAATAGTGTAACTTCAACACAGCTTTAGGCAATATTCTTATGACAACGATTAAAGGCCCCGGAATTTTTCTTGCGCAGTTTATGGGAGAGGAAGCTCCATTCAATTCATTGGCATCGATTTGCAAGTGGGCGAAAAGCCTGGGCTTCGTGGGTGTTCAGATCCCTACCTGGGACAGCCGTTGTATCGATCTTCAAAAAGCCGCCGAAAGCAAAGCCTACGCGGAGGAAATAAAAGGAATCGTCAACGGCGCCGGTCTTGTGATTACGGAACTCTCCACCCACCTGCAGGGGCAACTGGTCGCCGTGCATCCCGCCTATGATGCGCTGTTTGATGGCTTCGCACCCGAAAATGTTCGCAATAATCCAAAAGCCCGGACCGAATGGGCGGTGCAGCAACTGAGGTATGCCGCCAAAGCATCGGAGCACATGGGACTAAACGCTCACGCCACTTTTAGCGGCGCCCTGCTCTGGCATACCGTGTACCCATGGCCACAGCGTCCCGCCGGGTTGGTGGAAACGGGGTTTAAGGAACTCGGGCATCGCTGGCTGCCGATACTCAACTATTTTGACGAATGCGGCGTCGACCTCTGTTATGAAATCCACCCGGGCGAAGACCTCCACGACGGCGTATCCTACGAGCGTTTCCTGGAACAGGTAAACAATCATTCCAGGGCCTGCCTGTTGTACGACCCTTCGCATTTTGTATTGCAATGCCTCGACTACCTTACTTATATCGACCATTACCACGAACGCATAAAAATGTTTCATGTAAAAGACGCCGAGTTCAACCCCACGGGTAAACAGGGGGTCTACGGCGGCTACAGTAACTGGCTCGAAAGGGCGGGCAGGTTTCGCTCGCTCGGCGACGGGCAGGTAGACTTTAAATCCATTTTCAGCAAACTGGCCCAATATGATTTCAAAGGCTGGGCGGTACTGGAATGGGAATGCGCCATCAAACACCCTATTGACGGGGCCACCGAAGGCGCGGTATTTATTAAAAATCATATTATTCATGTCACCGACAAAGCCTTTGACGATTTTGCCGGTACCGGCAGTAACGAAAAATTTAACCGGACTGTTTTAGGATTGAAGTAGCTTGCCATAAATTCCGGTTTGTTGTTCTTTAACCCATAACTTAAAAGTAATATGCTTAGAAAGATCCTGGCTCTTTCATTTATTGCCACCGCCTGTTTTGCCTGTGGAAACAACAGCAGCACCAGCTCGGCCGATACGGATAAAAAAGAGTCGGCGGCGACGACGGCCAAAACAGAAGACCTTAGCCAAAACCCGGTTTATAAAAAAGGACTGGAAATAATCGGCAAATCGGACTGCCTTACCTGTCATAAAATCGATGAAACGTCTACGGGTCCCGCTTACCGGGATGTCGCCAATAAATACCCCGACAATGAGGCCACCATCGATAGCCTGTCCGCCAAAATAATCGCCGGCGGTTCGGGCCATTGGGGTACCGTCCCCATGCTGGCACACCCTGCCCTTTCACAAGACGATGCAAAAGCCCTTGTCAAATACATCCTTCTCCTGAAAAACAAATAACATGATAAAATCATTTTTAACGATTTTCGGTGTTCTCGCGGTTACGCTTTGCACGGCACAGCCCCTGAACAAGCTGAGCGCCGCCGAAAAGAAAGACGGCTGGCAACTGTTGTTCGACGGCAAGACCACCGCCGGCTGGCATACATACAATAAACCGGAAGCCGGCCAGGGCTGGAAAGTAGTGGACGGAGCCCTGTACGTGGATACCTCTGTAAAGGCCGGCCGTGGCGACCTCGTCACGGATAAGGACTTTCAGAATTACGATCTGAGAATGGAATGGAAAATAGCGCCCAAAGGAAACAGCGGTGTTATCTTCTTTGTAAAGGAAGACCCCAAATACTCCGAATCCTACCAGACCGGGATGGAGATGCAGGTGCTGGACAACGAGGGTCATCCCGATGGTAAAATCACCAAACACCGCGCGGGCGACCTGTACGACTTAATAAAAAGCAGCTCCGAGCCGGTAAGGCCCGTGGGCCAATGGAACCAGGCAGAGATAATCGTCAACAAGGGAAAACTGCAATTGTTCCTGAACGGTGTCAACATAGTAACCACCACGCTCTGGGATGATAACTGGCGGGCGCTTATCAAAGGCAGCAAGTTTAAGAGCATGCCCGATTTCGGTATCTTTAAAACGGGGAAGATCGATTTGCAGGATCACGGCTGCACCGTTTGGTTCCGTAATATAAAAATCAAGACTTTATAATACCTTATCATCCTTTAATCCTTTATATCCCTGAACGCCTTGTCCATTCCTAAACCAATAAATAAATTCCTATGCTTGCCAGATTTTTTATCAGGAACCTCTTCGTCCTGCTAACGCTTGTCATTACGGTTTCGTTTGACAGCAATAACAATAAACTACCCATCGCCAAAGAAAACAAGGTTCTTATCTTTTCCAAAACCAATGGCTATCGCCATCAAAGTATTCCCGTCGGCATCGAAGCCATCAAAAAGCTCGGGGAACAAAACGGGTTCAGCGTTTACGCCACGGAAGACTCTACGTATTTTACGACGGAAAATCTTGCGCAGTACAAGGTGATTATTTTTCTTAGCCCCACGGGTCATGTACTCGGTACGGATCAACAGCATGCGATGGAAGGCTTTATCCGCAAGGGCGGGGGCTTTGTCGGTATTCACGCCGCTACCGATTGCGAATATGACTGGCCCTGGTATGTAAAACTGGTAGGCGCCAGCTTTGACTCGCATCCCAAACAGCAGAACGCCAAACTGATCGTAGTGGATAAAAAGCATCTTTCCACCAAAGGGCTGCCGCCTATATGGGAGCGCTTCGACGAATGGTACAATTTCAAAAACATGAACCCCGATGTGACGGTACTACTGAAGATTGATGAAAAATCATATACCGGTGGCAAGAACGGCGAAAACCATCCCGTGGCATGGTACCATAACTATGAAGGCGGAAGAGCATTTTATACAGCACTTGGGCATACCAATGAATCGTATAGTGATTCGCTTTTTCTCGGTCACCTGCTTGGCGGGATTAAATACGCCATGCACGTGAAATAACATCAAGGGTAACCCACCAGACGTTCCTACGGAACGAGGGGTTTACCGTTTGTTTTTCTACCGACCAAACGCCCCTACGGGACAAGCTTACAATTCGCGCACCCAGATATTCCTGTAGCTTATCGCCGGGCTCGGGTCGCCGTGGTCCTGTAGTTTAATCGGCGCGGGGCCGTGCTTTTTGTAATAGGGAGCGCCGATGTATTGGGTGACGCCTTTCAATTCAAAATTATTCTGTACCAGTACGCCATTGTGCAATACCGTTACACGGGCGGGTGATTTCAGCGTACTGTCGTCGTTGAAACGCGGGGCCGTCCAGATAACATCGTAGGTCTGCCA
>DASYCT010000524.1:0-9693 GCA_036500065.1 Chitinophagaceae bacterium | reverse complement strand
CTCGTTTTCCTCGTTTTTGTTTTTGGCCTTAAATTCATCATAGTAGCAAACCCACCAGTATTCCCTCCGGTTCTTTTGGATGGCAAGCTCTTTCAGGGAGTTTTTCAGAAGTACAAGAAGCATTTCAGCTCTTGCGAAGATGTCCTGCAAATCTTTTTTTATTTCTCTTTTCTCCCTCGCCCGCCGATCCATATACTGTCCTATCCAAACCAAGACACCACCCAAAACTGCAGCAAGGATCGGAAGCCAGGGGTTCAGCGTAACCTTTTTATTGATAGCTTCCACTGAATCGGCCAGTTTATCCATTTTTGAAGATAGAAGGGAGTCTGTTTTCAATATGACCTGTAATAACATAGTTTATTTGGGTTGGAAAGAGGTTCTTTTACAAGTTAACCCCTGACGTTGATAATAAAAACCGTGTAAAAACGGTTTTTATTATCAAAAAAAATCCTTACACTTTCTTTTATCGTCCTGCCGTCGGGTTCCTCCCCCTCCACAAACCACCTCCCTTACCCGCCCGTCCCTTTTTCACCATAATCTTCGCCCCATCCCCCGTGCATGTTAAGATGAATAAACAGCAAAGAAAGCAGAATAAGCACATCCCCCTTTTTCTTACCTTTAATCCCGTAAACCACCTGCTTTGATTGTTGAATGCTAAAACTTACACATGAAAAAAGCACTGCTTCTTGGTTGCGTCGCCTTTCTTTCCATCCATTCCCTCCGCGCACAGCAGTTTCATTCCCTGTTTAACGGAAAGAACTTCGACGGCTGGTATATATTTCTGCATGATAAGAATGTGTCCGCCGACAGCGTGTTTACCGTGGAAGATGGAATGATCCATGTTAGCGGTCGGAGCTTTGGCTACGTATGCACCAATGATTCGTATAAAAATTTTCATCTCATTCTCGAATTCAAATGGGGCATTGCCAAATACCCTCCCCGCCAGAATGCCAAGCGCGACAGCGGCGTCTTATATTATTTTTCCTCTTCCGCTCCCGATAAAGTATGGCCCCGCTCCTTCGAATGCCAGGTACAGGAAGGCGATTGCGGCGATTTCTGGCTGGTAGATAGCACTTCCCTTACTGTCAACGGCAAGCTGTACCCGCCCACCAAAAACCAGCAGGTAGTAAAGTTCTCCAACCAGGAAAAGCCCAACAACGAATGGAATACCCTTGAAATAATCGGCAACAACGGCAAATGCACTCATATTCTCAACGGTACCATCGTCAACGAAGGCACCGACGCCAATGTACGGGAAGGAAAAATCCTGCTGCAATGCGAAGGTTCGGAAATTTATTACCGGAATATCCGGCTCGCGGTTCTTTGAGTTGCGAGCTGTGAGCCACGAGTTGTAAGCCTTTCGCAAATAAAGGTGGGTCACTTTGGCGCCGGCCTTGTGCATAGCAAAAGTGGCTCATCTTTATTTCTTACCTTCCCCCCATGAAAAACATAGTAGCCGTCCTCGCCCTCCTCTGCTCCACTTTCCTGCTCCACGCCCAAATCAAACCCTTTCATTTCGCCTTTATCAGCGACACCCATATCGGCTCCCCCGATGGCAATGCCGAACGTGATCTCCGCCATACCGTGGCCGATATTAACCAGATGACCAACCTCGATTTTGTCGTCATCACCGGCGATATTACCGAACTCGGCACCGACGCCCAGTTAAAACTCGCCAAACGGATGCTCGACAGTATCCGCATTCCCTGGTATATCATTCCCGGCAACCACGATGCCACCTGGAGCGAAAGCGGCGGCGTCAGCTTTGCCCGTACCTTTGGCGCCGACAGGTTTGTATTCGACCACAATGGCATCCGCTTCATCGCCTGCGCCTCGGGCCCTTATGTGCGCATGAGCGACGGCCATATTCCCCGCGCCGCCATCAACTGGCTCGACAGCCTGCTGCACAAAACACCCGCTGACCAGCCGGTTATCTTTCTCAACCACTACCCCATCGACAATAGCCTCGACAACTGGTATGAAGCCATCGATCGCCTCAAACAAAACAATACCATCGCCATTCTTTGCGGCCATGGTCATACCAATAAAGCCTTTTCATTTGAAGAGATTCCCGGCGTCATGGGCCGCTCCAACCTGCGGGCCAAAGCTCCCATTGGTGGCTACAACCTCGTGGAAGTAAGAACCGATTCCATCCTGTTCAGCGAAAGAAGGCCCGGCCTTGAAACACTGCCCGTATGGACCGGCATAAAAATAGAACGCCACCAATACCACAGCGGCCGGTTCCCCCGCCCGGACTATAAGATCAATACCACCTATGCGCAGACCAGGGCCGCATGGACCTTTGCTTCCGATGCCAATGTTATTTCCACCCCCGCGGTCGCAGAAGGATTGGTCGTATTTGGCAACCAGCAGGGCCGTGTCGATGCCCTGTCGCTGAAAGATGGTAAAAAACAATGGTCGTTCCAGACCGGCGGCTCCGTATTTTCTTCACCCGCCGTTTGCGGCGACAAACTCGTATTCGGCTCCGGCGATGGCAATATCTATTGCCTCGAAACCCGCAATGGTCGTCTTGTTTGGAAACTAGCCGCCGGTGCATCGGTGCTCGGTTCACCCCTCGTGGACAACAATACCGTGTATATTGGCGGCAGCGATCACCGTTTCCGCGCCATCGATGTCACTACCGGCAAGGAACGCTGGCAGTTCGACGGGCTCGACGGCCCCGTAATGGGCACACCTATCTTATATAACAATATGATCATCTTCGGCGCATGGGACACCAATCTTTATGCGCTCAATAAGGAAGATGGGAAAAAAATATGGTCCTGGAACAATGGTTCTTCCATCCGCAACTATTCACCTGCCGCCTGCACGCCGGTGGCCTATAACGGCGTCGTGTACGTGGTAGCTCCCGACCGCTATATCACGGCAATCGATGCCGCCACCGGCGCCACCCTCTGGCGCGACAATGAATCCACGGTGCGCGAATCCATCGGCCTTTCCGCCAATGGCAAATGGGTGTATGGCAAAACCATGAACGATACCATCGTCGCCTTCAACACCGGCCGCGAAAAACAACCCGCCGCCTGGAAAATGTATTGCGGCTTTGGCTACGAGCATGTTCCCTCCATGCTGATCGAAAAAGACGGGCTTGTATTCTTTGGTACCCGCAACGGCGTGGTCTATGCCATCGACCCCAACACGCAGAAAATACAATGGGCGCATAAAATAGACAATTCCATGGTCAACACCGTGCGCGTGCTATCCAAAAAACAGGTAATAGCCTCCACGATGGACGGCAAAGTTACCCTTATAGAAGCCACCCCTTAATACTGTTTGCGGTAGAATTTATGCTTATCGTCCAGCAGCAGCCGGTTGTCGGTATACCATTTGAAGAACGCCGCCCATTTGTCGTTGTTCTGCGCATACCATGCTTTAAAACCATCCTCGTCTCCTTTTGACAGCAACCAGTGATTATAGGCTTCAAAATGGCCGGCTTTTACGATGGATTGTTCGTAGTCGAACAACACATTGGGATAATTTCTAGCATCGTCCCCCTTGTAATACGATTCCAGGAATCGGGTACGTATGGCGTCCAGCGAATTGAGATCGATTTCCTTTTCAGAAACGATGGAAAACATCAGGTTCTTTTCATATACCCCCATACCAAAAGGCAGTTTAAATTTCTTCGGGTCTTTTACATCGGATATTATCCGGGTCAAGCTGTCGCGCCTCTTTCAACAGCTTTATTGCCTCGTCGTATTTCCCTTCTTCATCTTCCAGCTTTATCGCCTGCTTTGTCTTGGCGAGCGCGGTTTCCTTATTGTCCTGCCCGTAACAAAATGGCGTCACAGCCAGCAACAACAAAAGACCTGTCAATTTAACCAGGTGGTTCATAGTAGAGAGGGTTATTGGTTTTAAAAAAGGTTTTAAAGGTTTTAAAAGGCTCAGTTCGCCGGTCCTTTTCTTATCGGTGATTTAGGCGCAGGCCATGCCCCCGGCACGCCCGTTTCGGGATTGGCAGGCAATATACTTTTCACGCGCGAAGTCGTTGCAGGGTCCTCGCTCGCCATATACGCCATGATAGCCGCAAGAATGGCATTGCTGCGTACATCATCAAATACAATCTTGTCGTAGGTATCGCGGTTGGTATGCCATGTGTACACGCCATACAACCAGCTGGTGGAGCTAAGCGAAAAGGCAGGAACCCCCGCCGCCACAAAAGAAGCGAAATCCGAACCGCCGCCGCCCGGTGTCCCCGGGAACGTGGTTTCTATTTGTTGCCGGATAGAGGCCGGCACTTTTGCCAGCCAGCGCGTGAGATAATCATAAGAATTCAAAAAGCCCTGTCCGCCCAGTTTTACCACGCGGCCCGTACCATTGTCCTGGTTGAAAACCGCCTGTATATGCTGTACTATTTCCGGGTGATCCTCCACGAAAGCCCTTGACCCGTTCAGCCCCTCTTCCTCGCTGCCCCAATGTCCCACGAGGATCGTGCGCTTAGGGTGAGGGTATATTTTCTCCAGGATACGCATGGCTTCCATCATCGTCAGCGTACCCGTGCCGTTATCCGTTGCGCCGGTGCCGCCATCCCATGAATCGAAATGAGCAGAGAGGAGTACATATTCATCCGGCTTCTCCGTTCCTTTGATCTCCGCGATGGTATTGAATACAGGCACCGTGCCCAGTTCCTTCGATTCCGTTTGAATACTGATCTTCGGGATAGTCCCCGATTCCACCAACCGGTACAGCATGCCATAATCTTCCAGCGCTATATCCACCGTAGGTATCTGGGTCGTATAAGCGCCGAAAATCTTATCCACGCCAAAACCGTTCGACCAGTTGGAAGAAACAATACCCGCGGCTCCGGCATTTTCCAGCGCCACGGGTAATGTCTTATTGGTATAGCCGGTCTTGCTGATCCGTTTGCGCCATGCCTCGGTCTGTGCCGCCCGCGCCGCTTTCATCTTATCAAAAGAAGCGGGGGTAGCAAACTCCTGCCAGTTATAATCCGGGCGCCCCGTGGGTTGCAGCATCGATATCATCACAAACTTCCCCTTCACATTGGGCAGCCAGCGCTGGAAAGCCATCGAATCGGGCATGTCCGCCAGTATGATCAGCTCTGCCGTGACCGCCTTCGGTCCTGTGGCAGGACACCAGGCCAGTTGCGTCCCTTCAAGTGATCTCACTCTCGGGTACAGCATATCGATATGCGAAATGCCCCGTTCCCATCCGCGCCACTCGCCCCATTTTTCATTCCTTGCAGGGATGCCCCATCCGGCATATTTATTCACGGCCCAGTCGTTCGCCGCTTTCATCTGCGGCGAGCCTACCAGTCGCGGCCCGATGCCGTCAAAAAGCTGGTGCGCCAGTTGTTCCAGTTGCGAATTATCGGTCGCTTCCTTTACGATAGCCGCCACGACCACGGAATCCGTGGTCTGTGCCGTGCATACCCGGCCCGTGGTCAACAGGCCTGCGATGATCAATGCAGTTATATATCTCATGTTGCGCGTTTGACCGAATGTACTGCATTGGCCGCAATCGGGGCGAATATATTACTGGGGGCCGCCTGCTGATAAATTGCCCAGGTAAAGCTGCGCAAATACCGCATCCGTAGCGCTCAGGTGGCGGCCCTCCTGCCATCCATAACGGGCATCTGTATGTCTATAAAAAACACATCCGGCAGCAGTCCCACCATGGAAAGCTGTTTCATCAGGTCTTCACCGTTGGATGCTTCTGTGACAATATCAAGATTTCCGGGCGTTTTTAAAAAAAGGGCGAGGGTATGCCGGAAAAGGGCATGGTCATCTGCAATCGCAACTCTGTACATTTATGGTAGATTAGAGATAAGAATAAGAACCCGGTAATGCTAATGCAGCGCTATCGGGACCGCCCCCGGGCTGCCATTGCCCATAGGCAGGTAGACTTTCCGTATCGTAGCCGGGTAGCTGCCCAGGCTTCCACTGGTTTCCCCGATGGTATAACTGGTAGTAATATGCGCATACGCCCCTTCAGGCGTCAGAACAATCGTGTAATATCCCGGGGTAAGGGCCGCCGGCAGGTTAAGCCAGGCCGACTTGCTGTTGGGCGACAGCAGCGTGGTGAACGTCTTTTTGGTATCGATATTGATAAAAGCAACGACATACATCGCGGCGTTTGAGTTGGTATAGAAAATGCCCGGTGCAGTCGTACTGCTTTGTTGAGCAGGGCTGCTGGCTTTTTCGGCAGCCCCGGTTTTCCGGCAGGCCGTAAGGCCAAACAACCCCGGAAGTATAACAGGAACGAGACAGGTAAACAGGAATTTTTTCATAAAAAGCGGGTTAAATAAGTTGAATTAATTGACGGTAAAAGGGGTGCTCCAATAAACTTCCGGGGTAGAGCCACAAGGCGCATTGGCGTGTGCACCGATGGTATAGGTTCCGGGCGCTACTCCGCAGAAGCCATAATTGATGTTGAAAAAAGTGCTGGTTTGCTTAATTACCCCTCCACTAATAAAATCAATCGTGTAACTCGTGGCGCCGGGCACCGTCGCCATCGCGACCAGGACACCCGGAGGTAACTGTTGTACGGCCGCCACATAGGTGCTACCCAGGCAGGTCAGGGTCACAGGATTGGAAGGGGGCGACACCGGTGTGGAACCGGTAGCGCAGGCGGCATCAGAGGCGCCATACACGGTAAGAGTGTACGTATGCCCGATGGGGTAACTCATGAACGTGGTTGAGTACGTGGACGGAAAGGGGCCGGTTGGTATGACCCCCCGGGATACGCCATATCCATTCTGGCTGGTAGACGTTCCATCATTAAGATTAAAAACATAACTGAAGACACCCGGTACGCTGGTCCATGTAACGGATATTTGCCCCGGCCCGGGACTACTCACACTCGTAATAGCAGGTGTTCCACATACCGGCAATACAGTAATCTCGATAGCAGTGACCAGTGCGTTAAACTGCGGGCCTGTCGACGTCGCATACATTAAGAACTGGGTATAATCGGTCGCAGGTGTAAAGGTAAACGTAGCAAAAGTATTTGCATCGGGAGCTGTGCCGATGAGTTCGGCAGCTGCGACCGCCGCATGCGGGCCCTGGCAGGAGTTGAGAACCGTGTGGATGGTCGATAGACCGTTTTTGGCAGCAAAGGTCAGCATTCCGACGCCCCCGCTGCCGGGTGATTGCGGAACCATGGAATAAAAGACGCACACCCGGTAGGTTAACCCGCTTTGGAAATAAAAGGGTTTGAATGCTCCCTCGCCGAGGTCACCAAGACCTACCATGAAAATGGCATCATTGACGATGGGATCGCAGTTCGCCGTACCCTGGCTGCAGGGCACCGAGCAAGACCAGCCGTTGGTGGGCATTAACTGGGGCGATCCATTGCTGACTACCCAGCCCGTGGGACAGGTAGTAGAAAAAACCGCGCAATTGCTGCCGTCGCCGACGTTGCAGGAGCCATCATCGATCAGTTCGTAAAACAACTGTCCTAACTGTGCATGAGCGGTAAAAGTGAAGAAAAGCGATAGTGTGAGTACGTAGAAAGATTTTACACACATCCGTTTGGCCTGGTAGCTGGCTGGCATACGATAAGGTTTAGTCCACTAACTTAACCAACAATTATATCGCCCGGTAAAAAGACCCACCACCGCGCAGTTTCCCCTGGTAATCGCGTTATTATTGTCTATGACCGTGAAGCCGGCTTTTCACGTTCCTGCATTTGCCGTCATCTTTCCTTTTAAAGCGCCTCATCAATCTTTTCCTGCAGGTACCGGCTTTCATAATCCTCCGCCGGGTAGCCATATTCATTCACCAGCCCGCTCCTGTCGAACAATGTCCGGCCCGGGTCTATAATAGTACTTAAAACAGCATCGATTTTTTTTACCGCCGTCGCATCCAGCGCGCCGGTACGCAAAAAATGCGCATACTCACTGCCCGGCGACAGGTTTTCCGGCAGCCCGTAACACCGGAAATCAGTTTTTATCTTAAACGACATCAGGCCGATGAATAATCCCGTCACCTGCCGGTACCGAAACTGGAAGGAATCGTTTTGCCAGGAACCATTTTCTTTCAACTGCGGCTGGTATGCTTCCAGCGCTGCGGCAACAGCAGCATATTTTTCCGGCTCCCGCTTTTTAATAAACTTCCCGTCTTCGAAATAATTGATCCGCTCATCAGGAGTTTCTCCCTGCAAGCCAAGACCAATCACATCGGCCAGCGTCATAAACTGTTTATACACGATGGCAATGGAACTGCTGTCGCCGGTCTCGCCGGACCAGCCAATACCGGTGAGCAGTTTCCGGTGTTTTAATTCGAGAAAGACGAGTAGTAGTTTGTCGGCGCAGGTTTCCATGGAGTGGGTAATTGATGGGTGACAGGCCTAAAATACGATTTCGATAAATAGGATCAAACAGCCCCCTTGTAACCCGCTACCCTCCACGCATTTATATAGTAAGTTGTTTTTTATTCATGCCTCTGCGGGTTGAGCGGGAACTTCCACGTGAGTTGAAGTGAAAAAATATGCTGGTAATCAAATGCGGGCGAAAAATTCGTGCTAAGCAGGCCGGGTTGATACAAAAAACCCATCCTGAAATACTGCCCGAAACGGTATTGCGCCGAAAGGCTCAGGCCCAGCACGGTACTGTTCGACAATGCGTCTTTTACGGTACTATCGCCGTTGGATACCCGCCGCCATTGCATATTCGAAAGACTAAGCCCGTAGCCCAGGTCGAAACTGCCAACCACATAATTATTCCGGAAAGAGGCATACCCGGCATTGCTATAATCATAATAAAACCTGCCGATATGTTCGGCTCCCCGGTCGGTGCCTGTGCCTGCGTTAAGAGAAAAATACCGGTCGTCCTTATAAAAATACTCCACTCCCGCTTCCAGCGCCAGGACGCCGCCCGAAAGATAGTGCCCTACCGGCAATCGCATATTGTAACTGCTGATAACAGGAAGAGTGCCTGCAAAACGCCAGGTGCCTTTGGGTATAGGCTCAAAACGCTCCCGCCTGATGATATTGTCTTTCATACTGAAATAATTCCAGCCGGGATAGCCATAGCGTTTGGGATTATCCTTGTCCGCCAGCATACCAACCCCGTAAGTCATATATATGTTAAACCAGAAAGCAAAAGAATTTTGTGGCCGCAGCATGATCGTCTTCACAACCGAATCAAGTTGCAGGTGAACCACCAGGTCTTTTTTGCGTCTTGGAACAACAAAGGTTTTGGGATTTACCATCGCATCGCTGTCCACGAGCACGCAGTTATCGACCGATACTACCCGGATCTGCGGGCTGCTGGCAATATGAACATTTTGCGCGGGACCGTTTAAAATGGTGGCGCAGGAGCCAAAAAAAACCGGCAGTAGGAAATATACGCATGCGGTTGAAGCAGTCAGTCTGGTCATAACAGCAGGATGGTTTAGGGTTTACCCGCCTGTGCGGCGGGTGTTGAAACTTCCATCAAAAATAAATGCGGGGGTCTAAACGCTGCGTTAAAAGAGAGCCGGGGCCCGGCAATTTAACAACCTGTTCTAATTCCCGCCCGTTTCCTTCCAACAGGCACACCTGGAAGAAAACAGCCCGGGTAACTGCAACGTATGTCTTGTCCTGAAATAGGTTGACACCAAAAAGGTCAATTTATGATACCCAAGAAGTTAAAAAGAGGAAGTAAGCACAAGTACAGTGCTGATTTTAGAGCAAGAATTTGCGTTGAAGTAATGTCAGGGCAGTTAACGGTCT
>DASYCT010000523.1:0-5892 GCA_036500065.1 Chitinophagaceae bacterium | reverse complement strand
GGTGGAGAACGCCTATCGCAGGATCGAAAAAGAACAGTTTATCCTTCCCCCGGCAGCCGATACTACCCGGTTTTACGGCACTCCCGATAAAAGATATAACCTTGACGATTATACCCGGTTTATAACGATGGAAGAGGTAATGCACGAGTACGTGGCCGAAGTAAAACTGCGAAAACAATCCGGTAAATTCAATTTCAGGGTGCTCAATACCGCTTTCAAAGACTATTTTGACCAGGACCCGCTGGTCCTGCTGGACGGTGTTCCCGTGTTCGATATCGATAAGATCATGGCCATGGACCCGCTGAAGATTAAACAGGTCGATATTATGTACCGCAAATATTATTTCGGAGGACTGAGCAGCGATGGAATTGTCAGTTATAAAACCTATGCAGGGGATCTCGGCGGTTATCCCCTCGACCCGAATGCCGTAGTGGTGGAATACGATGGGTTGCAGCGTGAACGCGAGTTTTATGCGCCCGTGTATGAAACGAACGCTCAAATCACCAGCCGCTTGCCCGATACGCGCAATGCGCTGGCATGGCTGCCCCATATAACAACAGGTGCAAACGGTAAAACAACCGTATCTTTTTATACTTCTGATCTCAAAGGACGATACGTCCTTGTTGTACAGGGCCTCTCTGCCAATGGCCTGCCTGGAAGCACGGTGATCAACTTTATGGTGCATTGAAAAAACGAGTAATAAAGTCTACATATATTTTATTTTATATTCCACAATCTATTGTCATCGCATTGTCGTAGATAGTTTTAGCCACCCACTCCACACCAGGCTATAAATTCACCAAAGCAATTTTTTTATGAAGCAGCATCTTGTAAAAAGGATATTCCTTTATACAATCTCTATTGTATTACTCCTGATCGTTGTGCTCGGCATACATATCTATATTGTCACCCGCCCCAAAGCGCCGGATGCTACCACGAAAATCATGGCACGCATTGATATAAAACAGCCGGTAGCCCCGGAAGATGCCATTAAGATCACCACCTGGATGTACCAGCAGAAAGGCATTGACCATGTACTATACAATCCCGAATCGGAAATCGTGGTATTTACTTTCTTCCCGATCAGGACCAGCGCCGATCGTATTGTAAGCGATTTTAAAGCCAGCTTTCACTACAAAGTTGAGCGCATTGTAGCTACGGAAGCCGATCTTAAAAACGGTTGCCCGGTAGCCACTACTTCCGCTACGTACAAAGTGTACAGTTTCTTTAAACATATCTTTTAAACACGGTTTCAATCATTATAAAAAACAAATCATGAAAAAGACAGTCTTTTTATCAGTTACGCTCGGCCTTATCGTCACAGCAATATCGGTGGGATCATGCAGTAAAAGCAGTAGCAACAGCACACCAACCCCTCCTACATTATACGATTCACTGGGTGGTACCGCCATGGTCACCGACCCGACAAACACTTCGGTGAAGATAGAGGCCGGCCGCCTGGGCATCCGCTCGGTGATTGACAGCACTATCTATGTCATTGCTGCGGATGCAAAAATAAACGGCCATTTTAAGGTATTGCTCACAGAAGTAGGCATGGGCAATACAAGCGGGTTTACCGCATTGAGCAAAAACCTAACCGATTTCGTGGCCGTGGCAACCGGCGCAAAAGATTACACGTATGGTGGTAAGAGCATGGTGGCTGCGCACGACCCGGCACAAAACAGCCGGATGACCAACAAGGCCACCAGCGCGGACTTTGACGCATTTGTGGCGGATCTTGTCACGGGCGCCAATAAAAATAAAGTGCCTTCCAACCTGATCACTTCGATTGGAGCGCTCGTAAACACGCTGAGAAGCCAGGTGGTTCAGATGTAGTTTTCATGCAGCTTGATAAATACAACGGAGCCCGGACTTAATTCCAGGTTCCGTTTTTTCGACTGCACCGGGTTATACTCAGTCTATCATTAATCGGTACCTGCAATCCGTGACCACTGTTTGCACGTACATTATTTAAATGTTCACATGCAGCCGTATAAGCAGACAGACCTTTCAAAATTCTTTGTAGCCGGTATCAACTACCGGAAAACAGATGCAGCGGTAAGAGGCCTTTTTGCTATCGGCAGCGAACAATATGAAACCCTTCTTCAACAGGCCCCCTCGTTCAATATTGATGCGTTGTTTGTTGTTTCCACCTGCAACCGGACCGAGATTTATGGGTTCGCCGAAGATGCTTCCCTGCTTATAAATTTATTGTGCACGCAAACGCCCGGCGACGAAGCATTGTTTACCCGCCTGGCCTATACAAAAAGCGGTATCGATGCCATGGAACATTTATTCCGGGTGGGAGCGGGGCTGGATTCGCAGCTGTTGGGAGACTATGAAATCGTTGGGCAGATAAAACAGGCAGTGAAATTTTCCAAAGAACGTCATTTCATCAATCCCTTTCTCGAACGACTGGTGAACTGCGTGCTGCAAGCCTCCAAAACGATCAAGAACACAACGGCATTAAGTGGCGGCACGGTGTCCCTTTCTTTTGCCGCCGTTCAATATATCAAAGAGAAAATAACCGACGCCGCTAATAAGAAAATCCTGCTCGTAGGCACCGGCAAGATCGGACGCAATACCTGTAAGAACTTGGTGGATTACCTGCATACGACCAACATCACGCTTATCAACCGCTCCGAAGAAAAAGCGGCCGCACTGGCGGCGGAACTGGGCCTGCGGCATGCTCCCCTACACGAACTGCCATCCTTTATTGAATCGTCGGATATCATACTGGTGGCTACCAATGCACCGCTGCCCACCGTGCTGAAAGCACAATTGGAAAACGGGGGTAGTAAACTCATCATCGATTTATCTATTCCTTACAATGTGGAAACGGCCGCGCGCGAATTGCCGGGCATAACACTGGTCAATGTGGACGAACTTTCAAAACTGAAAGACGAAACCCTGCAGAAACGGGAAGCAGAAGTGCCAAAGGCAAAAAGCATTATTGCGCAACACATCGCCGAATTCATGGAATGGAATGAAATGCGCCGGCATGCGCCCCTGCTCCGGGCCGTTAAAACAAAACTAAACGAATTGCATTCCTGTCCCATTTTCTCCCTTACGGGCAGTAAAACCGTTTCACCGGTCCTCAACGCCGAAGCCAGCATCCAGCGCGTCATCAACGGTATGGCCACCAAAATGCGCGCGCGCAACCAGCAGGGTTGCCATTACATTGAAGCCATCAACGAGTTTATCCGCGCCGTCGCCAATTAATCCATTAACTGAAGTAGAGCAAGAACCGGGTTTTATACCGGCCTGCAAAGAGGTATTTTTGTGTTCTAAATGATAAACACATGAATACCCCCGATACGATCAGCTACAACCGCATAGCGGATGCAATAGAATACCTGAAAAAGAATTTCCAGTCCCAGCCCGGGCTGGATGAACTGGCAAAACAGGTCCATTTGAGCCCCTTCCATTTCCAGCGCTTATTCACCGAATGGGCAGGCATCAGCCCCAAGAAATTCCTGCAATTTCTTACGGTAGAATATGCCAAGGGTATTTTGAAGGAAAAACAGGCATCCCTGTTCGATACCGCGTTTGAAACCGGGCTTTCGGGCACCGGCCGCCTGCACGACCTGTTTATAAAAATTGAAGGCATGACACCCGGCGAGTTTAAAAACGGCGGCGAACAACTGTCCATCAACTATAGTTTTGCGGAAAGCCCGTTTGGCGATATCATCGTGGCTTCAACGCCCAAAGGCATCTGCCACCTCGCATTTGCCGACGATAAGAAAAAAGCCCTGGAAGAACTGAAGAGACGCTTCCCGAAGGCTTCCTGGCAGCAGGTAGTGGACATGATCCAGCAAAGCGCCCTGCATATTTTCAAACAGGACTGGAACAAACCCGAGCAGGTAAAACTGCATATCAAAGGAACGGCCTTCCAGCTAAAAGTATGGCAGGCCCTGCTGGAAATACCTTCCGGCGACCTTTCTACCTACTCCCGCCTGGCCGAAAAGATCCACCAGCCGGGGGCTGCCCGGGCGGTAGGAACCGCCGTGGGCGACAATCCTGCGGCTTTTCTTATTCCCTGCCACCGGGTCATCAAATCGACCGGGCTGATAGGCGATTATCACTGGGGCAGTACCCGGAAAACAGCCATCATCGGCTGGGAAGCGGCCAAAAACACGGCCCCCGAAGCCTCATGAACTGATGGCTGTCAATTATTTAGCCGGTCCGCACAATAAACAAAATAGCCGGAAAAGCTTGCGAAAAGATAAACCGCTCATTATATTTGAACTGGCGCTCAACGATTTGTGTCATTGAGCCACCCCGCTGGCAGCGGGGTAGTGAACCCTGGAAAAACCCATATTCTCGTAGTAAAACCAATATTCTATGATCAAGCGAGTACTGCAAAACGCAGTATGGATGTTGCTAATCCTCTGTGCTTCCTATACAGGCTATAGCCAGTCTTCCAGCCATATACAGGTGACAGGCACCGTTATCTCCGGCGAATCAAAATTACCCCTGCAGGCTGTTTCTGTTGTAGTAAAAGGAACGCGTAAAAGCGTTACGACCGATAGTGCGGGCAGGTTCCAGATCGAGATGGAAAAGGGCCAGGTACTGGAATTTTTGTATGTGGGGTTTAAAGCACAGGCGTTAAAGATCAATCATTCGGAAACTGTGTTCATATCAATGGCACTCAATGCAGCGGGCACCGACGAAGTAGTGGTGATCGGTTATGGCAGCCGTAAAAAAACCCACCTTACCGGCGCCGTATCAAAAATAACCAACGATAATCTCTGGCAGATACCCGTATCGCGCGCCGACCTTGCCCTCCAGGGCAAGATGGCGGGTGTAAGCGTTACGACCACGGATGCGCAATCGGGCGCCGCGCCCACGATCCAGATACGCGGGGCCAATTCCGTTACCGCCGGCACCAATCCCCTGATCGTCATCGATGGCTACCCCGTACCGACCGATCTGTCGGCCATCGATATGTATGATGTGGAAAGTATTGAAGTATTGAAAGATGCCGCCTCGGCAGCCATCTATGGTTCGCGCGGGGGTAACGGCGTTATTCTTATCACGACGAAATCGGGCAAGACCGGTAAAGGCAAGCTAAGTATAAACATAAGCTCGGGCATAAAAGAAGTGGTGCGCAAGGTGCCGCTCTACAACCTGGAAGGCTGGAAGCAATTTGTAGGGGCCGATAACAACGGGATCATTCCCGCCGAGATCACCACGGCGGAGAAATTCAACGCCGATACGCATGCACAGGATATTATTTTCCGGCAGGTACATTATACCAATGCACAACTAGCCGCCAGCGGCGGTACCAACACGTTTAAATATTATTTGTCAGGAACGGTCACCAAAGACGATGGCGTGATGCTCGGCAATAATTATAAAAAAGCCGGTCTGAAAGCCGCTTTTACCGCCAAAGTAGATCCCCGGGTCACCATCGATTTCGGGCTTACGCCGACCTATACCGTTTTTTACAACGTGCCCGCCTCGGTGCAGGAGGCATTGAGAACGCTGCCGCCCTGGATGCCGGTCTATCACAATGATACCTCGTCCAAATACACCGGCATGCCGGTAGGAAGCATCGCCAACCAGCGCGATTTCAGCGCCAACTACAACCCCAACTATACCGGAGGAGTCAATCTCGCCTCTACCACCACCAACAGCCCGCTGGAACAGTTGAATGGTACGACCGACCGGACCACGCAGGTCCGCAACATCACCAACTTCGACGTGAAAGTGGATATAAGCAATTACCTCTCGTTTAAAAGCTCTGTGGGCTTTTTATGGAGTGAAACCACCCGCGATTTTTTCCAGCGTTCCTGGGCGCAGGCCGAAGTAGCCCTTGATGGCGAGGCCTACGCACGCTCTACCACCAAGGCCCTGCTGTCCACCACCCGCCTGCTGGATTTCTCCAAC
>DASYCT010000522.1:0-10885 GCA_036500065.1 Chitinophagaceae bacterium | reverse complement strand
GTGTATTCCTCCAATACCCTGAATGCGGAAATGAAGTACAATATCCTTCAAACGGCTTCCATACAAACCAAGCTGACGTATACGCAGATACAATTCTCACCGGTGGGCAATGCCAGTTCGACCGTGGGCTACACGATGCTGGACGGGCTGGTGCCAGGGCAGAATATTTTATGGAACCTGTCGCTTAGCAAGCGCCTGAGCAATAACCTGGAAATAAGTGTCGAATACGAAGGCCGCAAACCGGCCGATACCAGGATCATCAATGTGGGCCGGGCTTCTCTCCGGGCCTTACTCTGATGGAGAGGGCGTCTCTACCAGGCTTTCCACCATTCTTTTCATCACGCCTTCATAGAGGTTGCGGCGTTCGGCCATGGTCCAGCTCACGACCTGGTACAGGTATTTTTCGCTTTTATAAACACCCTTATAGTAGAAGATAGGTATTTTATCGGAGGTGCCGGTAATGGCGTAGGACCGGTATTCCATGCCATTCATTTTCTTTGTGCTCATCAGGCTGTCCCGGCCATTCTCCAAGGTCTTCGCCGTGCGCTCCGAAGTAAAATCGCCGTAAATGGCTATAACCGAAGAACTGTCTCTCACGTAAGGAACATACTGGTCCCTGTATTCGTGCAGGGCTTCTTCAAAACTTTCATTGCTTTCCTTGATCACGACGAGATAAAGCTCCTTAAAGGGATCGGAAAACTGGAGGCTGGCGCTCTTGCTGAGGGTGGTGGCCCGGTTCATACTGGAATATACCTGTATTTCGCCGGTGCTGTCGACCAGTATGCGATCGAATTTGGCTTTTGACAGTACGTCTTTTCCTGCGTCCTTGTCAAAATCCTGCCGGAAGGAAGGCAGGTTGCAACCTGCCAGTAGCAGCCCGAAGGCCAGTAATGAAATAGTTTTTGGCATAACAGGGGGTATGGGTGAGTAAATGCTGGCAGAAAAGTAGCATAAAAAAACCGCTCCTGCAAGGGAGCGGCTTTTTTATATATATAGTGAGACAGTTGTTGAAAAGTCTAGCCAAACAGGCCACCTTTCTTCAGTTCGCGGGTGCTTTCGCCAATCTTGAAACCATTGTGATAGATTTCAATCTTGTAGTTGCCACGCTGGAATGAGCTGTTGGGTTTCCAGGCAAATTCAACATGTTTCTTCTTGCCGGCTTCGTATTCTACCGGAACTTTTGTGCTAAACAGTTTGTCGCCTTCTTCACGGGTAGTGAAGGTGCCGGAACCAAGGGCCTCTACTGTGATAGGTTTGCCATCAGGACCGGTGATACAAACATATACATCGGTGTTGCCGCTTTGAGCGATGCGGTTGTCCACATCAAAAGCTATCACCAGTTTGTCTACGCGTTTTGCAGTAGAAGTAACTTTTTCCTTACCGCTCTTCGTTTCGTTAACGGGAGTGATGGTAATGTTGGAAGCATTAAGGGTAGAAGCGATGTCTACTTTCTTTTCTGCAACTTCCTTGGCGGCCGATGTGGTGCCGAGGTCAGTAGTTAATTTCTCCTTGTCGGCTGTCAACTGAGTTTTTTCAGTAGTCAGTTGCTGGTTGGAGGCAGTCAGTTCTTCGATTTGCTTTTCCATACCGGCAATCTTGTCGTTCAGTTGGCCGATTAGTTCTTTAGCCCTGCTCAACTCGGCTGCTGTAGCATTTCTCTTGTTGAGGATGCTGCGGATTTCGACTTTCTTTTTGTCGATGTCTGTTTTAGCTTCTGCCAGTTGACCTTTCAGGTTGGTATTATCGCCGGAAACGGAATCCAGGCGGGCCAGCGACGCATCAAAGCTGCGTTGCAGGTCGCTTTTTTCGTCCGTTACTTTGGCTATCTGGGTGTCTTTGGTTTGAATGGTTTGTTCATTCTTGTTGTTGTTCCAAAGAAGGTAGCCCCAGGTGCCCAACAGGCCAACGGCCAGCAAGGCGATAATAAGTCCTCTGAAATCTTTCTTAGGAGGCTGATTCTGCGGGGTAGCAGATGGATAGTTTGATGTACTCATATACGTTTTCGTTTTTCAAAGTTATTAAATGTGTACCCTGAGATTTAAAAGGCTGTTGTTTTGCAGCCATTTATCCCCTGAGTTCTAAAACCATGCCAGAATTGTAGAAAACCAGTTTTCACGTCCCGCCTTTTGCAGGGTTTCCGGGTCACATTACCAAGATTGTAAGGGAATTGGCAATTAGAATTAATTTACATATTAGGAGAAATTCAGACTTAATTCACATTATTTTAGTTATCAAAAGCACTGTTTTGCTAATTGCCTAATATTGCAACGCTATGACAGTAGAAAAAATTATAAATGACTGGAAAAAAAATAATTTTAAACCGGTTTACTGGCTGGAGGGGGAGGAGGATTATTATATTGACCAGGTCATGCAGTACGCCGAGCATAAAATCCTGACGGAGGCCGAAATGGGCTTTAATCTCTCGGTTTTTTATGGTAAGGATGCCAATTGGGCCGATGTGGTCAACGCGTGTATGCGCTATCCCATGTTTGCCGAGCGGCAGGTGGTATTGCTCAAGGAGGCGCAGCAAATGCGGGATATCGACAAGCTGGAGCCCTATATCGAACACCCGCTTTCGAGCACGGTATTCGTGGTGTCATATAAGGAAAAAAAAGTAGATGGGCGCAGCCGGCTCGCCAAGCTGCTCAAGGAAAAGGGGGAATTGCTGTCGACCAAAAAAATGTACGAGAGCCAGTTGCCCGAATGGACGGGCGGGCTGGTGGAATCAAAGGGATACAGCATGTCGTCCAAAGCCGTGATGCTGCTCATCGAGCATATCGGCAACGACCTGTCGCGCATCAGCAATGAAATCGATAAGCTGGTCATCAATCTCGGTGCGCGCAAAACGATCACGGAAGACGATATTGAACTGTACATCGGGGTGAGCAAGGAGTACAATGCCTTTGAGCTACAGGATGCGCTGGCAAAAAAAGACCTGGGCAAGGCCATCCGCATCATCCAGTTTTTTGAAAGCAATCCCAAAGCGGCGCCGATACAACTGGTGCTGCCGTCTATTTATAATTATTTCTCCAAAGTGTTCTCCCTCTTCGGCATGAGCGATAAAAGCGAGAATGCGGTCAGGCCGCTTTTTTACAATAATATATTTGCCGCCCGCCAGGCGCTTGCCACTATGGGGAATTATGGCTACGAAGGCGTGGAGCGGGTGTTGCTTTTATTGCATGAATACAATCTTAAAAGCGTGGGGGTAAATGATACGGGTACGGCGGATGCTTCGCTGCTGAAGGAGCTGGCCGCTAAAATGGTGATGTGAAGAAATTCGTTGTTCGTTGGCCGTTGTTCGATGTCTGCGCTTCCGGCCAACGCCCTATAGTGCTAATAAAGCGGCTTCCTTGTCCTTTGCCAGCTGTTCCTTTAATTTATCGAGCCCGGCGAATTTTTGTTCGCCGCGCAGGTATGCTTTAATATATACCCGCAGCTTCTGCCCGTATATATCTTGATTGAAATCAAACAGGTTCACTTCGATGACGCGCTTAACACCGCCGATGGTCGGGCGAACGCCGATATTCATCATGCCTTTCAGGAGCTGCGGGCTGCGAGCTGTGAGCTGTGAGTCGTTTGCTGCGCTTTCCTGGTCGTAGCTTGTAGCTAATAGCTTGCAGCGAACGGCGTACACCCCGTTCCCGGGCACCAGTACATCTTCTTCTACTTCGAGATTGGCGGTAGGATAGCCCAGTGTCCTGCCCAGTTTATTGCCTTCCACTACGGCGCCTTCAAAGAAATAGTCATAGCCGAGCAGCCTGCAGGCTTCGGTCACATGGCCTTCCAGCAGCGCGGTGCGGATGCGGGTAGAGCTGATGGTTACGGTGTCGATGAGTTGCCGGGGGATTTCGATCAGTTTGAATGCCTGTGCCGCGGCATATTTTTCCAGCAGGTGAAAATCGCCCAGGCGGTTTTGGCCGAACCGGTGGTCGTAGCCGATGATAACGGTATGCGGGTGAAACCGGGCGATAAGAAATGATTCGACATATTGCTCCGCCGTTTGCGACGAAAAAGCGGGTGTAAAGGGCACCACTACGAGGTGGTCGATTCCCTGTGCTTCCAGTAATTCTGTTTTTTCCGCCAGGGTATTGATCAGGGGCACGGGCTGGTGGCCGGGCAATATCTTACGGGGATGGGGGTGAAAGGTGACCACTACGGTTTCCCCCCCGATGGCGAGGGCTTCTTTCTTCAACTGGTCAATGATTTGCCGGTGACCCAGGTGCACCCCGTCAAACGTACCAATGGTAACTACCGCCTTCCGGAACCCGGGTAAATTATGTATATCGCTATGAACCTTCATTTGAAAATTGGTGCAAAAGTAAAGTAGATTACCTTTGCGCGGACATTTTTCACCTTCTTACATTATTTATAATGAGTCTTTACAGCCAGCGTGGGGTTTCGGCCCAGAAAGAAGAAGTTCACAAAGCCACGGAGAAGCTCGATAAAGGGCTTTACCCCTACGCTTTTTGTAAACTCTATCCCGACTACCTGTCCGGCGATGCCGGCTGGATCAATACCATGCACGCTGACGGGGCCGGTACCAAAAGCATACTGGCCTACCTGTACTGGAAAGAAACAGGCGATATTTCCGTATGGAAAGGCATTGCCCAGGATGCCGTGGTGATGAACCTCGACGATCTGCTCTGCACCGGCATTCACGATAACCTCCTGTTTTCTTCCACCATCGACCGGAACAAACGACTGATACCGGGTGAGGTGCTCGAAACGATCATCAATGGTACGCAGGAATTGTTCGATGAGTTGCGTAGCTATGGTGTAAACATTCAATACCTGGGAGGCGAAACCGCCGACGTGGGGGATGTGGTGAGGACGATAGCGGTTAACGGCACCATGACCGCCCGCTGGCCAAAGGATAAGATCATCAGCAATGAAAAGATACAGGCGGGGGATGTGATCGTCGGTTTTGCGAGCTATGGGCAGGCCAGCTATGAAAAGACTTACAACAGCGGTATCGGCAGCAACGGGCTGACCAGCGCCCGGCACGATGTGCTGCATAAAACTTATGGCGCCCGATTTCATGAATCGTATGACACGGCTCTCGACGAGCATGTGGTGTATATCGGTCCGCATGAAATGACGGATATGGTAGATGTGGGCGGTCAGCCAATGCAGGTAGGCCAGCTATTGTTAAGTCCTACCCGCACCTATGCGCCGCTGTTGAAAAATATTCTTACCAATCAATTTGATGCGGTTCACGGCATCATCCATTGCAGCGGGGGAGGCCAGACCAAGTGTATGAAATATCTTCCGGCCGATTTCAGGGTGATTAAGGATAATTTATTTACGCCCCCGGTAATTTTTGATTTGATACAAAAGGCTTCGGGTTCTGATCGCCGGGAGATGTACCAGGTGTTCAACATGGGACAGCGGCTGGAAATCTTTACCGCCGAAAAAGACGCTGAGGCGATGATCGCCGCCGCTACAGCGCTCGGCATTGAAGCCCGGGTGACGGGCAGGGTGGAAAAATCCGCTAAAAAAGAATTGGTACTCCAGTGGGGCGAGGAGAAGGTCGTCTTTTAGCCGCCGTTCTTTAGTTGGTTGATGGCTGCTTTTGTGTCGATGGCTTTTTGTTTTGCCTTTGCGGAGGCTTCGTTTCCGAAACGGACGGTGAGCGACAACGAAAGTATCCGCGTATCGAAGCTGTTGACAAAAAATACGGTTTGCTGTTGCAGTGTGTTGATCTCGCGGCGGACGGTCTTTGTATGAAAAACATCGCGTAGACCCAGGTTCAGGGTCGCCTTCTCCTTCCACAGCTTTTTCTGCACCGTCGTATTTACATACCATTGGTTTTGCAGGATGGATTGCGCCAGGATGCTGTTGGTTCTGTAAAAACCGCTTATCTCGGCGCTCCATCCATCGTCCAACCGGAATTGATTATTGACCGATACCCTCCATGCATTACCACTTGAATTGAGGGCGATGGCTGCAGGCCCGCTGCTGTAGCTGTTGTTAAAAAACTCGGTGTATAGCAGCCCGGTCCACCATTTTGTCACCGGCAGTGCGCCGCTGAAGCTGAGGCCCCGGCTGACGGATCGTCCGATATTGACCGGCATGCTCACAAAACGATCGCCCAATTGCTGGAAGGTGCTCATGACCAGGTTGCGGGTATCGCTGTAGAGCAGGGTAGTGCTGAACGTTTGTTTGTAGACATAGGATAGCTCCGTATTGTAAGAGAACTCCGGCAGTAGCAGGGGATTGCCGGTATAGACCGTCGATTTATCAAAGTAAAAACTGGCTGGGTTCAGTTGGTTATAATCGGGCCGGTTGATGCGCCGGGCAAAAGAAAGAAAGAACTGGTTGACGAGGCTGCTATCGGTTTTATACGCGAAATAAACGGTGGGAAAGAAATTCGTATAGCTTCTTCTGAAAGAAGTGTCGGGGTTGACCGCATCGCCCACCTGGTGACCCACCGACAGGGTGTTCTCCACTCTTAACCCTGCTTTTACCTGCAGCCGCCTGCCTTCGCGGGAAAGGTCGATGTACCCGGCATGAATGGTTTCTTCAAACAGGAAGCGATCGGACACGGACGAATCGGGATTGCTATTGGATTTGTTGGCCGTGGTATAGTTGGTGATGCTGTTCACGCGCCCATAGCTGCTTCTTTCACCTGTTTCCAGTTTGAATTGCTTTGCCAACGGCGTGGTATAATCAACGTTGGCGGACCACGCATCGATGCTGGATGGGTGGACGGGTAACAATTCATCCCTACTCTTCAGGCTATTGTCCGCGGCATAGATAGTCGTGCCCAATAGCTGGTGCTGCTGCAGTCGGTTGGCATAATAGTCGGTGTTTATCGTCAGATCTTTGCCGGCGGTCTTAAACGGGCGCCGGAAGTTGAGCGCTGTATAGCCCGATTTCGAGCTGTTGACCAAATGACTGGTTACATACATACTGGAATCGAATATCCCGGCGGCATCAAAGAAACGGGCGCGGTAATCGCCTTTTTCATCATAGGGCGTCACTGAGCCCTGGACATCCAGTTCCAGCACGGCAGTCTTTGAAGGAGAATAACCTATTCTTAATTCACCGCCCGTGCTCCGCCTGTTGCTGGATTCAAAATCATTTTGCAGGCGCGTGGAAAGCGGTGAACCATCCGGGTTGGTATAATTCCTTCTCCTGTCCGAATGAAAATAACTGTTCAGTACGGAGAAACGGGCATTGCCTGAAAAACTCCACTTGTCGTTCCGGTAGCTCATGATAAGGCTGTTATTGGAACTACCGTATAACCCGGTTCCTATATTTCCCGTGACGCTCCCGTTAAACCCGGGGGACTTGCTTTTTTTAGTAATGATATTGATGATACCGCCGGTGCCCGAAGCCTGGTAACGGGCGGGCGGGTTGCTCATGATTTCAATCCTGTCCAGTACGCCCGAAGGAAGCGATTTGAGATAAGCGGCTAAGTCGGTGCCGGAAAGCTGTGTGGGCCTGCCGTCTACCAGCACCAGCACATTTGCCCTTCCTTTCAGGCTAATGCTTCCTTCGTCGTCTACCTGCAATCCCGGGGTGTTGCCCAGTACGTCGAGGGCATTGGAACCGGTATTGGATATAAGCGCATCCACGTTTACGATAGTGCGATCCACTTTTTGTTCCACGAGGGGTTTGCGGGCCGTGACGACGACGCCTTTTAATTTAACTGCCTTACTCCATCCGGTATGCGTGGAGTCTTTATTGCTGCTGTCTTTTGAGGTTGCGACCGGCTTTGCGCCGGCGGGTTGCGATTGGGCAATACCGTTCAGCGCAAGCATGAGCATGCCTGTGACGAAAAATACTTTCATCTGTCAGATTGATAAATAAAGAAATGATTACAATAGAAGCCGATGGATCAACCGAAAATGGGCAGGGTTCACCGGTTGCTGTCCAGGTATTTTACAATACCTGCGAGAATGCCGCGGGCCAGTTTTTCCTGGTTGTTCTTATCGGTCATAAATTTTTCATCTTCTGCAAGGCTGATATTGCCGCATTCCAGCAACACCGCCGGGCAGGGGCATTTATCGAGCACCCAGATACCGCTTTCCGTACGTTTTTGGATGACCAGTGATGTATTATAGACGGGGCTTAGCTGTTGCAGCAGGATAGTGGCCAGGGTTTCCGCTTTTGCATCTGTTCTCCGGCCTGCAACATAGGCCTCGATACCCGGGAATTCGATGGCATTGTTTCCATTGGCATTGGTATGCAGCGAGACAAACAGGTCGGCTTTTTTCTCGGTGGTTATCTCTACTCTTTTCTGCAATGCTGTCTTTATATCATTGGTATTGCCCGGCAGTTCATCGTTGTTGCGGGTCATGATCACCCGGATATTATATTGTCCTGCCAGTTCATTTACTTTTTGTGCAAGCGAAAGTGTAATGTCTTTTTCAAGCGCGCCATTGATGCCGTGTGCGCCGGGGTCCTTTCCACCATGCCCTGCATCGATGATTACTACCGCCGGTTTATCACTCCGCCATGATGTGGTAGCGTTCACCGGGCTATGACCCGTAAGCCTGACCGTAAAAGCGCTCACCAGTACCAGCAGCAACGGCAATACCATTATACGGCTGATATACCCGCGCCGCAGGGGAGCGGAGGCCGTGATCATCCTGATACGCCGTTTGATCTGATTCCGGGAAAAGGGATGGGCGATACCCGATCTTTTTTGCTGTAGTGCATGTAGCACCAACAGTTCGGCATAATCCAGCCGGTTTTGCTCTACCGCGGCATATTCATCGGCAAGGAACTCATGCAGGACTTTGAGTTCTTTGCGTATGAGATAGAAAAAGGGATTGAACCAGGCAAGGCAGCAAACCAGTTCCATAAACAGTATATCCGAGCTGTGTCGTTGCTGTACATGATACAGTTCGTGCCGGAAAATCTGCTGTCCCTGTTTGGTGTCGAAGGGGATGTCGCGGTTCCAGAAAATAAACCGGAAAAAGGAGAAGTGGGTACCCGGTTCCACGGTATCATAAAAGCGGGTATTGGCGATGCGCTCGCTGGGGTATTTCCGGCGGAGACGGGCGATGTAGAGTAAGGAACGCAGCAGTACAAAAAGCGTAATGGCGAGCCCGGCGGCATGCAGCAGCATCCCGCTTTCAAAAAAGCCCGGCCAGTGGGAGGGGGAAGGGCCGCCGGTACCTGCTTCCTGTTCTGCCCAGTGGCCGCCGGCAATCACCTGTAATGTCTTTACCAGCCCTGTGCCGGCCTGCTGTGCTGTTCCGAGCTGCAGCGGGATGGAGATAAACGGGAGGGCAAGCGCCAGCACGGTGGCGATCAGCAGGTAAAAGCGGTTGTACTGGTGAAAGCCGCGGTTGCGGAGGAAGAGGGCATAATAGCCGTAGAGCAGCCCGGAGGCGGCTACCAGCTTGCCAATAAAGAGGAGGGTAGTGATCATTGCTCGGTTTTTTTGGAGGATTTAATTTGTTTCAGCAGGGCTTCGAGGTCTTCGGTGCTGAGCTTGTTGTCATTCAGGAACTGCGACACCATCCGGGCGGGGGAGCCCTCGAAGTAGCTTTTTACAACCTGTTGCAGGCTTTTTTTGCCGTATTCCGCCTTTCCAACTTTGGGACGGTACAGGTTGTTCCTGCCCTGGGTTTCGAAGTCTACGAATCCTTTGTCAATCAGTATCTTAAGCAGGGTGGCAATCGTGTTGGTGTGGGGTTTGGGGGCCGGGCTGTTTTCGTGAATATCCTTCAGAAACCCCTGTTTCAGATCCCAGAGGACCTGCATTACCTGTTCTTCGGCTTTCGTCAATGTTTTCATGCGAAATGATTGGTATTTTATAACTAATAACTTAGTTATAACTCAAAAGTATAACTAAATCTTTAGTTACAAAATTAAATCTGTTAAAGAAACGCTAAGGTTATCTACATTGTGTCCACATGACATTTGGATTCAGTAGTATCCGGAGAGTGGCTGCAGGCCTTGGTTGCAGGGGTATCAAGTATAAGCAATAATTAGAATGTCTCGTTGATTGTGGATATTAAAATGGTGCGTGATTCCCGGTTTTTTGCGTAAAGGCTATGACGTTTCAACTTTGAAATGTATTTTTGCAAATGGTTCTGGACGGATCAAAAAGCCCCAACGAAGCTTAACAGCTCCTTTGCATAGCATTTTGCAACCTCCCCCGAACATATATGGTCTTTAACTTGTTGATACCTGTACCCCTCCCATGTATCGCAATTATTACACACTAAGATAAGATATGAGACAGTTAAAAATCGCTACACAGATTACCAATCGGGATTCACAGGCAGTCGAAAAGTACTTACAGGAAATTTCCAAGATCTCCATGATCACTCCTGAGGAGGAAACTATTCTTGCTCAACGGATTAAGATGGGTGACCAGAGGGCACTCGACAAGCTGGTGCAGGCTAATTTACGGTTTGTGGTTTCGGTGGCCAAGCAGTACCAGCACCAGGGTCTTTCACTCAGTGACCTTATTAACGAGGGTAACCTCGGTTTGATAAAAGCCGCCCAGCGTTTTGATGAAACAAAGGGTTTTAAGTTTATCTCCTATGCCGTTTGGTGGATTCGTCAATCTATCCTGCAGGCATTGGCAGAACAGGGCCGCCTGGTGCGCCTTCCCCAAAATAAGATCGGTACTTACAATAAGGCCAACAAAGCCTATATGGCGTTCGAGCAGGAACATGAGCGCGAACCGTCGACAGAAGAGCTGGCAGAACTGCTGGAAATGAGTGAAACGGAGATCAACAATATCTTCCAGAGCAATACCCGCCACACCTCCCTCGATGCCCCCGTGCACGAAGCGGAAGACGTGGCCATGGGCGACCTGCTGGAAGGCGGCGACGAGACCGACGACGACGTGATGAAAGATTCACTGCGCGCCGAGATCCGCCGGGTGTTGAAATCCCTCAGTCCCCGCGAAGCGGAG
>DASYCT010000521.1:0-7101 GCA_036500065.1 Chitinophagaceae bacterium | reverse complement strand
TAGTACCCATATAGCAACTTTATAAGCGTTATCCGAATGGTATCAAATTTACCGAATTTGCAGGAGAGCGGGGACGGAGAGCCGGAACCGCCTAATACTTTATCTCCCGCACCAGCAGTGCGTATTTAATTTCTTTTTTGCCCGGCAGGTTTGAATATCCGCTGTTCAGCATGATCGTTTCCAGCTTTTTCACCCAATTGCCCCTGGAATCATAGTTATATTGCATCGTGGCGCTGTTGACCGTATCCCCTTTTGCCAGGACAGTAAACGAACTGAGCGGATCGCCATTATCGTTATTGGTATAGATTACTTTCGAAAAGAATTTCCCCTTTTGAAATTGTAACACGCTGTCGAGAAAATTATTTTTCGCATAGACATATTGCAGCCAGCTGCCATTACCGGTTTGCACCGTTCGCTGAATAAGCCCGTCCTTGTATTGATTCACAAGCTTCCCGACAGTATGCCCGATATTGGTGCCGGGCACAAACGCTATCGTCTGTACATTACCGGAATCGCTGAAAGAGAGTAACCGGATACTGGCATCTTTCGTTGCTCCCCCGGAAATAACTTCCTTAAACCTGCCATCCGGCAACACCGACGTCGCTACCGTCCTCGGGCCACTGGAAGGAGCCGACGTGCCCGGGGCATTCGAATAGCGGGTTTCGCTTTGCAATCCTTTTTCATCGTACCAGCGCGTTGTTTCGTAAGAAGAGCTGTCCGAAAGACAGGATTTCCGGTAAATGATCTGACCCTCCGGGTCAAACCGCCATATATCATAGCTCTTAAACTTTTCCGTCCCCTTTATCGTGGAATCGGACATATCCGAAAACAGGCTTTCCTTTATCTCCTTCGGCATCCCCTTCAACGGTATCCTGTTTTCATCGCCCGGTATCTGCCAGTGCGCATACGTATAGTAATGCGGGGAGGAGTGGTTGCAGGACAGAACAAAAAGCGCAGCGATAAGAACGGTACATTTATTCATAAAATGGGTTTACAATTCAAATAAATGGTCATAATCACGGTTGAGCCGGACCCCGGCAGACGCGGCAAACGCATTCACGCGGTCGACAAAAGAGAAATCCTTTATAATAGCCGTGATACTATTAATATCATCCGCAAATATCCGATCCTCTTCCGCAAACCCCACGAACTTTCGTACATAGTCGTGCGCATATTCCAGTATGGCGCTGCTCTTCAGCGGCCGCCGGAATTCGATGGCCTGGCAGGCGCTCAGCAACTCAATGGCAAGTATGTATTCGAGATTGTCGATCACCTTATTGGCCTTGCGACCGCTGATGCTCCCCATGCTCACATGGTCCTCCTGCCCAAGCGAAGTTGGTATGCTGTCGGCGCTGGCCGGGAAACAAAGCGTTTTATTTTCTGTCACGAGCGCTGCCGTGGTGTACTGCGGGATCATAAACCCGCTGTTCAGTCCCACGTCCTTCATCAGCAGCATGGGCAGCCCCCATTTCCCTTCCAGCAGCAGGTAACAGCGGCGGTCGGAGATATTACCGGCTTCGGCAGCCGCAAAACAGGCGTAATCCAGTGGCAACGCCAATGGCTGCCCGTGAAAATTGCCCCCACTGATGGTATCGTCCGTGCCGAGAATGATGGGGTTATCCGTCACGGCGTTCAGTTCGGTTTCCGTCAGCTCCTTCAGGTGCAGCCACGCATTGCGGCTGGCCCCGTGCACCTGCGGCATGCAACGCAGCGAATAAGGGTCCTGCACCCGGCCGCAGTCGATATGGCTTTGCATGATAGCCGAACCTTCCAGCAAATAACGCAGGCGCTGCGCCACCAGTTGATTGCCTGCAAAAGGACGTAACTGGTGCAACCGCGCATCAAACGGTGCCTTGGTGCCGGTCAGCGCCTCAAGGCTCATCGCGCCGATAATATCGGCAGCTTCAAGACAGTAATGCATGCGCTGTACCGCTTTGACGGCAAACGCCAGGATAAACTGCGTACCATTGATCAGCGCCAGCCCTTCTTTCGGCCCGAGTTGTATGGGCGATACGCCCAATTTGTCCAGCAAAACAGAGGTTTTATACCGCGCGCCCTGGTAAAAGAGCTCCCCCAACCCGATTAAGGGCAGGAACAGGTGCGCCAGCGGGGCAAGATCACCCGAAGCGCCCACGCTTCCTTTTTCGGGCACCACGGGGATTACATCGTTATCAATATGCCAGAGTATGCGGTGCAGCGTTTCGGGCTGCACACCGGAGAAGCCCTGCGCCAGCGCATGTACCTTGGTGATAAGCATGATTTTGGCCGTCTCTGCCGGGATGGGATCGCCTACCCCGACACTGTGACTTTGCAGTATCTTGTGCTGGAGCGTGCGGGTATCGGCCTCCGAAATAGAGGTATTCGCAAGAATGCCAAAACCGGTATTGATGCCATACACCGTTTTATTGGCTTTGACAATTTGTTGTACGTGCCGCCGGCTCGCATTTACTTTTTCCAATGCATCTTTGCCTAATACGCCCCGCAGGGTTTTATTGGCAAGTGCAATCGTTTTTTGAATGGTCAGCTTATCCGTTCCGTAATGAAAGACAGGGTCCATATAGCAGTATTAACGGCCAAAAATAGCGGTTTGAAGCGTGCTAACGACGTGTGGCACAACTTTTTCAATATAATTCAATACAACCCACAAAACACTATATGCGTACGGTAAAACTCGCTTTCTACGCCCGTCTTGCGCTAATATTACATGCAGTCGTTTTGATTTTGTTCATTATGTACCTCGGCAAGCAAATCTTCGTGCCGCTTTTCTTTGCCTTCCTGGTAGCCATGCTACTCTATCCCTTCAGTTCCTTTTTGGAACGGCACCGCATTCCCCGCGGGCTGGCGGCAACAATATGTGTATTGCTTTTTATCGTGGTGATCGGCGCACTGATCTGGTTCTTCAGCGTACAGGTAGTACGATTTTCCAAAGACTTCCCCAAGCTGCAAACGCGGTTTACCATACTGCTCAACAACACACAGGAATGGTTTTCGGAAAAATACAATATCGATGACAAAGCCCAGCGCGCCTATATCAACCAATCGGCCAATAGTATGTTCAGCGGCGCGGTCAATTCCATCGGCACCACCTTCATGGGCATACTCGAGTTCGTAATACTGACGATATTCTTTTTCATCTTCACTTTTTTTATCCTGTTTCACCGTACCCTGCTGGTGAAATTCCTGAAGGCATTTTTCCCTGATGGACAGGTAGAAAAAGTAAACGAGGTAATTGCAAAAACACGAAGCGTTATCAACAGTTATCTCGTGGGATTGATGATCGAAATGCTGGTCATGGTCATACTCAACTGTTCGGTGCTATTCATTCTCGGCATCAAGTACGCTCTCCTGCTGGGCGTCCTGGCCGCCGTGCTCAACATTATTCCCTATCTCGGCATTTATACCTCCATTGCTATCGGTGCACTGATCACGCTGGCCAATGGCACCGGTACGCAGGCCCTGCAGTTTATCATTGCGTTGCTGGCCGCCCATTTCCTCGATGCCAATATCATACTGCCGCGCATCGTGGGTGGAAGAGTGAAGATGAATCCCCTGATTACTATCATCGCCATTCTTATCGGCCGGCTGGTATGGGGCATACCGGGTATGTTCCTGTTTATCCCCCTTACGGCCATCATCCGTATCGTCAGCGCACGCATTGAGGATATGAAGCCCTGGGCTATATTGATTGGCGAAGAAAAAAAAGGCCGGCAGCTGGTCAAAACTCCTGCCGACCCGGTAGGCGAAACCTCTTAATTACCGTTTGGGAAGCATCGAAGTTTTCATTACTTTTGCGCCGTTCAGAAGGACCGGTAGCTCAGTTGGATAGAGCAGCTGCCTTCTAAGCAGCAGGTCATTGGTTCGAATCCAATCCGGTTCACAAGGCCGCCCTGGTGAATGCCAGGGCGGCCTTTTTTTCCTGGTAGCGCGCGTGCCTGCGGGCAGGCACGATAAATATTTAACTAACCGCTGGTCTGAATTTAGGAAGTATTATGCATTTCGATTGTAAAAATCAAGTCATCAAAATCATCATCCGGGTATCCATCGTTGCAATAATATCTTTTGCCATTAGATATTTTTTCATAATACAAAGCCGCACCATTATGACCATACTGCATAGGTCCTTTTTCAATACACCACATATTCCAAATTGTTAGTACGCCATCTTTTGATTCGAAAATGAACTCTACAACTTTAGGAGAATTTTTTTGCCACAAGCAAATAGATTTAGGAATGTGTTGATTATTTACGAAAAACACACCTTTCCCTTTTAAAATAATTCCTTGTTCCCAATCACTATTTATTTTTTCAAATGTGATGGTAAACTTCATTTTACCAGGAGAAAAATTAATTGTATCAGATATTGATACCTGCTTACCTTGATACTCAACTGGCGACCAGTTACTTTCTTTAAATAAATATTCAAAAACTACTTCCATTCTTTTTTAATTTTCGATTAAGGCCTTTAGCCGCATGTTGACCAGGCAATAATTCTTCAAATTTAAATAAGTTTCCGTTGTAAGCTTATGTCTGGATTATGTGTAAAAAATCACGTAATTTGGCGCATACCTTGTAAAGGTGGTGATTTTTGTTCTATCAAAGGGGTAAAATGAATAGCTTGAACAAAACGATCGACAAATTCATAGATAATTGATAGTCAAAGCTATTTATAAATACAATCCGGGTCACAAGGCCCCTCACGATAGTGTGGGGCTGTTTTATTCGATAGCGGGATGAGAGGCCTTGGGTAAAGACACTTAGTATGTACTACAAAATGTCCAGATCACGAGCCACATAATAACTTGGCACAAGTGGCCTGAAGCCGGTCGTGTTCCTGAGTTTCGAAACATCCAGGATGCCTTCGAACGGATCGCTTAGCGGTCCTTCTTCCGGATCAAACGTATCCCTTGCCCGGCCAACAGAGTCGGCCAATTCATACAACGTGATTGGCGCATCATCTGCCAGGTTGAATGTCTCGCCATTCAGCCCATTGGTATGAAGCAGCAACATTAGCGCCTGGGCCACATCCAGGTGATGGACCATATGCATCCTTGAACCGGAGTGGCGTTTCATTTTTTTCAGCAGAGGGATAATCTCTTCGATATGAGGGTCTTTATCCCCATACACAAATCCTAAACGCAACACCCGCACATCAAAGCCTTTGGTTTTATAAAGGGAAAGAAGTTCGTGCTCCGCGGCGATCTTGCTGGAGGAGTATGCCCTGGGATCATTACTATTTACCGGATCGTCTTCTCTGGCAGGATGCCGGTAACCCGATCCATATACATTGCCTGTGCTGGTGAAAACGAATCGTTTCACTCCTGCTGCCATAGCGAAATTGGCCAGCGCCGTGGTTCCCGCATGATTTGTCCTGATAATGCCTTCATTATCGGTAAAACTGCGAAAGAAGGCGGCAATATGGATAACCGCATCGATATCTTTTACCGCAGCAGGCAATGTGGCCGCATCATTTAAATCGCCTGTGACAACCTCGGCGCCGAAGTCAGCCAATGCCGATGCCTTCGCGGCATCGCGCACCAATATTCGAACGTCATAGCCCTTTGCTAATATCCGGGAAGCAAACCTGCCCCCTACTTTTCCCGTAGCACCCGTAATTAATATTTTTTTCATCAGGCAAAGCTCGGGCTAACCGGGCAGCGCCGGGTAACGAAGATCAAACCAAATAGTATGATCTTCAAACCTTTCCTTTTCTGAGCGAATTAGGAGTAACGCCGGTTATCCGTTTAAAAAAGTTGTTAAAATAAGTCGGATACTCAAACCCCAGGCTATAGGCGATGTCTACCACACGCCAATCGGTATACAATAATAGCGCTTTCGCTTCTGCGGCAATACGTTCGGTTATGTGTACGGTGGTTGGTTTGCCCGTGACTTCTTTTACGGAGCGGTTAAGATAGTTCGTATGCACGGAAAGGGTTTCGGCGAAGTCTTGTGGCGTCCTTAGCTGGAGTGGCTGTTCCGTATTATCGATGGGGAATTGTCTTTCCAATAGATTTATAAACAACCGGGTTATCCTGGCGGCCGCGTTCTTGCGGTGCTGCCCATTGGCGGGCGGCTGAATTCTTAATGCTTCGTGGATAATGATTTCTATACAGTTCCTGATCAGTTCGTCCTTATGATCGTAATTACTGCTGTGTACCGCCAGCATCTTTTGAAAGAGACCAGTCATAAAAGCAGCCTGTCCTTTGTCCAGCTGTATGATGGGCGTCCTATCCGACCGGAATAAGGGGGAATTTTGCAAGACCTCTTTCCGCTCTCTGCCAGCAATAAAAGCTTCGGTAAAAAGGCAGGCATACCCTTTTCGTTTTTTTTCGCTACGCACAATAGAATGAGGGATATGGGGATTGACGAAGAACAGAACGGTACCGGTTACTTTCACCAGCTTATCACCATAATAAACGGTCATATCACCGGTTACCAGACCCATTTTATAAAAATCACGCCGACCATGGGCAACTGCGCGCCGGCCGGCAGCATCGGATGGATTTACGGTTTCCGATATTTGGTGGACCTTAAAACCCTTCAGCTTTAGATCCTTTGTAACGGATTCCGGAACGTTCGTTATGGTTCGTGTTGGCATTGCGCAAAAGTATGAAAATCAAACCAGCTTATAAAGTACTGAATCCGCGCAACGGCGCCCTGATCTAACTCACTCTTTTCCGCTGCAACAGCATATCCATGGCCTGGTCAAGGCTTCCCGCACGCGTGATCTCACCACCATTGACAAAGAAGATCTCATCCGCATTCTCGATTGTATTGAGGCGGTGCGCGATGATCACCCGGGTGGTGGTCGCGGGCAGATGCTGCAATATCTCTTCGAGCATCTTTTCTGTGACCGTGTCGATATTGGCGGTAGCCTCATCCAGGATCAGCAGCTCCGGGTGGCGGAGGACTGCGCGGATAAAGGCGATAAGCTGTTTCTGCCCCAGGCTGATACCATCGCCCGCAGAAACGATCTTCGTGGCAAGCCCTTCGTCGAACCGGGCAAGCAGCGTTTCCAGCCCGGACTGCTGTAGGATGCCAAGCAGGTCTTCGTCAGAGAAATGGTTGTATTCTTCATTGCCATACAGGATGTTCTCCTTTACC
>DASYCT010000520.1:0-3325 GCA_036500065.1 Chitinophagaceae bacterium | reverse complement strand
ACCCACTATCGGGGCTTGTTTGCCCCTGATGAAGCCCCGCAGGAGTTTCAATGCTTTGCCGACCTGGTTTTCCACTGTTTTGACTGAAATATCCAGGGTATCGGCGATTTGCTGGTAGGTGAGCTTGTTTACCCGGCTCAGTACAAAGACTTCCCGGCATTTGGGGGGTAAAAGGGCCAGCGCCTCGGCCAGCAGGGTATCAAAATCCGTTTCCGGGCGGTTGTCTTCGCGGCGAAGTTCGGGCGCCTCGGCTATTTCATGACCGGTGAGCCTCGATACCACGGATCGTTTGCTTTTATCGAGCCAGGTAAGGCAATTATTGCGGGTGGCGGTGTACAGGTAGTAGCGCAGGGCTTCGGTGCCCACCAATTCCTGTTTTTTCTCCCATACGCGCAGGAAAATTTCCTGTACGATGTCTTCACAGGCTTCCTCGTCTTTTACAAGTGTAAAAGCGTATTGGCAAAGGGGCTCATAATGCTGGTAGAAAGCCTGCTGGAAAGACTGGTATAACAAATTGTTTTTCTGCATGTAAAAAAACCGGAAAGCAACCCCCTAAAAATAGTAAAAGCAGGCATGCGCTCGTCATAAATAATCGGGAAAGTAGGTTCCGAGCAGGTTGTCAAGCACTTTTGGCGTCAGCGGCTTGCACTGGAAGCCGGAAACAGCGGGAATAGTCCGCGCTTTCAGTTCATCTTCGGGGTTGAGCGAGGTGGTGAGCATGACGATAATGATGCCTGCCTGTTGTTCTTTCTTCAATGCGTTGTAGCGGGAAAGAAACTCCCATCCGTCCATAGCGGGCATATTGATGTCGAGAAAGATAAGAGCGGGAGTCGGGCACGTATCGTCCTTGCGGCTAAACTCCCCGGCCTTTTGAAGAAAGTCAAGCGCGTCCTGCCCGCTTTGCGCAATTTGAATACAATCAGCGCAGCCGGCTTCTTCGAGTATTACCCGGTTTAAAAAATTCGTTGGCAGATCATCGTCCACCAACAGAACGCAACCAAGTTTCTTTTTCATATGAAGGTCTTATGATGGTCTTACTTCTTACTTACTCTCCGGTACGAACTCCCGGGTGTTCAGCAACACCTTTACCCGGCAGCCTTTGCCCGGGGCCGAATCGATTTCCACTTTGCCATTGAATAGTTCGGCCCGGCTGATAATATTGGTAATGCCCACTCCCTTCCTGCGACAGTTGATATCAAAGCCCCTGCCGTCGTCTTCGATCAACAGGCTGATTTGCCGCTTCTTTTCCCTGAGCTGTATGCTCACGTTGGAAGCATCGGCGTATTTTAAAATGTTATTGAGCTGCTCCTGCACGATACGATAGATGGCTACCCGTTCCTCCTTGCCCAGTATCTCTTCATCGAGCCCGTTCATGGCGAAACGTATCTTCATTTTTTTTACGATCAGGATATTCCTGATCAGTTCATCGATAGAGTCTTTAAGCCCGAGTTCTTTTAGACTCGGTGCAATCAGCATTTTGGAAAGCTTCCTGATCTCCTCGATGGCAGAGGAGATATTCTTGCGGCTCTTGCACAGGAGTTCCATTCTTGGGTTCGGGTCTGCCAGCGCCACATCGAGGTAGAGCTTTACCGTGGCCAGTATCTGGTTGATATTATCGTGCAGTTCTGCGCCTATGATGGATCGTTCTTTTTCCTGTGCGCTCAACACCGCTTCGGTTATATGCAATTGTTTCAGCTTTTGCTGCTGCGCCAGTTCATCCTGCAACCGGAGCTTTTCCGTCACATCCTGGCTCAGCACCTGTATGGCGGTACGCCCGTAATAATCGATGGGATAGTAGGTGATTTCAGTAAGCAGTATTTCCCCGTTTTTCTTTTTATGCCGCCACAGGCGCTGTTCGTTGCGGCAAAGGGCAATGGCATGATCAGGCTCCTGGAAGAAATCGGGCATGTTTTCCGCCCTTATATCGGTGACGTTTAACTGCAGGAATTCATGACGGGAATAGCCGTATTTCTGGATGGCGGCATCGTTTACTTCCAGTATGAGCAGGGTCTCGGCATCAAAAATCCAGGCCGGGCAGGGATTTTTATAAAACATCTGCCGGTATTTCTCTTCCGAGGCGAGGAGGTCCTGTTCGGCTTTTTTGCGATGGGTAATATCCTGTATCGAGCCGATGATGCGGATGGGTTTACCGTATGCATTGAACATCATATATCCCCGGTCGTGCACGTAGGCATAGGTGCCGTCGGCCCGCCTGAGCTGATATTGCTGCTCCCATATATGGTTTTTCCCTTCCCGGATAAACCGGACCAGCCTGTGAATGACCCTGCCTTTATCACTGGGGTGCAGTGCGCTGCCCCAGAGCTGGCGCGGGGTAACCGCATTTACGATGTCATACCCGAATATTTTTTTGAAGGTATCTCCCACCAGGAACACTTCACCGGTGACCAGGTTCCAGTCCCAGATCGCATCGTTGGTGGCCCGTACCACCATATTGTATCGTTCGTTGCTCTGGCGCAGCACTTCCCGGTTGTGTGTCCGTTCCAGGCTGTATTGGATGGTTTTGGAAAGCAGGCTTTCATTACAATCTCTTTTTACCAGGTAATCCTGCGCGCCTTTGTTAATGGCTTCGAGGGCGATGTTGCTATCGTCCGTACCGGTAAGAATAATGACCGCGACCCTATCCTCCACCACGTCTTTGATCTCGAAATAGGAGTCGATGCCAAAGCTGTCGGGCAGGGATAGATCAAGCAGAACAACGTCAATGGAATGTTTATTCAGTAATTCTTTTGCTTCCTGTACCCTGTCGGTTGAATACAGGTTACCGATGGTGAGTGGTCCGGATTTGAGCATCTCCTGGAATAAATAACGATCAGCATCATTGTCTTCCACGGTAAGGATGTTCAGCGCATTTTGGATAGCCTGCATAATTTTAATAAGCTTTAAAAAGTAAATGATAGCGGAAAGCCCTTGATCCAATAAACAAGCTGCCTGCCAAAAAAGCGTGCAGATGGTCATTGAAATACAATTTTTAAGCTACTAACAGATTACCCCCTAACAGTGTGATTCGATTCTCTCTTATGTTGACTAACCGTATTACTTTTTAAAGAATACGTCGGGGTTCGACAGATAATAGGATATGAGTGATTGAAATGGACTTAAAGGTCCTTAGGTATATAAATGTAATTTTTTATATGCAATCCACCAAGCCCAATAGTCTTATTCGCTTATATGTGACTGCTTTTTTGACATTGCGCAATGCCGGGTAAATTGCGCACTATTTTTAGCTGGAACGCCGGAGAGGTATTAATTATTATTAATTCATATATAAAAGAGTTCGTCTTTCAACGCTTTCCGAAGTCATTAC
>DASYCT010000519.1:0-16326 GCA_036500065.1 Chitinophagaceae bacterium | reverse complement strand
ATCATTGGTGATGTTTTCGCCCCCAAACGGGATAACAGCCGTGTGCTTCAGTATGCCTTCATAAAACACCGCCAGGTCGGTAGTACCGCCGCCGATGTCCACGATGGCTACGCCTGCTTCCAGGTCTTCCTGTCCCATCACCGCGCTGGCCGATGCCAGTGGCTGCAACACCAGGTCCTTGGTATGCAGGTTACTTTTTTCCACCGCACGGTTGATATTGCGGATGGCGTTCTTGTCGCCCGTAATAATATGGAAGTTGGCCCCCACCTTCACACCGCCGTATCCAATGGGATTGGGGATGTTCTGGAAATTATCTACCGTAAACTCCTGCGGGATCACATCGATGATCTGGTCGCCGGCAGGGATATAGGTCTTAAACTGGTCGGCGATCAGCTGATCGATTTCCCGTTGGGTGATTTCTTCATTGGTATCCTGGCGAACAATATCGCCCCGGGTTTGCAGGCTTTTGATGTGATGCCCTGCGATGCCTACATACACTTCGGTAATCTCGAGATTAGGGTTAGAGGCATAGCAATTGTCCATGGCAGCCTGTATGGCTTTGATGGTTTCATCAATATTCAGCACCTGGCCATGTTTTACACCATTACTGTTGGCCCTGCCAAAGCCCAGTATTTCCAATTTGCCGTATTCGTTCTTACGGCCGGCAATACAGGCAATCTTGGTAGTGCCTATATCAAGCCCCACAATAATTGGTTGTTCGCTGTTCATAGATTATGTTGTTTTTAGTTGTTCATTATAACATTCTCCCCATTTTCACATTCTTTCTCACAGGGTGGGGGGACGGAGCCCGGTTTTTCATCGATGGCGGACTGGGTTGGATTGGAACACGGCTTAGGGTATCAGCGTTTTTATCGGTAGCAGTCAAACCGGATCTATTTGACCGATTTGCTATAACCGGTAAAATTGAGCCAGATGCACCACTTGCCACAATATTATTATCCACGATTGTGGATACTGTATCCACCGGCATTCGTTTCGATGCTTCAATCATCTGCTGTACATTCTTCAATGCCTGTAATGAATCCACTTTACTCACCGTTCCTTTCTTCGTTCCTATTACCTGTCCTGCGTATTGCACATTCACTTCGCTGTATTTATCAAACCCGGTCCGGGCTGCTACCTGTTGGTAAAACAACAGGAGCCGGTGAAACTTTGCTTCATAATCACTGCCATCCCCAAAGATGATGAGATGATTGCCGATAACAGGTACCATCTCAAACCCGCGATTGCCGGTAATAGCCACCTGCTCCACCTGCGCCAGCCAGAAAGTATCTTTCAGCATGTACATACCCAGTTGCTTTATCTGCTGCGCCAGCAGGCTGTCGGCGCTCTTCCATATAATACCTTCTGTCGGGAAGCCGGTAAATACCGGCAAACGCACCGCCATCTTATCACTCAACGGTAAGCGCGTAGCGCTGCTGTCGAGATAAAAGCTGTTGCCTGCCGTGGTAAATACCCTCGCCACAGGTTCCCGCTCCACGATATTCACCCGCAATAAGCCATTGTTATCAAAGAACAATTCGGCATCCTTTACCCATACATCACGTTTCAACTGTTCCTCCAGCCGGTGGAGATCAAAAGAAGCCAGCGGTCTCCCCTTGTACGGGTTGTTCTTTCCCGGCGCAATCACGTTCAGGATGTCCTGCTTGTCCAGGAAAAGATGGTCCCCGCCCTTTATCTTTATGCTCAAACCCTTGCAACTGCTGTGATTTCTTTCGCTGATGGCCGCCAGCATCAACACCAATAAACCGGCTCCCACCACTATCCAAAGCGACAGGAACAATATTTTACGGATGTTATTTTTAATGGCCATAATATATTCAACTACTCACTATTGCCTTCAATGGTTGCACCAGCGCATCGATATCACCCGCGCCGGCTGTTATCAGCAATTCACCCTTCCCCCCGCTCAATCCCGGCACCCACTGTTCTTTCATATAGTTCAGCAACGACTCCTTTGTCATTACTTTCTTAGTTGCTTTTTTCATCCTTTCCAGGATCATTTCACTGCTCACACCGGGCATGGGCAATTCCCTGGCCGGGTAAACAGGCAATAAGATCACTTCATCCGCCAAATCGAGGCTTTCGGCAAACCCTTCCGCCAAATCCCTTGTCCGCGAAAAAAGATGCGGTTGAAAAATAACCGTACACCTGCGCCCACTGAACAAGCTCTTTGCCCCACCAATCAATGCCTTCAGTTCCTCCGGGTGATGAGCGTAATCATCGATGAACACGATCCCACCTTCTTTATTCGCTACCGGCGGCAATATGTACTCAAACCTTCTTTTTACTCCCCGGAAGGCTTCCACGGCATCCCTGATCTTCCCGGCCTCAATCCCCAACTCATGCGCCACCGCAATAGCCGCTACCGCGTTCTCTACATTATGCATACCCCCCATGTGCAGCACGATATTGTCAACCCGGCTATCCTTCAGCACCACATCAAATGAATAACTCCCGTTCAGCATTTTTACATTGGCGGCATACACATCGGCGCTATTGTTTTGCTGGCTGTACAACAGGCGCCGATCGGCTTTTAGTTCCCCGCTTCGCGGCAACCCGAACTTGCTGATCAGCAATCCTCCCTTCTTTACCCGCGCGCCAAACGCTACAAACGCATCCTGCAAGGCTTCTTCCGTACCATAAATATCCAGGTGATCGGCATCCATGGCACTGATAATGGCAATATCCGGGCTCAGCCGCAAAAAACTACGGTCGTATTCATCGGCTTCAATCACGCATACATTGCGCTCGTTGCTCCAGAAATTGGTATCATAGTTCACCGAAATACCGCCCAGGAACGCATTGCAACCATAGCCCGTATGACGCAGCAGGTGCGCGATCATCGTGGTGATGGTGGTTTTGCCATGTGTTCCTCCCACGCATATATTAAAAGAACTATTGCTGATGATCCCCAATACTTCGCTGCGCTTCAGCACCGCGTACCCGTTTTGCTGGTAGTAAACCAGTTGCCGGTGGTCTTTGGGCACCGCCGGTGTGTATACCACCAGTTGCACATCGACCGGCGCAGCGCCCGCATCGTCCTCGTACATCACCCCTATCCCTTCCGCCACCAGCTGCCGTGTAAGCGGCGTGGCCGTTTTATCGTACCCGCTCACCCCGCATCCCCTCGATTTGAAATACCGCGCCAGCGCACTCATGCCAATCCCCCCGATACCGATAAAATAAACCTTCTTTATGTCGTCCAGCTGCATCACGTTAACTGATTGTTTTCAATATCTCCACCGCTATCCTTGTGTCCGCATCTGATATCCCCAATTTGCTGATATTGTTTATTAATTCCTTTTGTTGCTGTTCATTCTTTGACAATGCTATTACCAGGGACACCAGCTTTTCCTTTGCTTCGCTGTCTTTGACCATCAGCCCCGCATTCTTTTTCACCAGGTTCATCGCATTGACCGTTTGATGATCCTTTGTTGCAAAAGGGAAAGGCACCAGTATCACTGGTTTTTTGACCACGCACAACTCATACACCGTACCGCCCGCCCGGGATATAATAATATCTCCCGCGGCATAGGCATATTCCATTTGCGGGATAAAATCGTTGACCCATACATTTTGCTTTCCCGCTGCCCGCTCCTTTGCCCGTTCGGCATAAGGCTTACCTGTTTGCCATACCAGTTGCAGGTTATTGGCCCCGAACTCTTCCAGGTGTGCATCGATGGCTTCGTTAATTCCCTTCGCACCAAGACTACCCCCCGTCACCAACACTGTTTTCAACGCGGGGTTCAAACCAAAAAAACGAATGCCTTCTTCCCGTGTCACCTTACTATTGGTAATATTGGCGCGAACCGGGTTGCCGGTATATACCAGTTTTGATTCCGGGAAAAAATTCTCCATCCCCGTGCTGGCCGCAAAAATCTTCGTCGCCCTTTTCGCCAGCATGCTGTTTGCTTTGCCCGCAAACGAATCGATTTCATGGATAAAGCTCGGAATGCCCTTCGACTGCGCATAGCGCACCACCGGGTACGTGGAATAACCACCCACGCCCACCACTGCATCCGGCATAAAATCCGCCACGATACGCCGCACCTGGAAATAACTCTTTACCAGCTTGAACGGCAAACCAATATTCTTTAGCAAAGAACTCCTGTTAAATCCTGCTATATCGATTCCTTCTATTTTATATCCGGCTTGTGGAATTTTTTCCATTTCCATCTTGCCTTTGGCGCCCACAAACAACAACTCGATCGAAGGGTCTGCCTTCTTCAGCGCATTGGCAATGGCGATGGCCGGAAAAATATGTCCGCCCGTACCGCCTCCTGCTATAATAACCTTCTTGCTCATGCTGCTTGTTCTTTTTCCGCGGGCATAGGTTGCGGAGCACCTTCCAGTTGTTCTACATTCCTCGCCACGCTTAATATAATACCAATCGATATACAGGTAAAAATAAACGAACTACCCCCCATGCTCACCAGCGGCAACGTTACGCCCGTCACCGGGAACAGGTTGACCGCCACCGCCATATTCGACAACGCCTGGATCACCAGCGTAAAACTCAGCGCCAGCGCCAGGAAAGCACCGAACGCATAAGGGCACTTTCGAAAAATACGTATGCTCCGGTACAGGAAAAGCAGGTAGATGAACGTGATAAACAATCCGCCCGCCAATCCATATTCTTCTATAATGATCGCAAAGATGAAATCGCTGTAGGGATGTGGTAAAAAATTACGCTGCTGGCTATTACCCGGCCCCAACCCTACCCATCCCCCGTTGGCAATGGCTATCTTGGCCTGGTTGACCTGGTAATTATTATCATCATCATCTATTTCCTTACCACCATACATGAAATTTTCCACGCGGTTTATCCAGGTGCCAACCCGTGCAAACAATTTCGAATGCGCCTCCGGTTTTATAATCTCGTTATTGTTCGATTTATGATGAAACACCGCCGCGCTTACCAGCACGAGCAATGGTATCAACGCTACTCCAACCACCAGTAATAAATGCTTCAGGCTCACCCGCCCGATAAACAGCAGCAACAGGCTGGTAGCCCCGATCAGTAAAGCCGTCGACAAATTGGCCGGGGCTATCAGCACACAAATGATGCCCACAGGTATGATAACCGGCAAAAAGCCTTTTTTAAAATCCTTGATATCATCCTGCTTTTTGCTCAGCAACCGGCTGAGGTACATAAACAACGCCAGCTTGGCCAGGTCGGAAGTCTGCATTGTCATCTGTATAAAGGGCAGTTGTATCCAGCGGCTGCCCTCGTTGAGCCGCACGCCAAAAAATAAAGTATACACCAGCAATGGTATGGAGAGCAGGAAAAGCAAACGCGCTATTTGTGAATACACTTTATAATTGACCTTATGCAAAAAGTAGATCACCATCATACCGATGGCGATAAACATCACCTGTTTAAACAGGTAGGATTCGGTGCTCTTCCTCATTTTGTAGGCCAGCGTACCGGTACTGCTGTACACGACCAGCAACGATACCAGCGCCAGTACCACCACCACCGCCCAGATCACCTTATCGCCTTTTGTCTTATTCAAAAGGCTTCTCCGCACACTCCCCGCGGGCGTCATTTCATTGAATAATATGTCTTTTACATCGCTCATAGTTCCTTCACCGCTTCCTTAAACTGCTTCCCGCGGTCTTCGTAATTCTTGAACAAATCAAAACTGGCGCAGGCAGGGCTCAACAATACCGTATCGCCACGCTCTGCAAAATGAAAGGCCGCCTGTACGGCTTCCTTCGCGCCGGCGGTATTTACAATCAGCTCTACTTCCTTGCCAAATGCCTCATGTATTTTCCGGTTGTCGACACCCATGCACACAATAGCTTTCACCTTCTCCTTTACCAGTTCGCGTATAAAGGAATAATCATTGCCCTTGTCCACTCCTCCCAAAATCAGGATGGTTGGTTTTGTCATGCTTTCCAGCGCGTACCACGTACTGTTGACATTGGTCGCCTTGCTGTCATTGATAAACTCCACACCCCTCACCGTACCCACGTACTCCATGCGGTGTTCCAACGCTTCAAACGATTGAATCGCTTCGCGTATCTTTTCCTTCCGCAGCCCGATGGTGGCTGCTGCAATCCCTGCTGCCATAGTATTGTATTGATTGTGTTTCCCCTTCAGCGCAAAGTCATAAATACTCATGGTGACGCGTTCAAGGCCTGTGTCGATGTTCATCTGTCCGTTCTTGATAAAAGCCCCTTTGTTTGGTTCCTGTTGCATGGTAAATGGTAATGGGTTAGAAAGAATAGTGAATTGAGTCATGTATTTCATGGTTACAGGATCATCGGCGCAGTAAATGAAATAATCGTCTGCCGTCTGGTTCATGCATATCCTGAACTTGCTGGCGATGTATTTCTCAAACTGGTAATCGTACCGATCGAGATGGTCTTCCGTGATATTGGTTAATATGGCGATGTCCGGTCTGAACGTTTTAATATCGTCCAGCTGGAACGAACTGATTTCAACAACATACCAGGCGGTTGGATTTTCGGCCACCTGCCGGGCAAACGAATAACCGATATTGCCCACCAGCGCGGCATCCAGCCCGCCATGCTCACAAATATGAAAGGTCAGCGCAGTCGTAGTGGTCTTGCCGTTGCTCCCGGTAATAGCAATGATCCTGCTATCACCCTTGTAGCGGTAAGCCAGTTCTATTTCACTGATGACCGGGATGCCTTTTGCCCTGGCCTTTTTTACCAGTTCATTCTTTTCAGGTATGCCCGGGCTCTTTACTATTTCATCCGCATTCAGTATGGATGCGATAGTATGAGCGCCCTCTTCATAAAGGATGTTGTTTTCCTGCAATGTTTGCTTATACGCAACTTTCAAAGAACCCCCGTCCGAAAGAAACACATCATACCCCTGTTGCTTCGCCAGTATGGCAGCACCAACACCGCTTTCTCCGCCACCGAGTATGACCATTCTTTTACGCATCACGACAAATCATTTTCAGCCGGGTAATTAATCCGGATTAAGGGAGTTCTTCAATAGCATGGATTTAGCTGCACCACAATTTCTTCTTAGTTTAGGGCGGTTTCTCTGTATTGGATTTCGATCTCGGTTTTTCAGTAATATCTTTGAGCTGTGAGCCATGAGCTTCGGGCTATGAGCTTTCCTGGCTCGCAGCCCACGGCTCTAAGCCCGTAGCTTACCTGATCTTCAGCGTTACAATCGCCAGCAACACACACAGTATCGTCACAATCCAGAACCTCGTCACAATCTTGCTTTCATGGTATCCCAGTTTCTGGTAATGATGGTGGAGGGGACTCATCAGGAATACCCGCCTGCCCTCACCGTATTTCTTTTTCGTGTACTTAAAATAACTTACCTGTATCACCACGCTCAGGTTTTCCACCAGGAACACCCCGCAGAAAATAGGTATCAGCAATTCCTTGCGGATAAGAATCGCCAGCGCCGCAATGATACCTCCGAGGGTAAGACTCCCCGTATCACCCATAAACACCTGCGCCGGGAATGCATTGTACCATAAGAACCCGATACAGGCCCCCACCATGGCGGCGATAAAAATGGTCAGCTCGCCCAGGTTGGGTATATACATGATGTTGAGGTAATCGGCCACCCGCAGGTTGCCGCTGGCATACGCGAAGATGCCAAGACAGACCCCAATCAATGCCGACACCCCTGTCGCCAGGCCATCGATTCCATCGGTGAGATTAGCCCCGTTGGACACCGCGATAATAATGATGATTACAACCAGCACATATAATATCGGCGTATAATCACGCAATGCTTTTGGCAGCAGCCTGGAATAATTGAACTCATGCGATTTTACAAACGGGATACTGGTAATCGGTTCCTTTGCCTTGGCTTCTACAAAATACCGCACGCCGTTATCATAAGTGATCTTCTTCACGCCCGTTGCCGTTGTGTCCACCGTTTTTATATCTCCCGTAAACTCACGGTAAGCCTTCACATTATCATTGTACAACAGCGTAAGCCCGATGATCAACCCAAGCCCTACCTGCCCGAATACCTTGAACCAGCCGGCCAGCCCGTCCTTGTCTCCTTTTTTATACGTCACTCCCTTTTCCTTTGCCAGCCGCTTGCTCCGCAGTTTCAGGTAGTCGTCCACGAACCCAATCACGCCCAGCCAGATGGTGCTTAATATCATCAGCCGGATATACGCCTTATTCAGGTTGGCCAGTAGCAGCGTAGGCACCAGTATGCCAAGGATAATGATCAGCCCGCCCATGGTAGGCGTACCCTTTTTTTGCTGCTCGCCTGCAAGTCCCAGGTCACGCACCGTCTCACCCACCTGTTTCTTTTTCAGGAAATTGATGAGCCGCTTGCCGAAGACCGATGTAATGACCAGCGACAACAATACCGCCAGCAAAACCCGGAACGTGATGAACTGGAACAATGCTCCACCCGGGACCTTCATCCCCTGTTGTTTGAACCATGTAAATAAGTGGTAAAGCATATAATAATTATTTTCCCAGCATCTCGATTGTTTTTATCAATTCCTCCTTATCGTCAAAATGATATTTCACTCCTTTTATTTCCTGGTACTTTTCATGCCCCTTGCCGGCTATCAGTACGATGTCTTCGGGGCCTGAAAAACTGATGGCCGTTTTTATCGCTTCCCGCCGGTCGGTAATCGATAATGTCTTTCGCTTCGCCGCCGTATTCAATCCCTTCTCCATATCCCTCAATATCTGCTCCGGGTCTTCACTGCGGGGATTGTCGGAGGTAAGTATCACCCGGTCGCTGAAACGGCAGGCTTCTTCCGCCATCACCGGCCGTTTTGTTTTATCGCGGTCACCTCCACATCCTACCACCGTGATAATATGCTCGTGCCCCTTGCGCAATTGCTGGATAGTGGTCAGCACGTTTACCAATGCGTCCGGCGTATGAGCATAATCCACGATACCAACGATTCTTTCCTTCGGCGATATGATATAATCAAACCTTCCTTCCGCACCCGTCAATATGCTTAACTCCCTCAATACATCGTGCCGGTCCTCCCCCATACAGACAGCAGCACCGTACACCGCCAGCAGGTTGTAGGCATTGAATTCGCCAATCAGCCTGAAATGCACTTCCTGGTCGTTGATGGTCATCACCAACCCGGTCAGGTTGTTCTCCAGCATCTTGCCTTTGAAATCCGCCATTGATTTCAGGCTGTAGTAATACTTGCGCGCCGGCGTATTCTGCAACATCACCGCACCTCTTTTATCGTCGAGGTTGGTTATTGCAAAAGCATCGGAAGACAACGAATCAAAGAACGATTTCTTTACCCGGATATACTCGTCGAACGTTTTATGGTAATCCAGGTGGTCATGCGTGATATTACTGAACAGCGCGCCCGTGTAATGCAACCCCGCGATACGTCGCTGGTCGATGGCATGCGAGCTGCATTCCATAAACACATGCGTACAACCCGCATCTGCCATCTGCTTCAGCAGCACGTTGATGCTCACCTGGTCGGGTGTGGTATGCGTGGCCGGAATCACTTCCGCGCCTACCTGGTTCTGCACTGTGCTCAGCAAACCGCATTTATATCCCAATGATGTAAAGAGCTTGTGTAACAAGGTGGCGATGGTGGTCTTGCCATTGGTGCCCGTCACCCCAACCAGTTTCAGCCGTTCCGATGGCTGGCCGTAAAAATTATGCGCCATATATCCCGCCGCCCAGGCGCTGTCGGCCACCTGCACATAAGTGATGGCCTCATTCAAACCTGCCGGGAACTGCTCACAGATGATCACCGTAGCGCCTTTCTCAATGGCCGTATCGATAAACCGGTGACCGTCCGATGCAGAGCCCTTGATGGCGATAAACGCATCGCCTTCCTTCACCTGTCTTGAATCGATTTGCAATCCCTTCACGTCTGCCTGCGTATTGCCATGCACGGACCGGATGCTCACTTTATACAATATATCCTGCAGTATTGCCATATTCACATACCGCCGCAGCGGGATTTTTTTTAACTTAATTCAATAATGACCGTCGTGCCCTTCACTGTCTGCCGGCCCGCTTCCACCGATTGGCTGCTCACCTTTCCTTTTCCCCTTGCAATCACTTTTAATTTCAATCCTTCCAGCAGGTACAGCGCATCTTTCAATCCCAATCCCTTTACATCGGGCATCACATTCCTGGCAATAAGCCGCGGGGTCACTACGCGCCGGGCGCCGTTGCCATACACGCTGCTCAATCGCTGGTTGCTGCCCGAATCCACAAATGCCACGTTCAATGTATTCAACACCTGTTTTACGGAAGACGTTTCGCCCGCGTAATAAAACAGGGAACTGTCTTTTTTCAACCCGCTGTCCGGCAGCGTCTCACTGTGCTGCGGGTTTAAGGCATAGAGCTTATCGGCTATTTCCCTGAACACCGGGGCCGATACCTCGCCACCCATGTGTTGTTTGGGATGTGGTTTTGTTTTAATTACCACGATACAACTGTACTGCGGGTTCGCGAAAGGGAAGAAACCCACGTAGGAAGCCTGGTAAATGCCATCATCGTATCCCACATCTTTGGCGGCCACATGCGCGGTGCCGGTTTTACCACCCGAACTGTACAGGGCATTGGCAAAGACTTTTTTACCCGTTCCTTCCGTCGTTACGGCCAGCAGGCATTTCCGTGCTTCTTTGATTACTTCTTCGCTGGCAATCTTTTCGTCCACCACCTCCGGTTCAAACTGCTTTACTACCTGGTCGTTGTTTTGTATGCGGTTCACCAGCCAGGGCTTCATCATTTTACCATCGTTGGCAATGGCGTTGTACAGCATCAGCGTTTGCAGCGGCGTTACTTCGATGGCATACCCAAAGCTCATCGTCACCAATGCGTGCATGCCTTCTTTATTCCGCCTGATCTTTGGCAACACCGGGTTTTCCTCTCCTATCAAATCAATTCCCGTCTTTGTGTCGAAATGATACTTGTGCAGGTAACCCAGGAATTTATCGGGCTGGTCGGCGAACGACTGGTAGGCCAGTTTACTCATACCCACATTGGAACTATGCGCAAAACATTCGCGTACTGTCAACAATGGTTTGGGCATTACTTCCGCTTCGGTCACCATGCGCACGCCGACATATTGATTGCCGGTAGCACCCACGTCTACCATATCATTAATAGTGATCTTTCCTTCGCTCAGCACCGAAAGCAGCGTTGCCAGCTTGATCGTGGAGCCCGGCTCGGTACTGCGCAGGGCGTAGTTATAATCTTCCCAGTAGCTGCCATCGGGGCGGCGTCCCAGGTTGGCCATTGCTTTTATTTTACCGGTCGCTACTTCCATAAGAATGCAGGTGCCGTGGTCGGCCTCATTTTCTACCATGCTTTTCAGCAGGGCGTTTTCAACAATATCCTGGGAGTTTACATCGATCGTAGTAATAATGTCACGGCCATTCTCGGGATCTGTTTCCGAACCTTCCACCGGTATATACGCCCCGCCGCTGATATAGCGTACCAACTGGTGACCGCTATCCCCTTTCAACAGGGCGTCGTACGTTTTTTCCAGCCCTACATTGGTGCTCACCATTTTTCCCTGTTTGTCTTTGTACTCGCGCGACAAGCCGATGGTGCGGTTGGCCAGCAATCCAAACGGGTTGAGGCGTTTGCTTCTTACCTGGGCAATAAACCCGCTTTTATTTCTTCCCTGGTTGACCAGCGGGAAACTGCGCAGGATTTTATATTGTTCAAACGTCAGGTTCTTTACCAGTTCATAATACCTGTCCCTCGTACGATAGCCTTCCTGCAATTCCTTTTTATAAGCAGCCGCTTTTTTATCGTGAAAGAAACCGGCCAGCGCCTGGCTCAGGGAGTCCACATATTTGTGAAACCGCTCCCCTTTCTTTTCCCGCAATCCGTCCGCGCCGAAATCAATATAGATGTCAAAACAGGGCACCGACATGCTAAGCATACTGCCGTCTTCGCTGTAAATGGTGCCGCGCTCGGCCTGTAGCGGCATCAGGTGAACATGCAGGCTATCGCTTTTCTTCTTCCAGTAATTGCCCTGGAACTGCTGTATATACACCGCCCGGCCCAGCACCAGCATACTTAGCACAACAATCCCGATGAAACTCAAGTAAACTCTCCACAGTATGTCCTTTTTTACTTCCACTACTGCTGGTTGTTGTGATAATGATTTACAATAGTATCGTCACTTGTTGCCGGTGCTGTCTTTTAATACCATCGGCGGCTGCGACAATTCTTTTAATCCCAGCGGCTGCACGGCTTTTGCCAGTTCGCTCTGCTTGCTTCTGAACATTACTTCGCTTTTCAGCGATTTGTATTCGTATTGCAGTTCTTTCAGCTCTTTACCGGTTTTATTGATGTCCTTGATCGTCTTGTCCGAATAATGCCCGTTGTAGATATATATCACCGCCAGTGCGCTCAGGAACAGGAAATAAGGGATGTTCTTTACAATCCAGTTGTAGCGCAACAGCCGCTTCAGTCCCGGCTTCTTTTCTTTCGACAGGTTGGCTTCGCTCATACTAAAATTGTTGGGTGGTTCCAGGCAGCCCGGTAAGACGAACCTTACCCGGCTGCACGCTTGCAAACCACTTCTTTTTGTTTTCGGAAGTGGATTTCATTGGGATATTAAAATTTCGCCCGTTCTAAATGAATTTATCTGCGGTCCTAACGATATTATTCACCTGTTTTTTCGGCTATTCTCAGTTTGGCGCTCCTTGAGCGGGGGTTCCGTTTCAGTTCTTCCGCCGAAGCGGTCACCGGTTTGCGGGTAATTATTTTTAGTTGGTGCTGAGGGGTCGTATTTTCAAATGGGTGCTCTTCTTCCTCTTCGAAAACACCTTTCCGAAAAAAATTCTTTACCAACCTGTCTTCCAGTGAATGAAACGTAATAATTGCTACCCGGCCTCCGGGTTTCAACAGAGAAGGAATTTGCTGCAAAAGCTCCCGCAACGCGCCCAGTTCGTCATTTACTTCAATGCGCAATGCCTGGAACACCTGTGCAAAGTACCTGTTGGGATTGCCTTTCACTACTGCCGACAGCGCCGACTTAAAATTGTTGATGCCCTGCAACGATACCGAAGAGCGCACCGACACGATGGTCTTCGCCAGTGTCTTTGCATTGGTGACCTCGCCGTACTGTTCAAACAGTTTGTGCAGCCGTTGCTCGCTATAGGTATTCACCACCCCAAAGGCGGTCAATTCCTGCCGGCGATCCATCCGCATGTCCAACTCAGCATCGTAACGGGTAGAAAACCCGCGATCCGCTTCGTCAAACTGGTGGCTGCTCACGCCCAGGTCGGCCAGTATCCCATCCACCGCCGCAACCTTGTGCAGGCGCAGAAAGCGTTGCAGGTGCCGGAAATTGTTGGGCACGAAGACCAGTCTCGGGTCCGACGGCGCATTCTTCGCCGCGTCGGCGTCCTGGTCAAAGGCAAACAGGCGCGCCCCGGAATCGAGATGCTTTAGCAGCTCCCGCGCATGACCACCGCCGCCAAACGTACAGTCGACATACACGCCGCCGGGCCGGATAGCCAGCCCTTCGATGGTTTCGTGCAGCAACACCGGCACATGGTACTCCGCGGGGTCTCTACTGCCTGCTATAGTTTTTTCATTGTCCATAGCCGGCTCAGGACTCCTTTTTAGCGGTCATCACCTTTTTGTACAGGGCGCTGTAATCAGCCGAAGTGAAAGAGTCAAAGAACTGATGGTACTTACTTTTATCCCAGATTTCAATGCGTTTTTTGGAACAGGACAACACCACATCTTTCTGCAACCCGGCATAATCTTTCAACATGGGAGGAACCAGGATGCGGTTGGCCGAGTCAAATTCCACCGGCGCGACCCCGTAGTTGAAAAACTTCTTTAATTTGCGGTTGTCTTCTTCATGGTCGGGCAGTTCATCGATTTCTGAGGACACTACCAGCCAGTTTTCCATGGGATACAGGTGTAAACATTCGTCAAATCCCCTGTTGATAACAAAATTGGTGGCCGCTCCTTCTGGCAACTGGGTAACCAGTTTGGCAGGGAGAAGAAACCGCCCTTTGGCGTCCAGCGTAACCTCGTATTCGCCAAGAAAATGAACCATTTAGGAAGACTTGAATCGAATTTGACATTTATTTACACAAAATAACACTTTTTCCCACTTACCAAGTGAAATTGGAAAAATTTAATTTTTCCACAAGAATTATTGCATATAAGCAGTGGAAGAACAAGTGTTTAGATCAGCATTTGCTGGCAAACGGTCGTAAGCATAGTGAATAGGATGTGAAGAGCGGTGTATAAGCTGTGAATTAAGGGTCAAAACATGTGGATTACTAAAACCAATCGGTATGGTCAATGCCGGCTATTCGGGCACACCGCTTCTAAAAAAACTGGGCATCAGGGCTGACATGAAAGTGTTGCTTTTAAATGCCCCGGCCGATTATTTTGACCTGCTTGATGACCCACTCACCGGCCAACTCTGCCGCAAAGGAGAAACACCCGATTTCGTACACCTGTTTGCCATCCGCCAAAAAGACTACGAAAGCACCCTCCGCTCCCTCGCCGCTTTCAGCAAAAAGAAGTCCGCGATCATCGTATGGGTAAGCTGGTACAAGAAAAGCGCCGGCATCCCCACCGATGTGTCGGAAAACAGCATCCGCAATTTTGCCCTGCAAAACGATTGGGTGGATATAAAAGTCTGCGCCGTCAGCGAACAATGGAGCGGGTTAAAATTGGTAGTGCCCCTTGCCAAAAGAACCACATAAATTTGTCGCTAAAATCAACTACAGCAGTTAGCTGTACAGCCTATGCACCCTTCTTCGCTCTTAATCAACGACTATACCTATACCCTTCCCGATGATCGCATTGCCCGCTATCCACTACCGGAACGCGATGCTTCCAAATTGCTCGTGTATCAAAACGGGGTTATCATGGATGCGCAATACCGCGATATAGGCCACTACCTGCCCGCCGGCAGCCTGCTCGTGTTCAACAATACCAAAGTAGTAGAGGCAAGGATGCTGTTTCAAAAACCGAGCGGCGGCGTCATCGAACTGTTTTGCCTGGAACCGCATGAGCGTTTTGGCGATATCAGCACCGGGCTCTTACAGCAGGGACAGGTGCATTGGAAATGTCTCGTGGGCGGCGCCAGCAAGTGGAAACCTGGGCAGGTATTGCGGAAAGAAATAGAAGATAATGGGACACTCATCACCGTGGAGGCCCGCTACATAGAAAAACTGGCCGATTGTTTTGTCATCGAATTCAGTTGGGAGCCTGCTCATTGGTCCTTTGCCGAAATACTGCACCATGCGGGACTGCTGCCCCTGCCGCCCTATCTCAAGCGGGCAGCGGAATCGTCCGACCGCGAACGTTACCAGACCATTTATGCCGACCGCGATGGCTCGGTAGCCGCCCCTACGGCTGGGCTGCATTTCACACCGGCCCTGTTTGACAAACTGCGTCAGAAAGACATTCACCCCGCTTTTCTTACCCTGCACGTGGGAGCAGGCACGTTCAAACCGGTAAAAACAACCGCCATCGGCGACCATCTCATGCACGCGGAGCTGATAGACGTGCAGGCAGACAGCATCCGGCAGTTAGCCCGGGCCGGTAGTAACCTCTTTGCAGTAGGTACTACCTCCCTGCGCACGCTCGAAAGTCTTTACTGGATGGGGGTTAAAACAACGCTGGACCCTTCGCTGCCTTATGCGTCGCTGCCCGTGGAACAATGGGAAGTGTATGAAGACCGGCTGGCATTAAACCTGCCCGTAAAAGAAGCGCTGGAAAGTTTATTGCAATGGATGGAAAGAAACGGGCTGGAACGCCTGCTGGTGAAAACCCGGATTCTTATCGCCCCCGGCTACCGCCTGCGCATGATAAAAGGGCTTATCACCAATTTTCACCAGCCCCAATCCACCTTGCTTTTGCTGGTAGCCGCCGTAGCGGGTGATGACTGGAGAAGCATTTACGAACATGTCCTGCAGCATGATTACCGGTTCCTGAGTTATGGAGATGGATGCCTGTTGTTTGCGGAGGAGTGAGTAGTGAGTACTCACGATTTCAGCGGCATTTCAATAATAAACGTCGTACCCTTTCCAAGCGTGCTCTCTACCCTTATCTTCCCGTCGTGCGCATCCACCATCGTTTTTACATAGCTAAGTCCCAGGCCAAACCCTTTTACATTGTGGATATTACCGGTATGTGCCCGGTAAAATTTTTCAAAGATGCGTTTCTGTGTTTCCTTACCCATACCGATACCGTTGTCCTCGATGCGGATAACGATGTTTTTGTTGGTAGAATAGGTAAACACCTTTATCAGCAGGTTGTCCTTTGAATATTTAACCGCATTGTCGATGAGGTTGGAAATAAGATTGGTGAAATGTACTTCGTCTGCACTGATCAGG
>DASYCT010000518.1:0-18299 GCA_036500065.1 Chitinophagaceae bacterium | reverse complement strand
GGAAACTGCTCGTACGCTTTTACGCCATTGAAGAGTTGTACGCCGCCCACTCCGTTGAAGAGCAGCGAGGCGTCGAAGTTCTTATAATTAAGCCGGATGTTGACGCCATATACGAGTTTGGGATTGGGATTGCCGATGACCTGTTGGTCGGCAGTGCTAAGCGTGCCGCCGTTCTTGGGGTCGTGCGCAAAGATAAGGTCGCCGGCATGAGCGCCGGGCTGTGCGCTGGCGGCTGCTTCAGCATCGGTTTTAAACATACCAATGACTTTATAGCCGTAAAAGGATCCGAAAGGCAACCCGTTTTTGGTAATGGTGATAGGTTCGTTGGCCATGACACCATAGCCTTCGTTGCCATTGTTGTAATAATTATACCCGTCGTAAAGGGCATCGGTGGCGATGCCGTCGAGGTTGGTGACTTTGTTTTTATTGAACCCTGCGGTAACGCTTACATCGTAATTGAGCTCTCCGACTTTGTCTTTATAGCCGAGCAGGATGTCGACGCCCTTGCTGCTCACGCTGCCGATATTGGTAAAGAACGGCGAGGAATAGCCGGCATTGGGTGGCAGGGGCAGGGCATAAAGCATGTCGGACGTAGTTTTATTGTACCATTCCAGGCTGAAATAAATTTTGCCTTTGAGCAGTTCTCCGTCAATACCCAGGTTGGTTTCGGTAACGGTTTCCCAATGGAGGGCGGGATTGGGAACGGTATTGATGGAAGAACCGATGTACAACGGTGCGCCGGGAGCGAAATTGGCGGCGTTGACAGAAGTATTGCCAAAACCTGCCACGCCGGAATAAGGGCCGTAGAAGGAGGCAAAGGTATAAGGCGGCACGTTGCTGTTGCCCAGCGTACCATAGCTGCCGCGCAGCTTTAACTGGTTGATGGTGGGCAGCAATGATTTGAAGAAGTCTTCGTCGCTGATGTTCCAGCCGGCAGAGGCCGCGGCGAAGGTGCCACGCTGTTTGCTGGGCCCGAACACAGTGAAATTGGCATCCTGGCGAACGGAACCGGATAGATAATAACGGCCGTCGTAATTATAATTGAGCCTGCCGAACCAGGATTTGACCAGTCCGTTGGGGTCGTAGCTGCCGGTGGCGCTGGTGGTGGACAGCGTGGTGGTGACGATGGAATAATCGGGCAGCCCGTTGGCGGATACGGTGGCCATGAGGTTGTTGTTCTTCACGGTAATTTCTTCATAACCTGCCACGGCATTGAAATTGTGCTTGCCGAATTGCTGGTCGTATGTAAGCACGTAGTTGCTCAGCAGCTGGCCGCTCTGGACATACATCTTGGTGAGCGAGTTGGTGGAGTTGACCACCGCGCCGAAATTGAAGGGCGCCTGGTAGAAATCCTGGGTTTCCTGGTAATAAGAATAACCGAGGGTGGTTCTGAAATTAAGGTGCAGGGGGAGTTTTATTTCTGCATATACATTGCCCTGGAGATTATTTTGTATGTCGAGTGCGTCGGCGGATTCGGCCGCGCCAACAGGATTGGGCGCACCGAACTTGATGCCATAACCGGGAGGTACGGTGCCCCAGGTACCATCTTCATTCTTAATGGGTATAACGGGCGAGGTACGGAAGGGTGCATTGTGCAGTTGCGCCTCATCGCCAACGAGGGGAGCGGTTTTGCGTGTTGATACGGCGAGCTGCTCTCCTATCTTTATAAAATCACCGAGCTTGAAATCGGTATTGACGCGCGCGCCGCCGATATTGGAATAATTGCGGATGAAGATGCCTTTCTGGGCATTGTAGAAACCGGAAAACAGGTAACTGACGGCGGGCGAGGAACCGGAAATGGAAAGATTATAATTCTGTTCGTAGGCATTGCCATAAAGGGCATGCACCCAATCGGTATCGGGCAGGGTGTCGGTTTGCGTGGCGCCTTTAAAATAAGTGGAATTGATGACGTTCTGCAACTTGATGTAATCGTTTTTGCGCAGTAGGTTATCGACCAGTTCTGGTTTGGTGACGCCGTAGCGGGCGCTGAAGCTAACAGTGGGCTTTATGCCAGCGCCTTTTTTGGTGGTGATGACGATAACGCCGCCTGCGGCGGCGGAGCCATAAATGGCGGCCGCGCTGGCGTCTTTTAATATATCGATGGTAGCAATGTCCTGGGTGTTGATATTATCGCCGGGCATGCGTACACCGTCGACGATGTACAGGGGCGCGGGCTGGTGGAGCGAAGAAAGACCGCGGATGATGATGGTGGGTGTGGAACCACCGGGCTGGCCGGAATTGTCGATCACTTCCACGCCAGCGGCGCGGCCCTGGAGCGCGGCCGTGACACTGGTAACGGGCAGGTCTTTGATGGCGTCGCCTTTAACGGAGGAAACGGCGCCGGTGACGTCTTTTCGTTTTTGTGTGCCATAGCCGACGACTACCACCTCTTCGAGGCGCGAGCGGGTGGGCCGGAGCGAAACGGAAAGCGCGCTCCCGGTAAGAGGTACTTCCTGCGTTTCGTAACCGACGTAGGAAACAAGAAGCGTGGAAGCGGAGGCGGGTACCGAAATACTGAAGTTGCCGACAGCATTGGAATTGACACCTTTATCGGATCCCTTGACCCGGATGGTAGCTCCCTGCAGCACGCCTCCTTTTTCATCGGTGATGGTGCCGGTAATGGTCTTGTCCTGCGCCTGAGAGGTCTTAACAAGCAGCAGGAAAAAAATGCCGGGAAGCATTTTTGTAAGCAACCGTAGTTTTGTCATAAACAGGTATTTGTGTTGTTTTTAAAAATGGCGAATGATATGGCAATATGTTCTGGAACATCAAAGGAAAAATTAAGGAGAGGGAAATACAAGTTATATTGGGATAGTATAAGAATTCCGGGAGAAGTAGAGGAGATTAAGAATATGCCGGATTAGTAATCAATCAATTAATACACATTATATTAATTTATATATAATGGGTCTATAGAGTAGTTATGATGAAAACCATCTAGCGGAATGCGTGCACAGCATGCTGGTGATCGGGAAAAAGGGTTGAAAAGCCCTATACGCTTAAATGGGGGAAAAAATGCCTTTAGGGGCAGGCATGAGCTGAACAGAGTTAAAATCTTCGCCCTATAATCATTTTATAAATAGCCCGGTCGGTACTGTTGGTAAAGCCAAGGCCATAGCCTGCGTTGAATTCCCAATCGGTGCTGACATTCAGGTCAATGGCCAGGAACAGCTGGTGCTGTTGCTGGTTGACCTGGTCGTAATGAAAGAAGGGGCCGGTGCTTCCATAATATTCCAGTCCGAGGGCTACGACTTTCGTTATATCATAGCTTTCCTTTACATTGGGCGAAAAGATAAGGCCGCGATGCTCATCGGGCCCTTTAAAGCTCTGGTCGAGCGTTGGGTTCAGGGAAACATACCAGCCTCCCCATTTTTTATCGATGATGGGTCTTATTTCCAGCGTGGCGGTGTTGGCGGAGTAAGCGGCTTTCTGAAACCCAAACTCGAGGGAGATACTTACCCCTACGGGCCAGTGCCAGCTATCGGGGGCCGCAAACCGTGGCCGGATATGCGAACCTACGTAGTTGGTGCGCCGATCATTGCCAATCGTATTGAAAAAATAAAAACCGGTTTCAAACCAGGGCGTCCAGCCATGCGTGATCTCCACGGTTTCGTGGAAGACATGGTTGGTGGGCAGCACTCCATCGGTAATCGTCTTGCTGCCATCGGAAGTGTAGTTGCTGTGCAATTCCACCATCGTATGCCCTTTCTGCACCGTTTCAGAACCATACACCTGGATTTCATAGTTGTCCTGCGCACGCAGACCCGTGGAGAGAAGAAATATCCCGCAAACGATGAAATGATATTTCAGCATTTTCAGCCCCATTAAAAAAAGGATTCGTTATTGAATTCCTCAAAAATAGGCTTTATTGGCTTAATTAAATTTCACAACAACGACGGAAAACGGTTTTAGGGTAATGGTATTACCCGCCAGTTGATAGTGGGCCGGGGGATTATCGCCCGTGGTAACGTCTACATAACTGACGCTGACATTTTTTGCTTCTGCGGGTAAATCGATGGAGATTTCTTTATTTCTTTTATTGATAAGCAATAGTTTTTTACCCTGGCCGGTGATGAATGCCTGTGCACAGATGTCCCCGCTGTTGATAGTGGTGGCTGCCAGTTTATCACCGGGGCCGAAATTATCTTTTAGCAGCTTTAACACCCAAAAACGGGCATTGGGTTTCGCGTTCTTCCAGTTCATCATGCTTACATCGGGAAACTGGGTGGGATAGCCCACCAGTTGTGATTCACCGGCGACATCGATGCCGATTTTTGCCAGCTCAAGGTAAATGTAGGCATACATGGCCCCGGACAGGTTCCAGTAGGCATCGGGGATAACGCCCTTATAGTCGTGGTCCGCGAGGATATTGCCAATTTCATTGATCGTCGTGAAGGTTTGGGGAGCGAGGCGTTTGCGTATGTTCTCGATGTACCGGACCTTATCGAGAAACCCGTTGGCCTGGTCGAAAAATGAATATTGGTAACCGTCGATGAGTTGGTCGGGGACGGAAGGACGTCCATAAAAATGATAGGAAATGCCTTCCAACGGAATGCCGGGTGCGTGGTTCTGCGGGTTGAGAAAATATTCAAACCATTCGGGATTGGTTTCATGGGCTACCGATATGCCGATAAACTTTGTGGCGGGGGAAACGCTTTTCATCCCGGCGACTATCGCATCGTACATTTTTGTGTACAGCCGGGGCGATATATTGTGTTCGAGATCGGGTTCGTTCAACACTTCCCAATAAGGTATCTTATAATGATGCCCGGAGGAGTGGAATTTGCCCAGTTCATCGGTAAAGCCGCCTTTTGTGTACCAGCTTAACAGACGCACAAAATAGCCGGTCAGTTCCTGCAGGGTGGAATCACGCAATTCCCTGCCCTGGTTGTAGACCCAGTTGACCTCGTCCGGGTCGGAACTAATTTCCACTGGTTGGGCGGTTTTAAACATCCAAACGGGTATGGTGCTGAAGTTGATCACCACCGTGTGACCACCGGTCGCCTCCATCAGGTCCTGCATAACGGTATCGGCATAGCTAAAATCCCAATGTGTCTCAGCGTTGGAAGGCGGGGCCAGTTCCACGACGGCCGCCCTGGGATACGGAAACCAGGGTACGTAGCGGACATAGTCGGCACCCAATTCCTTCAAGGCTTCGAAGGTTGCCGCGTGTATCGGCGAATGGCTGCGCAGCATGGGGTTGTAAACGACCTGCAGTGTAGGTGTTGTTTTTGAGACAAGTACCGTTTTATCCCAGGTAATCGCTACCTTTTTATTTTGCGAATGAGCCTGCTGCACCGGGATGAATGCAGCAAGACCCATAATGAAAAGGCAGAGGGTATACTGTGTTTTTAATGGCATAGCGTTCGCTTATCGTATTAAACTACTAAAAATAACCGGGATTCTGTGACAGCCCGGGGTTGACATCGCGCTCGGACTGTGGTATCGGAAAGAGCAGTTTATCACTGGTAATCGTAAATGCATTGGACGGAAGCAGGTTGTAGGTCGCTTTCGCCGTGATGCCATAGGCGGTCATCACTGAAACAGCGGTGCCGGTGCGCACGAGGTCATTCCAGCGATGGTTTTCAAATGCCAGCTCTACCCTTCTTTCATGCGCAAGGATCGTCCTTAAATTGGCCTGGTTGGTTTCTGTGCTGGGAAGAAGGCCCGCGCGGGTGCGCACAAGGTTCAGGCTGACCAGGGGCGATTTTCCCTGTTCGTTCTGGGCTTCGGCCAACATCAGGAGGGCATCTGCATAACGATAGATCGGCCAGTCATCGTTCGTATTGTTGGTAGCCACATGCGGCAAGTGCAGGTATTTCTTTGCGTAAGGAACACCTATTTTGCCCGCGGCGGGGGTATAGCCGACGATGCTTTTATTGGCGGTAATGGCCAGCAGATCGCTTGCATTGTAGATCCCTTCGGCCACGCCAATGGAAGCATCGAGGCGTTTGTCGCCCACCTCGTAGGAATTGATCAGGTCCTGCGTGGGGGTGTTCCATCCGCCGATAGCAGCGGTATTAGTGGTCGTGCCGGTGATCAGCGTAGTCGTGCTGGTCCTCGGCAGGAACTGGTAAATAAAATTACTGGGTTGGGTGCCGGCGGCGGTTCCTTCGAGGTATTGTACTTCAAAAAGAGATTCCTTGCTGTTTTTATTGGTGGTCAGGAAGGCATCGGAATAATTGGTGTTCAGTCCATAGCCCATCCCTGCCAGTGTTGTCAGCAATGCCTCGGCTTCGGGATATTTCTTCTGGATCATGTACACTTCGGCGAGCAGCATCGTGGCGGAACCCTTGGTCGCCTGGCCGCTTTGGGGGAATTTGGCGGGCGGGGCCAGTTCATTCACGGCATCCGTCGCATCCGAAACGATTTGCGTATAGACCTGGTCGGCAGTCGAGCGTAAGAGAAAAGCATCTTCCGCATTGTCCACTTCTTTTAAATAGAGGGGAACGCCGCCGAAAAGTCTTACCAGCTTGAAATAATTAAATGCCCGTAAAAATTTGGCCTGGCCGTCAATATCATTTTTGGCGGCTGCGGTCAGCGTTACCTGTCCAATTCTGCCGATGACGATATTGGCCCGGGAGATACCAGTATAGCAATTAAAATATTCACTGTTGGTGTACGAATTGGTGGGGTCGTCCACAAAATCCGAGATATTCTCGCGTTGAACATAGGCTGTGCCGCGGTTGCTGGCATAGGTCTGGTAATGGGTATTATCGGACCTCATTTCACAAAGAAAATAATCGTCGTTTTCCAAATCCCGCAAAGGGGTATACGCTGCCGTGACGGCCTGCCGCAATTGGGCTTCGGTAGAGAAAAATGTCGTTGGCGACAGTGAATCGAGGGGCGCGAGCTCGATAAAGCTTTTCTTACAGGAGCTGGCCGCAAGGACAACCAGGGCGCTGATGACATATATCCGTTTCATTGTTTAATTTTTAAGTGGGTCTTACTTAAATGTGGTTGAAATGCCGAAGGAGAAGGTACGGGGCACGGGGTATGCGTTTTCATCCACCCCAATTCCCTGCGTGGCATCTTCGCCGCTGAGGCTGATTTCAGGATTCATGCCTGAATACCTGGTAAGAATGAAGGCCTGCTGAACCGACAGATACATCCGCAGGGTCTTCAGCATCAGGTTACCTTTCAGACCGAAGGTATAGCCGAGCGTTATGTTTTTGACGGTGAGAAACGATCCATTCTCGATCCATTGGGTATTTACTTCGCGGCCGAGGGCGGTGGTGCCGGTCCTGGTACGGGGATAGACGCCGGAGCCCGGTTGCTGGATCGAACGCCAGTGGTCCAATGCAGCGGCAAGCGGCACTCTCGAACCATCCATATTGGTCAGGTAGGCCCATTTGGCGGCGTTCAGGATTTTTCCGCCCACGGACCCCGCCATCGAGACGCTGAAGTCAAAACTTTTGTATTTGAAGCTATTGGTCAGTCCAAAGGTGAAATAGGGAGTGGGGTCGCCGATAAACGTGCGGTCGTTCACGTCGTCAATCACGCCGTCTTTATTGATGTCTTTTACCTTGATGGTGCCGACATCGGAAGCGCTGCCGTATCTGGCGGAAGTGGCAAGGTCGGTCGAATCCTTGTACAATCCTTCAAAAATAAACCCGTAGAATTCACCGAGATGATGGCCTACCTGGTTGCGGTAGTAATCGGAAGTAACCGTGTTGTTGCGACGGATAAACCCGGGTGATACGAGGGCTTTGATCAGGTTCCGGTCGACGGCAATATTCAGGTTGGTGGTCCATTGCAGTTTGCCGGTCATGTTGGTGGTGTTGACTGCAAACTCATGGCCCCAGAATTCGAAATTGCCGATATTATAATTGATCGTTGCAAAACCGGAAGCACGGGGAATCGGGCGGGCTTCGATCAGGCCATCGGATACCTTGTGATAAAAATCGTAGGTAAAGTTGACGCGGTTATGGAGTATCGACAGGTCGAAGCCGATGTCGAATTGTTTGTTTCGTTCCCAGGCCAGTTGGTTATTGCCCAGGGTGCTGATGGTTTCGCCCGAAGCAAGGGCCCCGTTGAGTATATAATTATATTGCCCGAGAATAGCGAGGTCTGTATAATTACCGATATTGTTATTACCGGTGATGCCATAGCTGGCCCGCAGTTTGAGCATGTCTATGCCTTTCACGCGTTCCATAAACGATTCATCGCTCAGCATCCAGCCGGCCGACACGGAGGGGAAATAACCATACTTGCGATCTTCGCCAAACCGCGATGATCCGTCGCTGCGTATGGCGCCCTGCAGCATGTATCTTCCTTTGTAATTGTAATTCAACCGTGCGATGGTGGAGAGCAGCGAATATTGTTGTGTATTGCTGGCCCCCGCGCTGATGGAAGTTGCCGCGCTGAGATAGGATATATCGTCGCTCGGATAACCTGTGCCCGATACCGAGTTACTTACCGAATTGTATTTCTGTGCCGAGTAACCTACCAGCGCTTCGATGTGATGATCGGTCCAGAATGTCTTGTCATATTGAAGCATTGCTTCGGCGGTCCATGAATAGTTGTCTACCGAACTGGCAAGACCGGTAGCCGTGTTGGTCGTAGTGATGGTAGCAGGCGTAAACTGGTTGCGGGTTTCGGCGCCTTTGTCGATGCCCACGTTGGTCTTTACCAGCAGGCCGGGCAAAAATTCATAATTCAGGTAGGCATTCCCGAGAATCCGTGTAGTAATATAATCGTCCTTATTGAGCTTTAACTGTGCAAGGGGATTGATATACGCTACCATACCGGGAGAAGCCACGGATTTGGTATAAGTCCCATCGGGATTGTAGGGCCCAACCAGAGGACTTGATTCAAAGATCCGTTCGAATAAACCACCGACGCCGTCCGTGGCCAGGCGGTTATTATGGTCGAGGCGGTAACTCGGGGCAACATTAAAACCAATCTTCAGCTTGTTGTCGCTGCTAAGGCGGAAATCCTCGTTGAGACGGAGGGAGAACAATTTCGTACCCGTATTGACGATAACTCCGTCCTGCGACTGGTAGCCCGCAATCAAGGTGGAGGAAGATTTCTCATGACCGGACTGGATGATTAAATCATAGCTCTGCACGGGTGCGGTGCGTGTCAGCAGGCTGTACCAGTCGGTCCCTGCACCATATTTACCGGGATTGGCATAGGTGGTATCAATCGGGGCGGTGACGCCTTCATATTTCACCTGGTCCTGGTAGCGTTCGTTCATAAAGGTGGCAAACTGGTTGGCGTTCATCGTCCGCGGCACTTTGTTGGAGGGTATCTTCTGCAGACCGTAATTGCTGTTGAACTGTACGCTGAACTCACCTGGTTTGGCATGGCGGGTAGTGATCAGCACCACACCGTTTGCCGCCCGCGAACCATACAATGCGCTGGCGGAAGCATCCTTTAATACGGTAAATGTTTCGATTTCGGAAGGATTGATATTATTGATGCTCCCTGTGATGGGCATACCATCGATAACAAACAAAGGCTGGTAGTCGGCGGCCAGTGAGGCTGCGCCGCGGATGCGAAAGGCTATTCCCCGTCCCGGCTGACCACTGGTTTGCTGGATGTCTACACCCGGCAGTTTGCCCTGTAATTGCTGGCCAAACTGTCCCACGGGCATATCCTGTAAGGGTATGGCGCTTACCTGGGCGATGGAGCCGGTCACTTCGCGGCTGCGCTGCCGTCCATAACTGACGATTACTTCCTCGAGGTCTTTTGCAATGGATTTTAACTGAATGTTTATGACCGGGTCGTTTCCAATGGCTATTTCCTCCACCCGGTAATTCAGCGCTTTAAATATCAATACCGCGCCACGGGAGGCATTGATGGAATAATTGCCGTTGGCGTCCGTGGTAACGCCGGTGGATACACCTTTTATTAATATACTCACTCCCGGCATGGCCTCTCCCCGCTCATCGGTCACTCTTCCGCGAATCCGGGCCTGTTCTGCCGGCTGGCCCAGGGCCAGGACGCTACAAAGCAACACTGGCAGGAAAAGATAAAAATGTTTTTCTCTGAAAATTGCAGCAAGCTTTTTTCGCATAACAATTAATTTTTGGGAAATAAATAAGTTAAGAGCAAGCAGATATGGATTAAAAAACGGGATAAGGACAGAATGAATTAAACCGTATGGATGATGTGAGGCTACTGTTAGCCGCTTGTTAATTTCTACTCAAATAAATGAAATTAAACTAAATAAAAGAAAATAAAAGTAAATAAAAGCACCGAAACCAGCAATAAATTATCATTTTTACGGATTTTTGACATTTTAGGGTCCAATTTTAAATGAAATGCAATATTAAGGTCTCAATGTTACCATAAGTTTAATTCTATGTTACCATAAAAGAAAGAATTTGAAATGTTTTGCAACATAATTCAATGGCAAGGCAGGTTTTTAAACCCTATCTTAGTGCTGAATGGTCATGATTAAACCCCCCTCATGCTGCTTCAATCGCTGCCAACATCATTCAATCCGGAGAACGAGTTAACACCGCCGGTGTACCCGGACCATTTTCTTTTTTCCGAAAACCTGCAGCGGCCTTATGAATGTCCCGAGCATCCCTCCGGTCTGGGGCTGCTGACAGCGGGAAAAGGGAATTGTACTTATTATGTAAACGGGGTCAAAAACCAGGTCAGCCAGTACCAGGTATTATTCGTTAACCGCAGCAGTCAACTGGCCATTAAGATTGCGGAAAAGGACACTCTGCCCCTGCTGTTGTTTTTCAACTCGCGGCTCCCTGATCTTGTTCAGCACAGCTTGTTGAACAGCAACGAAGCGCTTCTTGAAGAAACATTCGAGGGGTTGCCATACGATTTTTCCTACCTGGAAAGGATACACCTTAACGAAAACCTGCACCAGACGATTTCCTCGCTCGTCGCGCTCGGCAGCAGTTGCTCCTCCTTTGCCTCTTTAAAAGCGGATATCATCATCCGGAACCTGTTTGAAAACCTGCTGAAGGATAACCAGGATGCTTTCCGGCTTTCTCAAAACATACACGCCATCAAAGCCTCGACGCGGCTGGAGATTTTTAAACGGGTTTCGCAGGCAAGGGACTGGATGGAAGAAAATTACCAGCGTGCTATTACCCTTGAAGACATCGCCGTGGGCGCGGCCATGAACAGCCAGCATTTCCTGCGGATGTTCAAACAAATTTATCATATCACCCCGCATCAATACCTGGTGGATCTAAAACTCAAGAAGGCAAAGCAGTTATTAGAATCTACGCCACTGTCCATCACCGAAATCTGTTATTCTATCGGTTTTGAAAGTGTTTTTTCTTTTAGTATTCTTTTTAAAAAACGCTTTGGCCTGGCGCCTTCTCATTTTCGCGGGGAGTGAGCAAAATTTTATAAACGAAGGAGGCGTAGGCACAGCCTACGCCAAGGATGGGCCGGGTTCGGATTGTTGGTGTGGTTCTATAAACAGGAAGCCCTTACGGGGCTATCAGGAAAACCAAACTGAGACAAACCAAAATTCTCCATTTTCGATAAAGCCGCTTTCTGCCGGCTGGTTAGTTTTGTTCCATTCATTACTAAAAAAGAAAAAAATGGGACAAGTAACGCCGCCGGATTTCAGCCAGTTCAAACTCCGGGTTAATATCAAGACCGCCATTGAAAATGCTTATAAGGCATGGGCGACTCCTTCGGGGCTCGAATCCTGGTTTGTACGAAAAGCCATTTTCACCGATGAAAAAGGGGTTGCCCGCGCAGGGGACGAACTGATAAAGGGAAACGATGAATACCTGTTTCTTTTTCATTCCTATCCCGACTCGATGGAGGTCAAAGGCTCTGTTTTAAAAACAAATGACAAAAACCTGTTCAGCTTTACGTTCTCGAAGAAATGCCCCGTAAGCATTTCAATTTACCCGGAACAGGGGCAGACCATCGTTGAATTGTTCGAAAGCAACCTGACGACTGACGACGAGACGTTTAGAAAGACCTATGTCAGCGATTCAAAAGGATGGATATTCTACCTCAGCAACTTAAAATCCATTCTCGAAGGAGGGATTGATCTGCGCAATAAGGATGAAGCCATCAAAGGTGTGATTACCGCATAAACAGTTAAGCAGAACTGTCTTTGGCCCGTTCCAGGATTCATACAAACCGGAGATACTGGCCGGCTTTTTTGGACTGACACCCGACTCGGATGTTATTAAGTTCCAGCGGGAGAACTATCAAAAAGTAGCGCCCGATCCCAACCACTGGCCGGTGATATGGTCGAGGTTCGGTGGCATTGAATGGAACGGTTTTTCGCAGGAAGCACTGGCGTCACTCCAAACGCACACGCTCATCTCCGTGGGCGACCAGGACTGGGTGCGCCTCGACCACGCACTTGAAACCTTTCAGCGCATTCCCGGCGCCGAACTCGCTATCCTTCCCGATGCGGGCCACTTTACACTGCACGAGGAACAAGAAAAGCTCCTGCCTGTTATTGAAAATTTTCTCAATGCGCCGCTGGTGCGGCTACCCTTTGCAACGACAACGGTTGCTTATCAACCGGGTTGTACGAGATAAACCAAACAGGCAGGATCAACATTCTGCCTGTTTTCTTTTCAGCTTCCATGAAAAAGCCGGTGTACCTGATGTACACCGGCCCTGGCCGTGAGGATGAAAATGGTATCGTTACAAAAGACCCTGACGAGCCTATGATGTCGGAAAAGATTTCAATGAGAAAAAAGGCGAAATAAAATGCACATTTTATTTCCCGGGATACCAGTTGCGCAGGCGCACTTCTATCGATTTGTCGCCTGCTTCAACAAGGCTTTTAAAGCCGTTGACATCACTTAAACCACCCTGGCCGCGGTAGTGAAAGGGATAAACGATTTTTGGTTTGAATGCCAGTACGGCATCGGCTGCCTCTTTTATATCCATCGTATAGGGCAGGTTCATACATACGAAGGCCACATCGATATTTTTCAGGGCGCGCATTTCGGGAATACCCTGTGTGTCGCCTGAAATATAGATATTCTTACCGCCAATGCCGAGCACATAGCCATTGCCCCTACCCTTGGTGTGCATGGCCGTCGGGCTTTCGGGAAGGTTGTACATGGGAATGGCCGCGATGGAGATACCGGATTGTGTACTGTTGTCGCCGTTTTTCAGGATCACCAGTTTTTCCTTGTCAGCGGCAGGCAGTTTATCTGCAACTACCTGTGGCACCACGAGCACGGTGGCAGCGGTCTTAATGGCATCCAGTGTTTTCGGATCAAAATGGTCGCCGTGAATATCCGTGATAAGGATAATATTGGGCGCCGCCAGTCCTTTATAATAATCCGCGCCACCGGCGGGGTCGACATAGATCGTTATTCCCTGTACGGAAAGCACGAGGCTGGCGTGTTGAACGGGTTGTATTGTAAGCGGCCCTTTACCCGTTGGCAGAATATCCGGCGCACTGCGCTGTGCATGCGCGTTAAAAAAAGTCAAAGCAGCAATTATTGGCAAAATGGTGAACCTCATAAAAAATAGTTTGAGCAAATGTAGGGAAATTTCAAAACCCGTTCCCGTTCAGCCATGAAAGGGAATACTCAGCTATTTCTTTCCATCCGTGATCGACGATAAGCGAATGGCCACGGTCTTTAAACAATTTGAATTCCGTCTTTACCGATGAATTATACTTTTTAACGGATGCTTTCCCCAATATGGGCGGCGCGATATGATCTTTTTCACCACCGGTAACCAGTAATGGCCCGCGCGTGGTATTGGCCGTATTCACTTTTGTTTCCGAGCCGGCGAAGGTAGCGAAGGCAGCCTGGAAAAGGGGACGGCCGGGAGCGGGTATGGTCCAGGCTTCGTACAATTCACGGGCCTCCTGTTCGGGGACGGCATTGGCAAAACCATACCTGAACTGGCCGAAGCTGAGCGACACGGCTTTTTTAACATTGAACGGGTTGCCGAGCACCGGGAAGGAAGCCCGGAGCGCCGAAAAAGGCAGCTGCCATACTCCTTTCATCGGGGCGGGGTCAATCGCTATACCGGCAGCGGCAATGCCGCGACCCAATAACACCTGGGTAATAAGCGCCCCGAACGAATGACCGATAATGATGGGTGGCTCAGCAAGCGTTTTGATAACGGCTTCATAACTGTCGGCAACTTCGGTAACGCCCCGGTTGGCGATGGCCTGGGGATTGGAGCGGCATCCTTCCACCGTAGGTGCATCGCCGGGCCAGCCGGGATTGAGGGTTTCGTAGCCCCGCTGTTTAAAAAAATTCATCCATGGTTGCCAGGAGCTGGTATGTATCCATAATCCATGGATAAATACGATGGTTCTTTTTGACATATAAGTGGGTTTATAAGAAATCGACAGGAAACCCAATATAATCATTCTTTAACTCATGGATAAATATATTCCGGCGTAAGGTCGTCAATGCCTAGTTGTAGTTTTGTGATATGATGATAGATTTACATATCTACTTCCAGTTCATGGCCGGTGATAGAAAAAAGTAAATTCTGTAATTGATGAACATATTGCATGCTTATGCGGCAGGGATAGGGAGGTCTTAATTTCAATCCATCTTCGCTGAATTCAAAATCGATATGAATTTTCCCGACACTTAATATCCATTCATCGCGGATGAAATTCCGAAGTCCGCATTTTTCGAGGACTTTCGGGGTCAGCACGATGGGGTTGATGTCCTGGAAATCGGCCTCCTTGATCATTTCGATCACCTGGGTGGTATAGGTTGTCTTGAAACTTCCCCGGGAGTTGACCGTTTCACGGTTCACTTTTACGAGGGTGTCGTAAATGACGGAGCTGCAGAGAATTTGCTGGATGGTAATTACTTCGCCCTGGAGAGTTTGTACTTTGTTGCCGAAGCGAAGTTCTTTAGCTTGTAACATAGAGTCTATTTTTTGAAATGAAATACAACGAATTAAATCATGGTATTTCAAGGGAATAGACTGCGTGTTAGCGTATCAACGAGAGCACAAGATAATAGGCCGTTATGATATTTGCAATATCCCCCTACCAGGGTTTTATCCACATTTTGCTGCTTTGGAAGTCATCTCTTTATCAGCCAATTGATTAACAGTTAAATAGCCTGAAAATAGATTTTCCTGTTTTAACCTGGCTTTAATGAATTCCCAAATTGCGACTGAAAATGATGCTGATTTCGACTTAATAAGTATCGTAGACCACCAATGAGCTTTCTTCCTTTCGTTTTTCCCATTGCATTATTTCCAGTTCCGGCTGTTCGTAGAAACCATCGGTATAGCCTATACATAAATAAGCAACTAATTTATGGGCGGCGGGCGCGTTTACAAGTTGCTTTATTTTCTCCGGGTCGAGGATACTCACCCAACCCATACCGATGTTCAGCGCTCTTGCCATCAGCCACATATTCTGTACGGCACAGACAACACTGTACAGTCCCACTTCTTCCATCGATGTTTGACCGAGCACCGGCCTATCGGAAGGTTTGTAGAACACGGCAATATTGAGCGGCGCTTCGAGGATACCTTCGAGTTTTAGCCGTATATATTCTTTTTGTTTGTCGTTTTCAAAATGAGCCGCTGCTTTTTCATTTTCTTCCGAAAAACTGTTCTTTACCAGCTGGCGTGTAGCCTTATCCCTGATCACCAGGAATTCCCAGGGTTGCGAAAAGCCAACGGAGGGGGCATACAAGGCCGCATTCAATAATTGTCGCAGCACGGTTTCATCCACGGGTTTATCGAGGAAACGGTTTCCGCGGACGTCACGCCTGTTGCGCATGATGTCCTGTAAGACGGTGGCTTCCGCTTCTGTAAATAATTTACCGTTTGGCCTGTGCATATTGCTTTTTCGAAGAAAGGTATGGTTTTTTGGGTTGAATTACAATGCAGGTATGGAATGATGTTCATGAATAATGGTCCACTCATCTTTTATTTTCTTTAACCCAACGGTAAGCCTGAAAGGCAGGTCTTCAAACTGCCCGTCTTTATTCTTATTGGAGCACTTCATCGTTCCAAAACAAAACGCGACCTCTTCGCCGGCTATTATTTGTATTTTATTGATATCAAAAACACCCAACCGCGTTCCGGCAAAAAAAGTATCCCAGGTTTTCCGGTATGCTTCTATTCCCACCGATTGAAAAGGCTCCGGCACGTCGTACATTACGATGTCTTTTGAATGATGCGCCAATATCGCGTCTATGTCTGCCTTGCGAACGGCTTTTGCCCAGTTTTCAATTAGTGTCCTGATTTGTTCTTCATTGCTTAAGTTGCTCATAAAAATGTTTTATTGTTTCAACAAAGTTAATCCCGCGCATCCTTTAAAGGAAGGTGGTATCGTGACTATTATAGTGGTCATTTGCGACAGCACAGTGAACAATTACATGTACGCATCAATAATAGAAACAGCCTGCCGGAAATTCAAGCGGTTGACTATTGGGATGAAGGGATGCTATTCAATTGCAGGCGGTATCGGGCAGGTGGCATAATTTCCTATATTTGGCCATAACAACAAACTGATATGAGAAAACTATCCCTGCTGCTAGTAGCTGTTTTGGCCTGCTATGGCCTTTTTTCGCAAGAGAGAACCCGTCGTTCGGAAGCGCCCGCACCTGCTGAATCTGGCGCGCCTGGCGTACCTGCCGTGCCACCGAGGGCACCGTCGCGGGGCCGTGTACTCAACCCCGATTCATCCTTTGTGACCCACGCGGAAGTTACTGTCAATGGCCAGCGCATTCCTTATAATGCAACAGTCGGTACCATCCCCGTCTGGGACGAAGAAGGCAAAGCGATTGCCGGCGTATTTTTCACCTATTATGAACGTTCCGATGTACAAGATCGCGCTTCGCGGCCCCTGGTGATTTCCTTCAACGGCGGCCCGGGCACACCTTCGGTATGGATGGAAATTGGCTATACAGGTCCCCGCCGGCTGTTGCTCGACGACGAAGGCTTCCCGGTACAACCTTATGGCCTGAAAGAAAATAATTCCAGCATCATTGATATTGCCGATATCGTTTACATTGACCCCGTCAATACCGGTTTTTCCCGGCCGACGGGCAAAGATGTTCCGGGCTCCAAATTTTTCGGAGTGAACGAAGACATCCGTTACCTCGCTGAGTGGATTGGCACTTTTGTCAGCCGCTATAACCGCTGGGCCTCTCCGAAATTCCTGATTGGCGAAAGCTACGGCACGACCCGGGTATCGGGCCTGGCCCTCGAACTCCAGGAATCGCAGTGGATGTACCTCAACGGTGTTGTCCTTGTATCTCCTACCGATCTGGGTATTGAACGAAGCGAATTTGTGCAGGCCTCCCTGCGGGTACCTTATTATGCCGCCACGGCATGGTACCACAAGGCACTGGCGCCCGAGTTGCAGCACAAAGATCTCACCGATTTCCTACCCGAGGTGGAAAATTTCACCATCAACGAATTGATACCCGCACTTGGGAACGGCGGCTTCCTCGACGATGCCCGTAAGCAGGCGCTGGCGGACAAGTTGTCCCGCTATACGGGGTTGACGAAGAAAGAGGTGCTTGAATCAAATCTCATTATCCCGGCCAACTATTTCTGGAAAGCACTGCTGCGCGACAAGGGTTTCACGATCGGCCGGCTCGACTCCCGCTACCGGGGCATCGACGGGCAGGATGCCGGCGACAGGCCGGACTACAATGCCGAACTGACGTCATGGCTGCATGCTTTTACACCGGCCATCAACATATATCTCCGCGATGAACTGCATTATAAAACCGATTTGAAATACAATATGTTTGGCCCTGTCAATCCCTGGAACCAGGCGAACAATCATACGGGAGAGGATTTGCGCAAAGCGATTGCCGAAAATCCCTACCTGCACCTGTTGATCCAATCGGGTTATTATGACGGAGCCTGTGATTATTTCAATGCGAAATATTCGCTGTGGCAGCTTGACCCCAGCGGGAAACTCAAGGACCGGCTGCAGTGGGAAGGCTATCGCAGTGGTCACATGCTGTATTTGCGCAAACCTGATTTGGCTGAAGCCAATGAAAGCCTGCGCAAGTTCATTCGTGCTTCATTGCCGAAGGCAGGGGCACCGGCGAAGTTTTAATGGACTGTTTCATAATAATAAAAAAAGCCGCTGGAAAACAGCGGCTTTTTTTATTATTATACTGAAAATTTTAAATCTTCTGCTCACTAATATAAACCATCTCATTGTCTTTGGACTTAAATCCAAATTTCTCATACAGTTTTATTCCCATCGCAGTAGCATGCAGGCTCACGGTGTCTACCTTTGCATTTTCCGCTTCTTTCATTAAGTATTGCAGTATTCTACCAGCCAGGCTCCAGGAATTGTATTCTCAGTTTCACCAAAACGGGAACATCATTAATGGTTGCAATAGCAAACTTCATTTATCTTATGT
>DASYCT010000517.1:0-6499 GCA_036500065.1 Chitinophagaceae bacterium | reverse complement strand
AGCAGCCAGCCATTCATAAACGGCTACGGCTATACCCGCAAAAAAACCATCTCCGCTCATCCCGATAAACTGTTCGGCAGAAATATTGGAGGCTATCAGCGAGGCGCCGATGGCCCACCAGGTAAGAGAACCTTCCGCGAGGAAATAATCGTGGGAAGCGGCAACACCCACCGTTCTTTTCTTAAGGTATATATAATATCCATAACTGGCTACAATGACAAAATAGACGGCAAAGACAATAAAATCGATTTGTTTCATATGGAGTTTTTATTATAGAAGCCTGAAGATATTAGTTTTGCTTCAATTGATAATACATTTCGTTCCACCTGAGCCCATTTTTTAAATTATACAAATCGGTGTTTTTCCCGATAAGGACGCATTCGATTCCTGCCATATCGGCAAAATCCTGCATGTGTTCAGCCCCCAGGTTCTGGCTATAGCAGGTATGGTGAGCGCCGCCGGCCAGTATCCACGCAGCACAACCGGTTTTCATATCGGGATAGGGTTTCCACAATACTCTTGCTACCGGAAGCTTTGGCAGGCTTTGGATGGGAGCCACGGCCACCACTTCGTTGATCAGCAGGCGAAAGCGGTTGCCCATATCGACGATTGAGGCATTGATAGCCGGTCCCGCGGCCGAATTGAATACCAGTCGCACGGGGTCGGCTTTGCCGCCGATGCCAAGGGGATGAATTTCGCAGGAGGGTTTGCCTTCGGCGATAGAGGGGCAAATTTCCAGCATGTGCGAGCCAAGCACCAACTGGTTATTGGGGTCGAAATGATAGGTATAGTCTTCCATAAAGGAGTTACCGCCTTTCAGTCCGCTGCCCATTACTTTCATGGCGCGTACGAGGGCCGCTGTCTTCCAGTCGCCTTCTCCACCAAAACCGTATCCTTTTGCCATCAGGCGCTGCGAGGCGATACCGGGCAATTGGGCCATGCCGTGGAGGTCTTCAAACGTATCGGTGTATCCTTTAAAATTACCGTCTTCAAGGAAGGTTTGCAATCCAAGCTCGATTTTAGCGGCTTCGCGGAGCGAGGCGTATTGGGCGCCATCTTTCATTAGTGAGGCAGCCAATGTGTAGGTATCGGCATATTCCTTTACGAGCGTGTCGATTTCCTTATCGCTTATCCCGTTGATCACTTTTACGAGATCGCCGATACCATAGGTGTTTACGGAGTAACCGAATTTTATTTCTGCCTCTACTTTATCGCCATCTGTGACAGCTACATTACGCATGTTATCGCCAAAGCGTACAAATTTGGCGCCCTGCCAGTCGTTCCAGCCGGCGGCGGTCCTTGCCCAAATGTTTACCTGGTCCAGCACGGCGGGGTCCTGCCAATGGCCTACGACCACTTTGCGGTTCAGTCGCATACGGCTCATGATGAACCCAAACTCCCGGTCACCGTGGGCGCTCTGGTTGAGGTTCATAAAATCCATATCGATGGTGCTCCAGGGTATATCGCGGTTGAACTGGGTATGCAGGTGCAGTAAAGGTTTTTGCAGGATCTTTAGCCCGTTGATCCACATCTTGGCGGGTGAAAACGTATGCATCCAGGCAATGATGCCGATACAGGCCGGCGCCACATTGGCCTCGCGGCATACACTGTAAATTTCTTCCGGGGTTTTCACGGTAGGCTTGAACACCACGCGCACAGGTATGGAAGGGACGCCGTCGAGAAAGGCGGCGATTTCGCGGGAATGATCCGCTACCTGTTTCAATGTTTCTTCTCCATACAAATGCTGGCTTCCGGTTACGAACCACAGCTCAAATTGTTTCAGATTTGTCATCGCTTCATTTTTAATGATACCTAATAAGTCGTTTTATTTTTCCGAAATTTTTACCAGCACCGCGCCGTGGGCATTCACCCGGCAGGGGTAGCTTTTCTTAAATACTCCCATGTCCTTTTTCTCCCAGAGATCACGCACGGTCGCTTTTCCTTTGATGCCGAGCAGGGAAAAATCAATGGATAGATTGGCTGCCGCCGCACCGGTGTTGAACAGGGCGACATATATATTCCTCCCACCGGGAGCCTGGGATTTCCATTCGACCAGGCTGTCATTCTTTATGACCTGCCGGGGGTTTACGCCCTGCTGGTTGACGGCCAGCACTTCGTCGTTGGTAAATAATTTTAATTCTATCTCCCTGTTTTCCGGCAGGTTGCCTCCTATCATCAGGGGAGAGCGATAGATACACCAGAATGTCATGTGGGTCAGCAGTTCATCGTCCGTAAAACGGCTATAACGTTCTTTACCAACCGGGCCACGTTTGGACAGCTTTCCAATCTGTAGCATGTCGCAGTCGGGCCAGTGGCCCGGGCCGCCCACACCCTCCCATTGTTTGGCGAAGTCCATCATCTGGAGGATCTCTTTCCAGTTGTCCCAGAAATCATCGGCCATTCTCCACATGTTGCCGTTCTGCGCGACATGTTCTGCTTTGTCCCTGGGCGTAGCGCCGGGTGACAAGCTAAGCGCAACGGGCCGCCCGCATTGATTGATGGCTTTTTTATATCCTTCTATTTCTGCCCCGCTGTAGGGCCGGGCGATATCATCCACTTTTATAAAATCGACTCCCCAGGATGCGTATAAATTCAATAATGAATTAAGGTATTCCTGTGCGCCGGGTTTTGACATCTTTAACCCGTACATGTGGTTCATCCAGGGGCATTTGGAAGCGGTATCTGCGATCATATCGGCCGTTATGCCATGAGTGCCCATGACAGGGCTATGGGCCCATACGGCCTGCCGGGGTATGCCGCGCATGACATGGATACCGAATTTCAGTCCCAGCGAATGAACATAATCCGCCAGGGGTTTGAATCCTTTTCCACCAAAAGCAGAGGGGAATTTATTCACGTGGGGAGTCAGCCGCCCCCATTCGTCCATACTCAGCCAGGGAATATAAGAACCGTCTTGTAGGTTTTTCTGGAATGGATTACCGATGTTGCTGCCGGGAGGATTATCGTAGGACCATAGGAAATCCACCACGATGTATTGCCATCCGAATTGTTTGAGGCGTTGCGCCATATAACCGGCGTTGGCTCTTACTTCGTCTTCGTGCACGGCGGAGCCAAAGCAATTGTAGCTGTTCCAACCCATCGGCGGTGTGGCGGCGACAGGTTCATTGCCTCTTTTATCCTGGCTATGGCCCGGTAATACATTCAATAGTAAAGCCAGCAGAAAGAAACCGTATCGCATGCGAGGGTTTTGAGTTTATCTTTTGTGTCAGGGTGAGCCTCACCAAAAGGGTGAGCCGCCCTTTCGGACTTACTGCCCGTAATAGCTGTCCGGTCCGTGCTTGCGTTCGAAATGTTTTTTTATCAATGCGTCCTTGAGCTTTGGGACGCCGGGGCGTATCTGTTCGGTCAGGAAGGCGATCTGCGCCACGGCTTCGAGCACGGCACTGTTGTACACCGCTTTTTCGGGCGTTTTGCCCCAACTGAACGGGGCATGATTGCCCACGAGTATCATTTCCATCTCTTCATAGCTAAGTCCTTTATCGCGCAGGCAGTTGATGATCTGAAAACCTGTTTCGTGTTCATAATTGCCCTGTATCATTTCATCGCTCATCGGGGGTGCGCAGGGAATATCGGCAGTACTGTGATCGGCATGGGTAGTGCCATAGATGGGTATGTCGCGCTGGCTTTGGGCCCAGGCGGTGGCATAGGTGGAATGGGTATGGACGATGCCCCCGATATGGTCACAATGTTTGTAGAGCACGGCATGGGTGCGGGTATCGGAAGACGGGCGAAGCTTGCCCTTTACGGTTTGTCCTTCAAAATCAACGATGACCATTTTGGCCGGGGACAACTCTTCGTAGGGCACCCCGCTGGGTTTAATGGCAAATACGCCGAGCTTCCGATCAACGGCACTTACATTTCCAAATGTAAAAAGCACAAGGCCCAATTTGGGCAATTGCATGTTGGCGTCGTACGCCGCTTTTTGAATGTGTTCGTATTTACTCATAGCTAATATGAAGTATTGATCTCTAAAAATCTTCCTGTCCGTGCATATTGTTCATAACGCTTTGCATATACGCCGACGACAGCCTTATCGGGTGTATAGCTGGCATCGAAGCCCTGCCCCATTGCGTTCATGGCATCTTCTACTTTTCTATATACGCCTGCGGCGGTGGCGGCAAACATGGCAGCGCCGAGCGCACAGGTCTGTTCGGAGCTGTGAATACGGATGGGCATGTTCATCACATTGGCCATCATCTGCATGATGTAGGGCGATTTTTTCGCCACGCCACCCAGCCCGATTAATCCTTTTACGGATACACCCTGTTCGTTGAACCTGTCCACGATAGCCCTTGCTCCAAAACAAGTGGCTTCCGCCAGGGCTTTAAAAAGACGCGGGGCGTCGGTGCCGAGGCTGAGACCGGTAAGGGCTCCTTTGAGCAATTGATTGGCATCCGGGGTTCTGCGCCCGTTCAACCAGTCGATGGCCAACTCGTCTTTTTCTTCTACAGGCAATGCGGCTGCCGATTTGCTTAAGCTGCTGATGATCTTATCGGTCAATTCCTGTTTCAGTTTATCGGCCAGGGCTGCATCGATAAGTTGGGAAGAAGACAATAAATTATTCAGCGGCCACGCGAGTATGTTTCTCAACCACGCATAGGTATCGCCAAAGGCCGACTGCCCGGCTTCCATGCCCATCATGCCGGGTATAACGGAACCGGGTACCTGTCCGCAGATACCTTTTACCAGTTTTCCTTTCACTTCCGCTGTCGGTGCCACCAGCATATCGCAGGTGGAAGTACCCATTACCTTACTCAAATGGTAGGGTTCTACCTGGCCGCCTACCGCACCCATGTGGGCATCGAAGGCGCCCACGCCCACTATTACCTCTGTTGACAGGCCCAGCCGCCGGGCCCAGTCCGTGGACAGGTGACCGGCCGGTTTATCGGCTGTATATGTTTCTTTGAATAAGCGTTCGGTGAATCCTTTCAGCAGGGGATCGAGGGAGCTGAAAAAAGAATCCGGGGGAAGGCCGTCAAATTCGGAAGCCCATAAGGCTTTGTGCCCTGCGGAGCATACGCCCCTGCGCATGACATGTACGTCCTTACCGCCGGTGAGCAGGAAGGGTATCCAATCGCAATGCTCCACCCATGAATAACAGGCTTTGCGCAGGGCTTCGTCCTCCCGCAATACATGCAGCAGCTTGGCCCAGAACCATTCGGAGGAATAAATGCCTCCTACGAACTGGAGATAGTTGGTATCAAATCGTGTAGCGTGTTCATTTATTTCCATTGCTTCGCGCGTGGCGGTGTGATCCTTCCACAACACGAACATGGCATTGGGATTGTTTTCAAAACCGGGGGTCAATGCAAGCGGGGTGCCGCTGGCGTCTACCGCCACGGGCGATGAGCCGGTGGTATCGATGGAAATGCCTTTCACGGCGGCGGCGGCAGCGGGGCCTGCTTTTTTCAAACAGTCTTTGATGGTGTATTCCAGGCCTTCCACGTAATCCAGCGGGTGTTGCCGGAACTGATTTTTTACGGGAATACAAAATTCGCCGTTCTTCCAGCGGGGGTAATAAAAAACAGAAGAGGCAATTTCTGCGCCGTTGGCGGTATTTGCTATGATGGACCGGACGGAGTCAGTTCCGTAGTCCACTCCTATTACGAAGATATCGGGGTTGCTCATTGTTTGATGACAAGCTAATTTGGGCGTTCAAGATACAATAATTTCTAATAAGTGTTATTCAAACATTTATTTTTTCAGAAAAGATTAATGTCCTGTTTCACAGCCCGTTCCGGCCCCCTGCCGTTAAAATAAATCGTCTAAACGCCTGTCATTATAATTTTTGATGTATCCCCAAATATTCTTATAGGCAGTAAACTCGTTTGCTTCGTGCATGGTAGTGATCACGACCGATTGCATTCCGGCGTTGGCAGCGGCTTCCACGCCTTTGGGAGCGTCCTCAAATACAAGGCATTCCGCCGGTTTTACCTTCAGCACTTCCGCGAGCTTCAGGTAGGTTTCAGGATGAGGTTTGCTGATCGTTACGTCATCGGCGCTTACAATGGCGCTGAAGTAATGACGGATACCCAGGTTATCGAGTACGAAATCGATATTAAAATTAATGGCCGCTGATCCAATCGCCAGCAGGGTGCCCTTTTTCTTTGCATGTGCGAGGAAGGCATCCAGTCCGTCGATGAGCCGTAGCTCGGGAAGGTAGGCCTGCTGGTAGCGGCGCTCTTTTTCAAACGACCATTTGTCCATTTCTTCGTTGGTAAAGCGTCCTTCGCCGAATATCCTCACCAGCAGTTCGCTGTTTTTGCCGTACATCTCTTTTTTCACTGCTTCGCTGCTAAGGCCCGCATGCAGGTCATTGTTGAGTATCTCATACCAGGCCTTTTGATGGTATCCCATATCGTCGATCATCGTGCCATTCAGGTCGAATAAAAATGCTTTGGGTACTGTCATAATTCTTCATTCTTTTAGAGAGGGCAAAGATATTGAATAAGCTGTGAGCCGTGAGTTGTGAGCTGTG
>DASYCT010000516.1:0-15272 GCA_036500065.1 Chitinophagaceae bacterium | reverse complement strand
GCTTGGCATCATCACCGATGGCGACCTGAGACGGATGCTTGAAAAAAACGATTCGCTCCAGGGGCTGACTGCCCACGATATCATGACCGCCCATCCAAAAACCATCCCTGCCGATACCCTGGCCGTGGAAGCATTGAATGTTTTGCGTAAATTCGATATTACCCAACTGGTCGTAACCAACGAAAAGCAATACCTCGGCGTATTACATCTACACGATTTGATGCGGGAGGGGCTTCTTTAACCCTTCATCCCCCCTGTTTCAGTAAACTGCTTGTTAATATGTGCTCCCCGTTGTGCAACGGGAGAAATATTATTGAGATTGAGGCGTTAACTTAATGGTAAGGTGGTGGTTGGCCGTGCAACCCTTTGGCCTTACAGGTGTTATAATGAAAAAGGGGGTATTAATGAAGAAAGTCTTTGTAGGAATAGGATTGTTGTTGGTCGCTGCGGGATGCTATTTCTTTCCGTACAACACCGATATTGTATTTCAGAAATACAGCGCCTCCAAATTGCAATATGACTTCAGGGTGTTCCGCACGGTGCTGGAAAGAGGCCATCCGGGGCTTTACACCTATACCAGCAAGACCGAGATGGACCATTGCTTCGACAGTATTTACAGTTCCATCCACAGTTCTTCCGATATACGCGATTTTCACGGCAAGCTGGCCTATGTGGTAGATAAAATCGGCTGTTCGCATACCAACCTTTATCTCCCTAAAGATTATTACGATACCATCCTGCACCGCTCTAATTTTTTCCCGATACCGATCGTGTACGTAGATGGAGGGTTGTATATCAACTCGGATATGTGGACGATACCGGTGGGCTCGCATATCATCAGCATCAATGGCAACCAGGAAGAAGATATCATGAAGCGCATGGAAGATTATAACGTGCCGGACGGGGTGAATAAGAATTACAGTATGTCGCAGGCGGCGGTGGATTTTGCCTACGATTATTTCCTTTCGTATGGCCCTTCCGCGAACTTTAAAATCGAATATGCCGCACCCGATTCGTCCAAAAAAGAAGTAGCCAGCATTGCGGCCACAACGCTGGAAAAGCACCTGAACGACTACAATTATCACACCTACTATTATTTCCCCTCGGAAGTGGGGTATGATTTCGAGATCATCGATTCCATTCACACGGCATTGCTCACCCTGCGTACGTTTTCTTACAGTACGGCCACCACGTTTGCCGCGTATAAAAACTTTCTCAGCAATGCCTTCTCGCTGCTGAAAAGGGAAAACGATGTGAACAATCTTATCATCGACTGCCGTAATAATACCGGCGGGGAATATGAAAACGTGTTCCTGCTGTACCGTTACCTCAGCCGCGACCCGTTTAAGGAAGTGGATTCTGCCACGGTCCGTTTTGATTCGACGCCCTACCCCCAATTCCTCGACCCCGATTTTGCAACCAACGAAAAACCATCGCTGGATTCCATGATCAAACATGAGTTCTGCCGCCTGCCCAATGGCAACAGCTCTATGATCGACGAGGAAAACACGCTTCGGCGCCCTCATCCCATGGCATTTAATGGTAATGTGTACGTCATCACGAATAACAATGTGCTTTCCGCCGCATCCAATTTTGTGGCTATGATGAAGGATTCCCAGCGGGGCATTATCGTTGGCGAAGAAACCGGCGGTGGTTACAATGGTCACAACGGCTTTACCCGGGTATTGTATAAACTTCCCAACACAGGAATACAACTGGAGTTTTCGGCCGTACGCGTACAACATTACCTGCGCCACCACCAGTTGGATAAATACGGCATTGAGCCTGATTATGCTGTGGGTACGAGCCTGGAAGATGTAATTGAGAACCAGGACCCCCAATTGTCTTTTGTCATCAACAAACTGATTGGACGGGAGGAGTAATATTATTTTGAGGATGACTAAGGCATTTGATACATTTGCCCCCAGGGTTTTTCCCCATGAACTAATTTAACCTGACAGGCGTTCTTTATGAATCAACATTACTACGTAGCCATTATGGCCGGTGGTATCGGCAGCCGTTTCTGGCCGATGAGCAGGGCCGATTATCCCAAACAGTTTCTTGATATTCTCAATACCGGTAAAACGCTTATTCAATCCACCTATGAACGGTTTGCCGAATTTATTCCCCAGGAAAACATTTACGTGGTTACTTCGCAGGAATATATTCCCATCGTGGAGAAGCAATTGCCGGGGATAAAAAAAGAGAATATACTGGGTGAGCCTTCGCGCAAGAATACAGCGCCCTGTATTGCTTATATATCCTTTAAGCTGCACCAGAAAGATCCTGAAGCCTCTTTGATCGTAGCGCCTTCCGACCATGTGATACAGGATACGCCGGGTTTCCTGGCGGTGTGTACGGAAGCGCTCAAGTTTGTGAACCATCTCAACGCCTTTATCACCCTGGGCATAAAACCTACCTATCCCAATACGGGTTATGGTTATATCCAGTTTGAACAGATGGCGGTGAGCCGGGATGTGTACAAGGTGAAGACCTTTACCGAAAAGCCCAACCTTGAACTGGCAAAGACCTTCGTGACCAGCGGCGAGTTTTTATGGAATGCGGGTATCTTTGTGTGGCAGGTGAAAAACATCCTGACCGCCTTCGAAAAATTCCTGCCCGAGATGTACGAGGTGTTCTCAGCCGAAAAGGACAAATTCAATACCCCCGAAGAAGACCAGGCCCTGAAAGATATTTATCCTCAATGCACCAATATTTCCATCGATTTCGGCATCATGGAAAAAGCACACAATGTGTATGTGATCCCTTCTTCTTTTGGCTGGAGCGATTTGGGTACCTGGAACAGTGCGTACGAGAATTTCGAGAAGGATTATTTCCACAATGCCGTGGCCGGCAATAACGTCATGATCATCGACGCCACCAAATGCATGGTGCATGCACCCGACAAAAAACTGGTGTTATTGCAGGGGTTGGATGATTATATTGTTGTCGACACGGAAGATGTGCTGCTGATCTGCAAAAAGGAAAAAGAGCAGCAGATCAAGGATTATGTGGCGGAAGTAAAGCGTAATAAAGGCGATAAGTTTTTATAAGGCCCGATTCTTTCATTTACAGATTAACACATACATGGCATCCGGCGCACCACTTCATAGCATCCTGTTTCTCGACATAGAAACGGTTTCACAGCAACCCGCCTTCGACGGGCTTGCGGAAGAATGGAAAGAGCTCTGGACACGCAAGGCGGAAATCCTGCTGCGCAACAAGGAAGCCGATACCATCGAAAGTATTTACAGCCGGGCGGGCATCTATGCCGAGTTCGGCAGGATCATTTGTATCAGTTGTGGCTTTTTGCAGGGTAGCGGCGACGAGAAGAAGCTCGTACTGAAATCCTTTTACGGCGACGATGAGAAAATACTGCTGCGCGAGTTTGCCGATATGCTTCGCAAATGGGCTGCCGAGCCTTCCAAGTATTTATGTGCGCACAACGGAAAGGAATTTGATTTCCCCTATCTATGCCGGCGCATGGTGGTAAATGGCGTTGCTATCCCGGGCGTATTGCACACACCCGGCCGTAAGCCCTGGGAAGTGAACCATCTCGATACGATGGAACTTTGGAAATTCGGCGATTTTAAAAATTATACTTCTCTTAACCTGCTGGCGCATACGCTGGGTGTCCCCACACCCAAAGACGATATCGACGGCAGCATGGTCGGCGATGTATACTGGAAGGACAAAGACCTTCAGCGTATCGTGACCTATTGCCAGAAAGACGTGATAACGGTGGCGCAGGTCTACCTGCGGCTGTTTGGCGAAGGAATGATCAGGGAAGAAAACATTGAAATAAAATAGAACGACGCTTGGCATACTCCCCCATCAACAGCAAACTCCCCGATACGGGCACCAGCGTTTTTACCGTCATGAGCGCCCTGGCGACAGAACACAAGGCGATTAATCTCGGGCAGGGCTTTCCTGATTTCCCCATGTCGGCGCAACTGGTGGCATTGGTCAACGAGGCGATGAAGAACAATTTCAACCAGTATGCACCCATGCAGGGACATCCGCCGCTGCGGGAAGTGCTGGGGGAAAAGGTGAAGTCGTTGTACGGTACGGTGGTGAATCCCGATACCCAAATTACCATCACTCCCGGCGGCACCTATGCTATTTACACCTCGCTCACAACGGTATTGCAGCCGGGCGATGAAGTGATCATTTTTGAACCGGCCTACGACAGCTATATCCCCAACGTGGTGATCAATGGAGCCATACCGGTATTGATCGATCTGAAATTCCCGGAATATAAAATCGACTGGAACGAAGTAAAACAACGCATCACAAAGCGCACGCGGATGATAATGCTCAACTCGCCGCATAACCCCACCGGCGCGGTATTGAGCACGGAAGATATAGAACAGTTGCGTGCGCTGGTGAAAGATACCAATATACTTATCCTTAGCGACGAAGTGTACGAGCACCTGATCTTCGACGGCATCGCCCACCAGTCCATTTTGCGTTATCCCGATTTGCTGGAACGGAGCTTTGTATGTTTTTCGTTTGGCAAAGTGTACCATTGCACCGGCTGGAAACTCGGCTACTGTATTGCAGGAGCGGAGCTGATGAAGGAATTTCGCAAGGTGCACCAGTTTAATTGTTTTTCCTGTCACACCCCTTCGCAGGTGGCGCTGGCGGAGTTTCTGAAGGACAGGGACAGTTATCTTTCGCTCGGGGCCTTTCTGCAACAGAAAAGAGATTACTTCCAGCAACTGATGCAGCAAACCAAATTTACGCCGCTGCCGAGTTATGGCAGTTATTTCCAGTGTTATACCTACGAACGCATCAGCCAGGAAAGCGATAAGGAGCTGGCCAAACGCATCACCCGGGAATACGGAGTAGCCGGCATACCGGTATCGGCGTTCTACAAGGCGGGAAAGGACGATAAAGTGATCCGTTTTTGTTTTGCCAAAAAAGAGGAAACGATTGCCGCCGCCGTAGAACGCCTCGTAAAAGTTGTATGATACCTGCCCGGCGATACCACGGGATTTTTTATATGCTGCTTGCCGCCCTCGGTTTTTCCATCATGGGTGGCGCCGCCAAATTATTAAAAGGGAGTTTCAATGCGGGGCAACTGGTGTTTTATCGTAACCTCGTTGGCCTGATTGTGCTGTCAATCGCTTTTGCACTAAAACCCCCGGTCAACCAGGGAGGTAAATTCAAGTGGCTTATCTTTCGCGGTATCATGGGCACGGTGGCGCTTTACACGCTGCTGTATTGCATATTGCATATTCCGCTCGGCACGGCGATGACCTACAACCTCACTTCGGCGCTGTTCATCGCGGTGTTTTCATTTATATTGTTTGGCGAATATCATGGCCGGCGGGTGGCAGGTGCGATACTATTTGGCTTTACCGGTATGTTGCTGGTCTACAAACCGGCCATGCATTTCCCCTGGTATTATCACGTGGCGGGGTTGCTGTCGGGCGTTGCATCGGCCATTGCCTATATCACGGTAGGAAAGCTGAACCGGTATTATGATGCGCGGATCATCGTGGCGGCCTTTATCATCAGCGGCGTTATCATCCCGGGCATAAGCATGATTGTACAGCATGCGGGCGGATATAAGCCGGATGAAATATTTCTCGTAGCGTTTAAAGTGCCAAAGGGAATAGAATGGGTGTATCTTATCATCCTGGGGCTGGCGGCAGTGTTTGGGCAGTATTTTGTTACCCTGGCTTACGGGGCCGATAAAGCGGGCATCGTATCGGCTATCAGCTATGCCAATATTGTTTTCAGTGTTTTTATCGGCATGGCGCTCGGCGATGCCTTTCCCGATGCGATATCGCTGACCGGCATCGGTTGTATTATTTTCAGCGGTGTGATTATTTCCCTGTTCAAGAGAAAGCGGGTGGAAGCAACAGCCTAATTACTGGCGACGGGGTGGTAGCCGGCGGCTTTTTGCCCCGTGCTGCTTATCTCCACGGATTGTTTGCCATCATTGGCCACGGTGGATATACTGATCTTTAAATCGCTGGAAGATCGTTTGCTCATATAATAGCCATTCAGCAATTTCTTTTCTTCAAAGGAGGCATTGAGCAGCTCCTTTTCCTTTAGTGCACCGGTAGCATCGGCCACGGAAAAATGGAGATTGTCGAAATAAAAGTCACCGTTGCCGTTGACGGCCACATACAGCCATATACGGGTAGCTTCATTGTCCACCACGCCATCGATGCTATAGGTTTTCCAGACACCGTTGGTGGCCTTTGCATACGTAAGGCTCTTTCCGATAAAATCTTCTTTTCCCTTGCGCGCCTGTATGGCATAAATGCGGGGCCGGGATAAAGAATCCGCGGGATTTTCTTTGACCGAAATAGCGAAATGAAACGGCTTCCCCTGCAGGGATTCGAGCGGCACTTCCTTGACAAAATAAAAGGCATCGGGGTAGTAGAAGCGGTCTGCCTGTGCATGGGTCTGTGCGACCAGGAGAACAAGGGCAAAAAGGAGGGTGAGGTTTTTCATTTCTTGCAGGAATTGGAGTGATAGGAAAACGAAAAAAAGGAGGAAATAGTACGTAGGTCCACCAGGGAACAATGCCCCATAATTTGTGCAGGAGATCAACAATTTGTAGAATTATTTCCTCCACACCGGGTATGAAAAAGACTGGTTTAGGCGGGAAAAGCTGTTGGAATGCGAATTGCATGTATTACCCTGAATTCGGTTTTCAATAGGATATTGGGTTTTTACAAAGCGGTCTGGATCTCTATCCGGGCCTATTTGTTTTTAGGGGGTGCCCGTCCAGGGGTCTCGCCCCCATGTAGACGGCTCATCGGTAGAAACCCGGACCGAAAATGACATTAAGTCTTGAGGGAGTTATTTCAACAACTGGTAGGCAGCCAGGCTGACCACGTACGCCAGTCCCGTCATATAAGCTAATTGGATAAGCGGCCATTTCCAGCTACGCGTCTCGCGCTTCACCACGGCCAAAGTGCTCATACATTGCATGGCCAGCAAATAGAAGATCATCAGTGAAACTCCGGCGGCAAGGGAGTAAATAGGGGTGCCATCGGGCCGTTTGGCCTGTTGCATTTTCTGCGTAAGGGTTGTTTCGTCGGCGTCCTTGCCCCCTTCCACGCTGTAAAGGGTGGCCATGGTGCCGACAAAAACCTCGCGGGCGGCAAAGGAGGTAACGAGGGCGATGCCGATCTTCCAGTCATATCCCAGCGGGGCGATGACCGGCTCGATGGTCTTGCCCAGGATGCCGGCAAAAGAATGCTGGAGCAGGCTGGTATTTTTTTCCCGTTGCAGTTCGGCGGCACGGGCGGGTTGCTGCTGTATCAGGCTATCGTATTCCTGCGCCACGGCCCTCATTTTTGCCGGGGGTCCATAGGTGCTCAGGGCCCAGAGAATAAGGCTGATAATCATGATGATCTTGCCTGCATCGAACACAAAAATCTTTGCTTTATTAATCATCGTCACCACCACGTTCTTCCAGCGCGGTGCGCGGTAAGTCGGCAGTTCGAGGATGAAATAGCTTTTTTCCTGCAGTTTGATAAACCACTTGGCGACATAGGAGACGATAAGGGCCATCACCACGCCCAGCAGGTAAAGTCCCATCATGACCAGCCCCTGCAGGCTCAGGAAGCCGAGGAAATAGGTTTTCGGTATTACCAGTGCGATAAGAATGGTAAACACGGGTAGCCGTGCGCTGCAGCTCATCAGGGGCGTAATGAGAATGGTCAGCAGGCGTTCCTTTTTGTTTTCGATATTCCGGGCGCTCATGATGGCCGGTACTGCACAGGCAAACCCGCTGATCATAGGCATGACGCTTTTGCCGTTGAGCCCCACTTTGCGCATCAGTTTATCGGTCAGGAAACTGATGCGGGCCATATAGCCGGTGTCTTCCAACACGGTGATTAGGCCAAAAAGGATCATAATCTGGGGCACGAACACGAGGATGCCGCTAAGACCTGCGAGGATGCCGTCGACAAACAGGTTGGTGAACCACCCCTGTGGCAATACATGTCCGAGCCATCCGCCCAGGTGGGCGAAGGTCCATTCGATGCCATCCATCGGGAAGGTAGCCAGCCAGAACACACTTTGGAACAAAAGAAATAAAACAGCCAGCAGGATCAGGTAGCCCCAATAGCGGTGCAACAGGAGATTGTCCAGCCGTTCGGTAAACAACGTGCGCGCCAGCGGGCCGGGTTCGCTTACATGCTGCTTCATAATGCCTTTTATCCGGGCATAGCGCTGCATGATTTCATCGGCCTGTGTCTTGGTGGGGTTGAATTTATTGCGTTGCTCGATGTCCTCTATCCTTTCCTGCATGCGGTCGTCCAGTGAAAAAGTTTCGTGGTTGATGAGGTAATGGATAGCGGTATAATCGCTGATGGCGGGGAATTGTTTTTTTACTTCGTCGACGGCGGCGGGGGCCAGTTCCCTGCTGTCGATAAAATTCCTCACCGGCGCATGGTGACGGCGAAGGGCCATCTGCGCCATTATTTTCTTTAGCTGGGGGATGCCCTTGTTTTTGCGGGGATTGACGGAGACGACCGGCACCCCCAGTTCTACTTCCAGTCCGCTGATATCGATTTCAATATCTCTTTTCTTGGCCAGGTCCATCATGGTAAGGGCTATCACGACGGGTATCCGTAGATCGATGATCTGGGAACAGAATAACAGGTTGCGTTTCAGGTTGCTGGCGTCTACCAGCAGGACGATCATATCGGGGCGGACATCGGTATCCTGGTTGAGCAATACCTTGTAAGTCACCCATTCGTCGGCCCGTTTGGGGTAAAGGCTGTAGGTGCCGGGCAAATCGATGATTTTGGCCTGCACGCCATCGGACAGCAGGGAAGACCCGCTTTTCTTGTCCACGGTGACACCCGGGAAATTGCCCACTTTCTGGTTTAACCCGGTTAAGGAATTGAACAGGGAGCTTTTCCCGCTGTTGGGATTTCCTACGAGGGCTATATGTACGGGTGATGACGGCACTAGCTGCAAAAATAGCTTAAGGATGCTTACCGGGGCTTACGAAATCGGGAAGGTTAGAGCACCGCTGCTTCGACGGCAGCCAATATCAGGTTAATTTCCTGTAATCCGGGTGCGTGACCAGCTTTCCTTCTTCGTAGACGGGCAACACATTGGCGCTACCGGGGGTAAGACAGTAGCGGATGTCTTTTTCCAATCCGTAATTGCTAAGGCGATGGTAATGGGAAGCGTTCTTTTCCTTCATAAACCCATAGAGGTCCTTTTTGCCGTCGAGATACATGCTTTCGGCCATTTGGGAAGAATCGCAATTGATGGAAAAATGGCTTCTTACGCGGTGAATGACGGCGCCGGCAAAGAGGGTGTCTTCGATGTTTACGCGGTCTTTCCAGGCGGCGCAGCCGAGAACAACGTTCTGGTTCTGCTTCAGCAGGTAGCTGCATACCGCATCGAGATTAGGAAAGGAGCCGGTGATGATATGCTCTGCGCCCTTGTCGAGCGCCATGTGCAGGAGCTTGGTGCCGTTGGTGGTAGTAAGCACCAGGGTCTGGCCGCCGATAAACGATTCGGGGTATTCGAAAGGTGAGTTGCCGTATTCGAGCCCCTCGGCTACCTTGCCGTCGCGCTCGCCGGCGGTGATGGCATGAAGCTGTTTGCCCAGCTCGATACATTTGGGAACGCTGTCTACCGGTATCACGCAACGCGCGCCGTTGTGAAGGACGGTGGCGATGGTAGAGGTGGCGCGCAACACGTCGATGATGACGACCACGGCATGGCTGACATCGTATAAATGCAGGAGAGCGGGGCTAAGCGATGTGTATAAACTGGGTTTGTTGTCCTTCATAAGAGGCCGCGAAGGTAACGCATTGTGATGGAATGGGGAAGAGGTTGGCGATGGGCCGCTGTCAATTTATTACTTGTTCAACAGGAACTTCCATTTATCGCTTTCGGCGTATTCTTTTACCATCACGCTCCGCTGTTCGAGGAGCCTGCGCATATAACGGGTAAGATAAAGCTGGTTGACTATTTTGCCGAGGCCGCCCCAGGGAGATTCAAAGCTGAAAAGATCGATCATGAAAGTGCCGTTGTCTACCGGTTTGAAATGGTGCTCGTGCCGCATGGATTTAAAATCCCCTTCCAGCATTTCGTCGGTAAACGAATGGGGGGCTTTCATATCGGTGATCTTTACGCGGAGGATTCTTGTCTTGCCGAGATGTTTGGCCTTCCAGGTCACGGTATCTCCGGCATTAACGGGCCCGAAGGTGGTGCCGGCTACTGCCTGCTCATTGGTATGGGCCATTGATTTTTTGTGCAGGTCGATATTACGGGCCAGGTCAAAGACACGGTCGGCGGGGGCTGCAATAAAAGTAGTTAGATGAATAACAGGCATCATGCATAGCTTTCAGGTGGAATATTGGAATAAGTTCCCTTTACTATGCAAAAACCTTTCCAGAAATATTAGCTAAAAGGAAATTTCACCACTTTGGCGTGCAGGAGTTTATCCCTGACCTTGATATAGATCTTCGCATCCAGCGTTGCAAACACCGATCTTACATAACCCATGCCGATGGCCTTGCCCAGGCTCGGCGATTGGGTGCCGGAAGTAACATGACCGATGACCATGCCGCTGAAGTCTTTTATCTCGTAACCGTGGCGGGGAATACCTTTTTCTATCATCTCAAACCCCACCAGCTTACGCTGTACGCCGTCTGCCTTTTGCTTTTCCAGTATTGATTTGGCCGTAAAGTCTTTGTTGAATTTGGTGATCCATCCGAGCCCTGCTTCCAGCGGCGATGTGTCGTCGTCGATATCGTTGCCGTACAGGCAATAGCCCATTTCCAGCCGGAGGGTATCCCGGGCGCCGAGACCGATGGGTTTTAACCCCTGCGGGCCGCCGACGGCGAAGATGGCATCCCATATTTTGCCGGCATTGTCGCCCTTGTCCTCAAAATAAATCTCTACACCTCCTGCCCCGGTATAACCGGTAGCGCTTACCAGCACGTTGTCTACGCCGGCAAAAACTCCCTTGGAGAACGTATAATATTTCAGGTTTAGTATATCCATGTCTGTCAGAGCCTGCAGCATCTTGGTGGCGTTGGGTCCCTGTATGGCCAGCAGGCAGGTCTTGTCGGAAATATTGTGCATTTCCACTTTATGAGTATTGTGGGCGCTGATCCAGTTCCAGTCTTTTTCAATATTGGAGGCGTTTACCACGATCATGTACGTATTGTTCTCCTCGATGCAGTAAATAAGCAGGTCGTCGACGATACCGCCTTTCTCATTTGGCAGGCAGCTATACTGGGCCTTGCCGGCGGTGAGTTTGGAGGCGTCATTGGTGGTAACGCGCTGGATAAGGTCGAGGGCATGCGGCCCCTTGAGGATGAATTCGCCCATGTGGCTTACATCGAAAATACCGGCATTGGTGCGAACGGCGGCATGTTCATCGTTGATGCCGCTGTAGCTGATGGGCATATTATAGCCGGCAAACTCAGCCATTTTAGCGCCGAGTGCAATGTGCTTTTGTGTAAAAGGCGTATTCTTCATAATGGTTTGACATGTTTTCATGGTGGCAGCAAATGTAAAGATTGCCCATCAGGTGGCAAATAAAAAAGCTCCCCACCGGAAGATGAGGAGCTGTGTTCCAACTTCAACCCGCTTGCCAACCGAACCACGGCAACTACCCGCCGGGGGTTAGCAGCGGCATGCGGGCCAGGGTCAGCGGATAGCAAAAATCAATACCGGGGAAAAGATTAAATGGTTGCCGGGCATATCGCCATCGTCGTTTGTCCCGGCGGAGTTCTTTCTTGTCTGTACGGAACTGGTCTTAATCACTTCTTTCAGTTTCTTTTCACGGTCCAGGCTGTCTTTTATTCTCATTTCCTCCCGGAGCTTTGCCCTTGCTTTGATCCGGATGGAATCTTCGATTTGCTGGTAGCGATACCGCTCGGCTTTGCCGTTATTGCCATTGTTGCGGTTATTATTATAGCCGTTGTCATCATTATTATCCTCATCGTTGTTGTTGCGGCGGTTGCTGACATGCTTTTTGTCTTTGCCATCCGTTCTTTCCAGGCCGCCGGGTGTCATGATATATTCCACGCCGTCATTGTAGTAATAACTGCTTTCGGAATCATAGTCCCAATCCCAGTCGTCATAGCGGCCGCGGTCGATAATAAACCAATGGTAGCGGCGGCTCACAGAACGGTCTACCAGGATGCGTTTGCCGATGGGGACCTGCACGGTGACAAGTACCTGCTGGTTACGGAATTTCTGTCCCGCGGGCAATGAAAAACCATTGTCGAGATACAGGGTGCTGTCCTGCTGGTTGATCTGGAACCCGAGGGTGCGGGCAAATCCTTCGGCCTGGATGCCGCTGCTGCCGTTGCTGGATTTAGTGGCGAATACATGGTAAACGCTGTCATTGCTTTTCTCAATCTTCACACGCACGTTTTTCACTACAAGGCTGTCATCGGTAAGGTTGAAGGGACCGCTCCAGTTGCCACCCCACCAGGCGCCATAATATTGAACGGCGGAATTGGCCACTTTTACTATCAGTTTTCCGGTCAGCGGTTGTGTAATGTTGAAATCCTGTTGCACGCGGGCCTTATAATCGAAATTGCGTTTTACGGCCACTGTGAGGGCGATAAGGCAGAACAGGCCGATAATCCAAAGCATGCCAAAAGCATAGCCGATAAAGTGATTGCGGCTTTTTGCACCCGCGATGCGGCGGATGATCCATACAATCACGGCGATGATGGGCACGCCGATAAAGAGTATGAGAACGCACCATGCCAGCAGGCTTTGCCACTGACCGTCCAGTATATAATCCTTGAACGGCATTACGGCGATGCCTGCGCCAAACAGCGATACCAGTACACCCAGCAGGGCTACCACGATGCACCCCCCGATAAAGAAAAAGAAGATCTTAAACATGACCGCGATGAAATGACCGAGACCGTAACCGGTTCTGCGGGCCATCGGTCCTGCCTCCGCAGCAAACGACTGCGCGCGCTGGCCGCTCTGTTGAGCGAAGGAACTGGTCCTGCTGGCAAACTGCTGCGCCGTTTCTTTTACTTCTGCGCCAAACTTCTCGGCCCTTCCTCTAAATCCCTGCAGGTCTTCCTTCACGGTGTCGCGTATGCTGTTGAGGTCGATCTTCTCACCGCGCATTTCCAGTTTTTCGGAGGTAGTGGTGGCCTCGGGCAGCACAATCCACAATATCACGTATATAAATACAAGTGTGCTTACCAGTGAACCGCTCACGAAGCCGAGCCCATGATGGAAGTTAAAAAAGGGACCGTGGAGAGCGCCGTTGAGTATGCTGATAACCAGGGGCACACCGAATATGAGCCGGGGTATCCAGATTTCGGTATTGAAATAGGCGGCTAATCCACTGCATACACCACCGATAGCCCTGTGTTCCGGGTCGCGGTACAGGCGTTTCGTGACTTTAGTTTTCAATGATTGTACCGGCACGACGATCCACAGCACGACATAGATCCAGAAGGATACGCCAAAAAACAATACAAACAGGATACGCATGATAACGGGGTCGATACGAAGGCTGTCGGCGAGACCGCTGCAGACGCCGGCGATGATCTTGTCATCGGCATTGCGGAACAGGCGGGTGTTTTTACCTGCCGTGGCATGGGTCCAGCTATATTGCTCCTGCTTTTGATCATAATTGCTACTGCTCCCGGCTGTATTTGTAGTAGGCCCGGCGCTGCTGCTTTCGCCATCCTGCTCGTCGAAATCCTCGGGACGTCCGATGCTGGCGATAACGGCGCTCACGTCTTCATCGGTAATGCAGGCGCTGCCGCGTTTGAGGCGTTCGGAGAAAAGTTCCGCGATACGACTTTCAATGTCGTTGATGATCTCATCACGCCCGTCTTCGTTTACGAAATGTCTTCGCAAACTATCCACGTAGGTTTTCAGGAGATCGTAGGCTGTCTCCTCGATCGGGATGACCCTACCCTGAAAATTTATGTTGATGATCTTTTTCATTTGTTCTGTTATTTGTTGGTGGTTGAAGTTAGAAGGATGGGTTTTGGTTGGTGGTATCCGGCAGGCTCTCTGTCTTTTTAGCCAGGGCGTTGACGGCATTGGCGAGCTCATTCCAGGTCTTCTCCAGTTCGTTGTAGAACTGCAACCCCTTTTCGGTTAGTGAGAAATATTTGCGGGGAGGACCCGAATTGCTTTCCACCCACCGGTATGTGAGCATATCTGCATTTTTTAGCCGGGTCAGCAGGGGATAAAGGGTGCCTTCAAAAATATTAAGATTGGCTGCCTTCATCTCTTCTACAATATCACTCGGGTAGGCCTCGCCCCGGCGGATGACGGAAAGGATACAAAATTCCAGTATCCCCTTCCGCATTTGACTTTGTGTGTTTTCGATGTTCATACAACTTCTTTTTGGTGCCTTTTCTACTTTGACGACACAAATATAGGAGAAGTTTCAGTACTATGCAAGACAAAGTACCTTCTTAAGGGAGGTAATTTCTATAGAATGATAATCGGCTTAACCTGAAATCTATGATTATGAGTGTATTACATATATGGGATCGTGAAAAAAGATATTTTAGTCGATTGGATGAGTGGTAAAAATTGACGGATAGAATCACATGAAAAGATTACAGGGGCAGAAATTACCTGGTTGTAACACTATTTGATAGTGCCATCCTTTTGGTATAGCAGCCTGGAAACAGGTTGAAATTACCGGGAAAACCGGTTTAGTATATGTCCCGGAGCGTTCTATAACTCTGCCGGGCAGTTCTGTAACTATATATTTGACGGCTATAGATGCCCGGGGAAGAGGGTATATACATGCATCTAATTTTCAGTTAAATCCCGGGAAATAATATTACATAATTCTATAATTAAATATTGTAACTTAAAATTGCATTTTGCATCTTCTGCCCCTGTTGGAAAACGCGAGGATTTCCCGGATGCTCAAAAAGTACATACAATAGCTACTTTGTTAATTCCATTTATTTTATATGAAAGCGGGAACAGGAAAAGCATTAAAGATTGCGGAGCTTCTCATCGCCCTGGCCGGCATAGCTGCTATAGCTGTTTTCATATATGAATTGAAACAACCCTTCCTGCAAACGGGCAACCTGCTCAACGGCGTCCTTATACTTATTCTTGCAAGCGCCTTTATATTGCTTCAAAAAATCCGCACGCGTGGTTCATCCCTGCAACCGGATGAAAAAATAGTAAAGGACAACCGTCTCTATTCGTTTATCAGCCATATCAACCAGATGATCGTGCGGGTAACCGATGAAACGACACTTTTTAAAGAAGCCTGCCGGATTGCCGTCGATGTGGGAAAATTC
>DASYCT010000515.1:0-11456 GCA_036500065.1 Chitinophagaceae bacterium | reverse complement strand
GGTCAGGGTTTTTAAAGGTGATAAGAAAATAGGTTATATTAAAAAGGTGCACCGCAACGTCTTTCATAAGACAAATGCCGAAAAACTTAAGCTTACAATAAAGGAAGTAGAAAAAAACGGGGTAATTAAGCGAGCTTTTGTAAAAGTATCTTTTTGAGCCCTTTAATGAACGGCATTGGTATCTGTAATAACTGCAAAAAGAATTATAAAAGGCACCCCATAAAAAGCTTCTTCCTAATCTGCTTGCATGTGCCGGATTTCATCCTGAAGTGTTGCATATAGATAAGGATTTATTTCCCCTCAAATTACCCGGTTTTCTATATTGTTACGGAGCCAGGCAAAATAAACGGGAAAGCTGATATTCATATTTATAAACCGGCCGATAACACCCAATGCAAACAGGCCGCAGGCTATGGGCAGGGCCAACCAGCTAAATTCCGACAGGAAGAAAAATACCACGCCTGCCAGCACAGCAACAATAGCGGGAACCGTAACAATACGGGTAGTATCTCCCCGGAAGTCCACCAGGTATTCCTTTCCTTCATCGGTGATCCGGATCTCGCCTTTTGTAAAAAAAGAGAGTTTGTTGTAAAACGGGTTAAACTCCCAGCCGACCGCACCATTGGTAAACGCCACGGAAACCTTGTCCACTGAAGTGCTGTCCACCCCCTGTTCCTGCAATTCCCGCTCATATAACAACAAAAGCTGGCGTATGGTAGTGCCGGGAATCTGGTCTTTGATAAAACGGGCGGATGTTATGAACATGGTTGATAGGAGCGTTGCTCCCGGCAAATATTGCTGAAACCATCGGTATTACAAAATCAGCCTGCCGCCGGCAGTATCTCAGCCTGGTCTATCCGAACAGCCCTGGAAGGGCTTCCTGTTTATAGAACCGCAACAACAACCCGGAACGGCCCCGGAGAGCTTGTCCCGCCCCTGGCGGGAAGCCCCTGTAAAGCTTAACAAACCCCACCAGAGGTAGACATCCGGGGGACATACCAAGTTCTCTCCCGGCTTTCGACTACGTCAACTCCGCCATTTTGACCTGCCTACGGCGTGTGTAGTTCGGCCTCAAGTCGTGTCCAGTTCGTACTATTAGACGAACTAGACACGAACTAGATACCATGTACACACGATCTAGTATACAAGGAAGGCGGTAGCAAGCAGCTATTTTGTCAGTACGTCAACCGGGAGCAGTCGTTCCAGATTGGCGGGGGACATACAGGAGGGGCGTTGTTTGTGATCTTCAGCACAATCATTTCCCTTAACACATTAAACTTTTACGCTATAGCAAAGATCCCATTTGGCATCCTGTGGCTTCCCCGGTATCCGCGGGTCGCGGGGCCCTGCCCAACCCGCTTCCACCGGGAGCCCTGCGACGGGCAGCATATATACCGGCGAGGTGATGGTAGGGTAACAGGAATTGCTTATTTTGCCCTTCAAGTATGAAACTCCTTTCGCCTGCCATATCCCGGCTGGCCCGATTGCGGCTTTGGTTGATCGAACTCTGGACCTCACAACCTGTGGCGGTTCAACGGGAAGTATTGCAGGACCTCGTCACCGCCGCCCAATACACCGAATTCGGAAGGAAATACAAGTTCAACCTGCTGTTTTCGCTCAAAACATTCAAGCAAACCGTCCCCGTCCACGAATACGAAGACCTGAAACCCTATATCCAGCGGATGATGAACGGGGAGGAAAACATACTGTGGAACACGCCCGTTCACTGGTTTGCCAAAAGCAGCGGCACCACCAGCGATAAAAGCAAGTTTATCCCCGTCAGCCAGGAAAGCCTGGAAGAGAATCATTACCAGGGCGCCAAGGACGTACTGACCATGTACTACAACCAGTTTCCGGGTTCCGACCTGCTGACCGGCAAGGGGCTTGTCATCGGCGGCAGCCACCAGGTGCATAAGGTGGATGAAAACATTCAATACGGCGACCTGAGCGCCGTGCTCATGCAAAACTCGCCGGTATGGAGCAACTGGATACGCACGCCCGAGCTGAGCATCGCGCTGATGGACGAATGGGAAAGCAAGATTGAGCAACTGGCCCTGTCCACCATGAAGGAGAACGTGACCTCTATTTCCGGCGTGCCCACCTGGACGCTGGTGCTGATCAGGCGCCTGCTGGAAATAAGTGGTAAAAAATATCTCTGCGAGATATGGCCCCACCTGGAACTGTATATCCATGGCGGCGTATCGTTTGTTCCCTATAGGGAGCAGTTCCGTAAGCTGATCGGCAAAGACATCAACTACCTGGAAATGTACAACGCCAGCGAAGGCTTTTTCGCCGCGCAGGTAAGACCCAACGACGACGGCATGCTGCTTTTCACCGGTCACGGCATCTTCTACGAGTTCATGCCCGTGGAAGAATACGGCAAGAAATTTCCCGATACGGTCGGCCTGGGTAAAGTGGTATTAAATAAAAACTATGCGCTTATCATCAGCACCGCAGGTGGCCTGTGGCGTTATGTGGTAGGCGACACCGTTCAGTTTACTTCGTTGAATCCCTATAAAATAAAAGTAAGCGGCCGCCTGAAACATTATATGAATGCTTTCGGCGAAGAAGTGATTGTCGACAATACCGACAAGGCCATTGCCATTGCCGGCGAAAAGACCGGCACGGTGGTGAACGATTATACAGCCGCTCCCGTGTATTTCGGCGACAACAGCAACGGTGCCCACGAATGGCTGATTGAATTTGACAATGCTCCTGCCGATTTGCAGCAATTCATCACCGAACTGGACACCGCGCTCAAAAGCGTCAACAGCGATTACGAAGCCAAGCGCTACAAGGACATCGCGCTGAGCCTGCCCATCGTGCACGCATTGCCAAAGGGCAGCTTTAACAACTGGTTGAAAAGCAAGGGCAAACTGGGCGGCCAGCACAAGGTGCCGCGCCTGAGCAACGATCGGACACTGCTAACCGAGATACTGGCATTGGCCGCCTCCCCGCAGTGATCATCCTTCCGGCGCTTCCTCTCCGTCATGCTTCAGGAAAAAAGCCACCACGATAAGACTTATAAAAGAAGAAGTATAAAACAGGTACAGGTAAGGCACATCGATTAAATTGTAGAACACCACCACGCTTAGTTTCAATGCCGCCAGCGGTATATTGGCAAGCGGTCTTTTCTTACCTGCATAATGGCAGATGATCATAAATACCGTCGGCACGACAAAAGAAGAAGCTATCAGCAGGTTGTGTTGCAGGGCAATCCGGTTGGGACCAAAGAAACGGGCCATGCCCGCACCGCCTGAAAACACTTCCGGGCTGTCTTTCCATACCCTTGCTGCAAACGGGATATATTTCCCCGGCAATTGCGCCAGGTCTTTTATCAATTCCCAACCAAACGGGAGAATGAATAGTATCACCATACACGTCAGCCCGGTGGCGCTGAATAAAAATGCCTTTCTTGTCTTTCCACTTAGCACCAAAAAAACCAGGAAGGCGGGCACCCAGCCCACCAGCGAATAACGGCTAAGCATACACAGCGAAATGGCAATGCCGGCAAAAACTATATGTTCCGACAGCAGCGCCAGCACCGCCAGCACATAATACACGATGATCGTGCCTTCCTCCGTGCGGGTAATCAGCCCATGCTCATCGTCTTCCGTCAGCAGCCACCACAGCAATACCGAGGCAATCAGCAGCGTAATAAAGGAAAGTATTTTCCGGTGGTTGGCATAAAAGCTAAGCAGGTACACGGCGTATACAAAGAACAGGCAAAGCACGGTCATCCACCGCATATCGATGCCAAAGAAAACAGCGGGTACAAAGGGTATCCAGATGCCGGGCAGGTAAATGGGTTTAGTGCCATTCCATATCTCGGGAATGGTATCATAAATATGACGCCAGTGGCCCGCGATAAACCGCTGGTCCATCACTTTTATGACCGGCAGCATATCGGCATAACTGACATCTACCGGCATGGAGCTGATAAGGTATTTCGACTGGAACCAGATCACCAGGCCGGCCACGATAAACAATCCGGTCTGCATCCATTTCATGGGGCGGGGCACTTTGCCCGTGCTGAACAGCCGGATATTGACCTGCGGGTACAATACCATTACGATGCTGAAAAATATCCCGGCGATAAAATACAAGATGGAAAACAGTCCCTCATACCCATCCATCTTAAACCCGTAGGTGATGGAAAAAGTTTCGATAGCAAAAGCAGTTACTAATAATATGGACAGGTGTTTTGGTCGCAGCATGAACGATAAGGACAAACGGTTATCCGTCAAAAATAACGATAGTGATCTAATATAAAAAAGAAAGCATACGCGCTATGAAAATCTGCTTTATTTTTGGCGGCCCTGCCGCAGGGAGCTTTTTAACATCAAAAACCACCACAGATGAAGCTATTGGAAAACAAAGTGGCCATCGTAACCGGCGCCGCCCGGGGCATCGGGGAAGCCATTGCCCTCAAACTGGCTGAACACGGGGCCCATGTGGCGTTTACCTATGTAAGCGATAACAGCGCCGAAAAGGCAAAAGCACTGGAAAGCAGGCTGGCAGCACTGGGCGTAAAGGCAAAAGCCTGGAAAACCAATGCAGGTGACTTTGCCGCCAGCGAAGCCTTTGTAACCGAAGTAATAAAAGAGTTCGGCACCGTGGACGTATGCGTCAACAACGCCGGTATATCAAAAGACAATCTCCTGCTGCGCATGACGCCCGAACAATGGGATGATGTCATCAATATCAACCTGAAAAGCGTGTTCAATATGACCAAGCAGGTTATCCGCCCTATGATGAAAGCCAAAAAAGGTTCTATCATCAACATGAGCTCTATCATCGGCATCCGTGGCAACGCAGGACAGAGCAGCTATGCCGCCAGCAAGGCCGGCATCATCGGGTTTACCAAGTCAATCGCCCACGAGCTGGGCAGCCGCAATATCCGCTGCAACGCCATCGCGCCGGGTTTTATAGAAACCGATATGACGCATTATCTCAAAGAAGGGGAGGCATCGAAGGCATTCCTGGAAAAAATACCACTGGGGCGGTTCGGTACGGCGGAAGAAATAGGGAATACGACGTTATTTCTCGCTTCGGATATGAGCAGCTATATCACCGGGCAGGTCATCAGCGCCTGCGGGGGTTTGAATATCTAGCCTTGTCCCATCGGGACATTTCGTGGGTAGAAAAAATATCGATATTTGATTGCATCACGTTTGGTGGGTTAATCCAATCACGGAACGTTCCTACGGAACGATGTGTTTGTGGCATGTTTGTCTACCCACGAGCCGTCCCTACGGGACGAGAACCGCTTACAGTTTAATGTTTTTGGTTTTAATGTAATGATGCCATAAGAGCATCGTGGCAATCGATCGGTGCGGGCGCCATGCTTCCGCCAGGGCCAGCAGTTCTTCGCGGGCTGTTTCTTTGGGCAATTGCTTCACCTCCTTCAATGCGTTGACCATCGCCAGGTCGCCAATAGGAAATACATCGCTGCGCTGCAACACAAAAAGCAAGTACACATCCACCGTCCAGTCGCCAATGCCTTTTACCTGCTTCAGGGCCAACCGTACTTCATCATCATGGGCATGGGTGAGTTTTTTTAAATTCAATTGCCCGGACAGCATTGCCTGTGCGAGGTGACGTGCATAGCCGGTTTTCTGCCGGCTGAAATAACAGGCTCTCAATTCTTCATCTGTCAATGCCAGTAGTTTTTCCGGGGTGATCGTCCCGATGCGTTCTTTTAATTTGTCCAGCGCCGCTTTGGCCGAAGCCAGCGATACCTGCTGTTCCAAAATGATATGAATAAGCGTGGCGAAAGAAGCCGGGCGGTTCCACATGGGCGGATAGCTGTGCTGCTGTAGTATTTTCTTTAAGTGTGCGTCCTTGTTGGCCAGGGTATTGCACAAGTCCTGAAAATTTTCTTCGCTAAACTTCTTTATATCTGCCACTATTGTTACTATTTTACAGACTAAATTATCCGAATGAAAAAATTACCCCTTATTATCCTGCTGTTTGCCGCAGCCGCCTGTGCGTCTAAAAACGGAAACACTGCTGCCACAAACACTGCTCCTCCCGACGCTGTTACACACACTGCTCCTGTTGACTCTGCCACAAACATTATTTATACTGATTCCCTTATCGTTTCGGGGGATGGCATCAGCGATCTAAAAATAGGCATGAATTTACAAAGCGTGGAGAAACTACTGAAGCGCCCTTTATCGAACGTGCCTCCACCGAAAGAGCAGGGCAATGGCTATGGCGATGCCCGCGACACCGTTCGTGGCATCTATCCTGATACCCTTGACATCAGCTACAGGGGTGTTGACTATACGCTTACGTTTACGCAGGGATGGCAGAAAGACAGCACGTATGCAACCACCGTAGACCAGGTATTAAGTCGTTCTCCTTTATTGAAAACGTCTTTAGGCATCCGCATGGGGGACGAACTGACCAGGATTCTCAACGTGTACGGTCGCGATAAGGTCAGGTCCGGTCCGGACGCTGATTCCGAAGGCGAGGATGCATTGGGCGTGCCGGGCCAATCGCAGGTTCGCGCACCGGACGGAGACAACGGTAATAACATTGTCTTTTATATGTTCGACCATAAGGTGGTAGCCATGCGGGTGATAGCCCGCACGGAAGGTGACTAGCCTTTTTTCTTAAACTTTTCGATGGCCTTTACGCTGTACTCACCGATGACGAGCCTGCCGCTGATGGCCGCCCGTTCGTGGAGCAATTGCTCCCAGTGTTCCGTGCCTTTCCAGAATATTTTTTTCATTTCCGCCATGGCCACAGGGCTTGAATGGGCTAATGTATGTGCAATCCGGTTGATCGACTCATCCATTCCTTCTATGCTGGTGTGCATTTCGGCAAACAGTCCTTTCCGTTTGGCCCAATCGGCATTGCGCCAACCTGCCGCATCAATGGCCAGGTGTGAAAAGCTCGCATTGCCGATCTTCCTTTCCACGGCCGGGCCTACTACAAAGGGACCGATGCCCATCGCCAGCTCACTTAACTTTATATCCGCCGCTTCGGTGGCAATAGCATAGTCAACAGAAGCCGCCAGTCCGACACCGCCGCCCACGCATTTTCCCTGTATGCGTCCCACGATTAGTTTCGGGCAGGTGCGCATGGAATTGATAACCCGGGCAAAGCCGCTGAAGAAACGCAGGCCTTCTTCCTCGTTTTTAATGGCGATCAGTTCGTCAAACGAAGCTCCTGCGCAAAAGGTCTTTTCACCTGCGGAGCGGAGTATAATCACTTTTGTTTCTTCCTCCAGCCCTGCATGATGGATTTCATGGGCCAGGGCTTCGAGTATTTTTCCCGGCAGTGAATTGCTTTGCGGGTGGAAGAATTCGATGGTGGTGATGCCGGTATGATCGGTATGGGATTTTACGTATGGGTCCATATAAGTTATTTGTTGCGCGCGGCGCTAAACTACTATTTTTTCCTCACCATTGTAAGTATTGTCGCCACGCCCACATGCTCATCCGCTTCATCCAGTATTTCCACGTACCAGCGAACGATGCCCCGGGGTATATCCGTTGCTTCTTTCTGCTCCTGTTCGGTTTTTTCCTTACAGGTGAATCGTATATGAATGGTAGCGCCGGGATACACGGGTTTGGTAAACCGCAGTTCGTCGATACCATAGTTGAGCAGGACCGGGCCAAGGTCGGGTCCATCAACAAACAATCCCGCCGCCGCGCTCAATATAAAATACCCGTGCGCCACCTGCTGCTCGAACATGGTGCCGCTGAAATCAGTATTCTTTTTATGTGCATAGAAATGATCACCGCTCAGATCGGCAAAATCATCGATGTCTTTGGAAGTGATCGTCCGCCGGCCGGTTATCAGCTGGTCGCCTATGTTTAATTCCTCAAAGTATTTTCGGAATGGATGGACATTCCCTGTAATTCCTTTGGCATACGGCTGGTAAACGTTGGTGATGGCGGTAATCGCCGTTGGCGAACCCTGCACCGCCACGCGCTGCATATAATGTTTTACGCCCCGCATGCCGCCCATTTCCTCTCCCCCGCCCGCACGGCCCGGGCCGCCATGCACCAGCAGCGGCAACGGGGACCCATGACCGGTAGATTCCTTCGCGCATTCATTGTTCAACACCAGTATGCGGCCGTGGTGCGTACCCGCGCCGAGTACATATTGCCGGGCGATGGAAAGATCGGAAGTCACTATCGAGCTGCAAAGCGAGCCTTTTCCTTTTTTACTCAGCGCAATGGCATCGTCGGTATGCTTGTACGGCATGATGGTGCTGACAGGCCCGAATGCTTCTACCTCGTGGGCTTCGACGGAAGAAAACGGCTGGCTGTTCAGCAGCAGCAGGGGACTCATAAAGGCCCCGGTTTGCGCATCGGCATCAATTACGGTTACACTGTCCTGCGAGCCATAGATGATTTGTGAAGACGCCAGCAGTTTTTTCACCTGTGACCGCACTTCTTCGCGCTGTCCCTGTCCCGCCAGCGAGCCCATCCGCACTTTTTCATTGAGCGGGTTGCCGATGGTAGTCTGCGCAAGCGACTGGCTGATGGCCTTCCACACGTCTTCCATTTTATTTTCCGGCACAAAGATGCGGCGGATGGCGGTGCATTTCTGTCCCGCTTTTACCGTCATCTCCTTGCGCACTTCTTTTATAAAAATATCCCAGTCGGCGGAACCGGGGTCAACATCATTGCCCAACACAATGCAGTTGAGCGAATCGGCTTCCATATTAAACGGCACGCTCTCCCGCAAGATGGTGGGATGCGCTTTCAGCAATTGCCCGGTATGGGCCGAGCCGGTGAAGGTGACAACGTCCTGCGAATTGACATGATCCAGCAGGTCGCCTGCCGAACCGCAGATCAGTTGCAAGGCGCCTTCAGGCATTATACCCGATGCAACCATCTCCCGCACCACCGCTTCCGTAAGGTAAGATCCCACGCTGCCGGGCTTTACGATGGCGGGCACGCCGGCCAGCAGGTTGACCGCAATTTTTTCCAGCATCCCCCATATCGGGAAATTGTAGGCGTTGATATGAATGGCCACGCCTTCTTTGGGCACCAGCAGGTGCTGGCCCATAAAAGTATTGCCCTTGCTGAGCGACTGCCCTTCGCCATCCAGGCAATAGGTCTCATCGGGGAATTTCCGGCGCAGGGACGCATTGGCGAACAGGTTGCCGATGCCTCCTTCTATATCTATCCAGCTATCGGCTTTGGTAGCGCCGGTCTGGTAGCTGAGTGCATAAAAAATATCCAGCTTCGTGCGCAGGTGCATCGCCAGTGCGCGCAGCATACGTCCTCTTTCATGAAAGGTCATTTTGCGCAGCGCCGGGTTTCCTTTCTCCCGTGCATAATCGGTGATGGCTTTAAAATCCAGTCCTTTTGTGCTGGCATGCGTTATCACCGCCCCGGTTACCGCATTGTACAGGGGCTGACCATCGCCATCGCCGGTCATCCATCGACCGGTTACATAGTTTTCCAGTTTTGTCATCGTAGCAGGCAAATTAGTGAAGGAGCGAAATTAGGAGAAAACACAAACATCTGTTAGTGGGACTTTAAGCCACCAGCCCGAACTGCCGTAAATGATGCGTAAAATGTTTGTGCAATAGCTGGATGTTCATGGCATAGTCCAGCTTTCCGAATACCATATTATCCGTCGTGAGGAGGGGATCTGTTTCAAATACGTGAAAGAAATAATCGAGCTCTTCCTGCAGGCTGGCAATGGCCTCTGTGATACCGGCTTTCAGCAGGGGCGGGGGTGTATCGCCGGCTACCGGGTTTTTGGTGTTTTCCCGAAATGGCTTGTCGCTTAGCAAAAAAGCGCGGGCTTTTTCCAGCAATTCGCCCTGGTTCATGACGGGGAGCGGGGAACGGCCGCTGGCGTTTCTTACCACATCCGCGAGGTGTTCCACCATTTGCTGGCCATTCATGACGCCCCAGTTGCCTTTGGCGCCGGCGTCCAGCTTGCCGAGCAGGCTCACGGATTCATATTTCAAAAAATGGAGCTTTTCCTGGTTCATAGTAAGCGGCTTTTAGGGCATTAAAATAAGAATGCCTCTTCCATAATACGAAGAGGCGCTCCAAAAAGGTTTTTATTCAATGGATTATTTATGCATCCGTTTATCAACCTCGGTGCACAGTGCATCGAAAATCTCGTCTACGCTGCCCTCTCCCTTTATCAGTACTACCTTATTGAATTGGTCATAATGATGCGCCACCGTGGCGGTCTTGCTATGGTATTCGGCAATCCGGGCGCGTATCACGTCTTCCTTGGTATCATCACTGCGGCCGGACGTCAGTCCCCGGTTGAGCAGGCGCTTTATCAGTTCTTCTTCCGTTACTTCCAGCGCCAGCACCACGTTGATTTCCGCGCCCTTTTTTGCCAGCAGGGCGTCGAGGGCTTCCGACTGTGCCTTGGTGCGGGGGAACCCGTCAAACAGGAAACCTTGTGCTTTGGGATTGTTGATCAGCGCCGCGTCAATCATGCCGATTACCACCTCATCGGGAACCAGTTGTCCCTTGTCCATCAGGGTTTTAGCGGCAATTCCCAGCGAAGTCTGGGCGGCTATTTCACTACGGAGCAAATCACCGGTAGAAAGGTGCTTGAGTCCATAGCGTGCAATCAGCTTCTCTGACTGCGTTCCTTTTCCGCTCCCGGGCGGTCCGAACAGAATTAAGTTGAACATGCTTACTTACCCTTTTTCTACCGATAAAAAAATCTGGATTTCAGGCGGTAAATATAGTTGAACGACGTTAAAATTCCTTTAACAATTTCGCCCGTTTTTTTAGAGAATATTCAAAATATATCTTGCTTTAGTACCTGCTTGCGGGGCTTTGCAGGATTTTGTTTAGATGCTTGCCGGAACCTCCCGGAAATAGTCCAAAGCGGCACTCTCCCCCGGCTTTTTTATTTTTGGTAGCTTGCGGGTGGACTGCCCGCCCCTCGACATGAAATGTTAAAGCGCGGTTTCTGTCGCGGGGACGACAGAAGGGTCAACCATCGGCGGGTAACTTTGTTGTACAATAGAAGCATATATGAATAAAATAACGAGATACGCACTTATTTTGCTGATGCCTGCCGTATTCGCCCATTGCAGCTATTCGCAAACATCCTCCACCAAAAAAATAATTACCATGGACAGCACACAAAAGAAAAGTCCTTTATACTCCCATACGGACAGCCAGTCGGTGAACGTGCCGGACGCAGAATGGCAAAAAGTATTACCGGCCGACGTGTACCGCATTGCCCGTGAGAAAGGCACCGAAAGACCGTGGAGCAGTCCTTACGAGACATCCAAAGAAATCGGCACTTATTACTGCGCCGTGTGTGGCAATCCGCTGTTCAGGAGCGATACCAAGTTTGAAAGCGGGTGCGGATGGCCCAGTTTTTACGAGCCCATCAGCAAGACCAGCATTATCTATGAAAAAGACAATACGCATGGCATGTCCCGCACGGAAGTGATGTGCGGGCGCTGTAAATCACATTTAGGTCATGTATTTGAC
>DASYCT010000514.1:0-4232 GCA_036500065.1 Chitinophagaceae bacterium | reverse complement strand
ATTACCCCAGCCCCATTTCAAAAACAATGGGAAAGCCCTTGCCCAGGTAGCTATATCGTGCCGGCCGTCGGCAAGTTCCATATAATATATATCAGTTTCCTGGTCATACCCTTTGGCTACCAATTCTCCGATAAGGGCCAGCGTATCGTCGATGGAATCAATGATACCATTGTTGTTGCGATCCATTACTTCATCCTGCGTACCGGTTTCAAAAAAGAATTTCAGCCAGGGATAAAAACCGCCTTCCCGGATCTGTGCATGCATAATGCGATCGGTTTCTTCTTTATATCCATCATCCAGTCCCTTTGTTCTCCACCAGAAGGAAGCAGAAAACAACCCCAGTTTCGTAAACTCCTGTGGGTGATTCCAAACAATATCCAGTGCGCTAAGTCCGCCGAGGGAAAACCCGGCAAACGATTTTTCGCGGAAAGAAGCTACCTCATAGCTCTTATGAATAAACGGCAGCAGTTCTTCCATCACGAAAGCAGTATAGGCCGGCGCCTTTGCGCCACGACCTTTATAATCGGGCCGGGAAGCCGTACCATATTCCATCATACGTTCCGGTCCCGCATGAATGGCCACGCATAACAGCGGCTGAACCCTGCCCCCGGTAATGAGCCCGTCGAGTATATCCGCCAGCCCGAGCTCCGTCATATTCTGCCCGTCGTTGATGAGCAGGAGCCCCATCTGGGCGGGGTCTTTTACTGCTTTGGGCAAGAAGCAGGTAATGACGACGTCGCGGCCAAGATGCCCGGATTTTATTGTCTTCTCTTCCGTTAACAGCGTTGCAGTTTCATACACATCCATACCGCTCAAATATAGGTAAATCGTATAAATAGCGCGATACCGGGGGTAGGCCGCCGGGTCAAATATTCTTTTGTTTTTATGAGGCGATAAAAATATATTTGGTTAGGCACATTGCGGACAACTTTAAATGCAAGCACATGAAGAAAATAGGCATCCTATTCGGACAGGAACGCAGTTTCCCGATGGCTTTTATCGACCGGGTAAACAGCAAAGGCATTGAGGGGATTGAGGCAGAACCGGTACGCATCAACAAAGTGGAACAGGGAGAAACGACGGAATATGCCGTCATTGTCGATCGTATCAGCCAGGATGTGCCTTTTTACCGTGCCTACCTGAAAAATGCGGCCCTTACCGGGACAGCCGTTATCAACAACCCCTTCTGGTGGAGCGCCGATGAAAAGTTTTTCAATAATTGCCTCGCCACTAAAATCGGGGTGCCGGTGCCAAAAACCGTGATCCTTCCTTCCAAAGAGCAGCCGGAAGATACTTCCGATAATTCCTTTTCCAACCTTGCCTACCCACTTGACTGGGAGGCTATTTTTCAATACATCGGTTTCCCCGCCTATATGAAACCCTTTGCCGGTGGCGGATGGAAGCATGTATATAAACTGACCAGCCTCGAAGATTTTTTTCATAAGCACAGCGAAACAGGCAGGCTGGTAATGCTGCTGCAGGAAGAAATCGTATTTGACGAATATTACCGCTGTTATTGCATCGGCGGCAAACACGTGCGCATCATGCCGTATGAACCACGCAATCCCCATCATCTGCGTTATGCCGCCGATTTCAGTCCCGGCCAGGAACGACTGAAACTGATGGAGGATATCGTCTTGCGTATCAACCAATACCTCGGCTATGATTTTAATACCGTAGAGTTGGCATTGCGCGACGGCATACCTTATGCCATCGATTTTTGCAACCCGGCGCCCGATGCCGAACTTAGCAGCGTGGGGCAGGATAATTTTGACTGGGTCGTGGAAACAGCAGCGAATTTTGCCATTGAGAAAGCGCTGGCCCATAACCCCGGAACGGATAACCTTACCTGGGGTGAATACATGAAACGCAGTACGATGAAGCAATCGCTTATTTAAAATAAACCGTTATGCTATGTATACCATTTATGACGAAGATGAAGATCAGTACCAAAATGTAGAAGAACCGGATGCCTCGTACACCTATACTTACGCAGATTATATTAAATGGAAATTCGAGGAAAGAATGGAGCTGATAAAAGGCAGGATCATGAAATTGAGTGCTCCTGCTACGCTCCATCAAAAGGTAGGAGGAAAATTGTATTTTCAACTATATGGCTACCTTAAGGGAAAGCCGTGCTTCCCTTTCATAGCTCCATTCGATGTGAGGCTTCCTGTTAAAAACCGTAAAAATGATAATCAAATCACTACAGTAGTACAACCAGACATGGGAGTTGTATGTGATGAAACAAAAATAGATGCGAGAGGTTGCTGTGGTTCGCCCGATTTGGTAGTGGAAATTCTCTCCCCCGGCAATTCTGCACGCGAGGTACGCATCAAATACGATGTATACGAGGAAGCCGGCGTGAAAGAATACTGGCTTATCTATCCCGCCGAAGAAACGGTAGCGGTATTTCTTTTAAATGAAATGAACCGGTTTGGCGGCGCCCGGATGTATGCCGGGGGTGATGTGCTCAAGAGCGCCGCTGTCACCGGTTTTTCCATCAACGTGTCCGAAATCTTTACCAATTAATACCGCATGTCAAACATCAGCTATAAGCATTTTACCCTGGGCATCGAAGAGGAATACATGGTGCTGGACCCGCTCACAAAGGAGCTAAGAAGCCATGAACAGAAGATAGTGCACGAAGGGCAGAAGATCATCAAAGACAAGGTAAAGGCCGAAATGCACCAGGCCGTGGTGGAAGTGGGCACCGATATCTGTCAGAATATCGACGAGGCGATTAAAGACGTGTCGCTGCTGCGCAAAACCATTTCCTCCATTGCTTCCTCACTGGGCCTCTGGATAGGCGCTTCGGGCACCCATCCCTTCAGTCATTGGGAAAGCCAGCTGATCACCGACCATGCACGCTACAATGAAATCGTCAACGAGTTGCAGGAAGCCGCCCGCAGCAACCTGATTTTCGGGCTCCATGTGCACGTGGGTATGGAAAGCAGGGAGATGGCCAACCATATCGCCAATTCCACCCGTTACTTTCTGCCGCATATATATGCATTGAGCACCAACTCTCCTTTCTGGGAAGGAAGGTTGACGGGCTACAAATCGTTTCGCACCAAGGTGTTTGATAAATTTCCCCGTACGGGCATACCCGAAACATTCGAAAGCATCGAGGCGTATGACAACTATATAAAACTGCTGGTAAAAACCAATTGCATCGACAACGCAAAGAAAATCTGGTGGGACCTTCGCGTGCATCCTTTCTTCAATACCGTTGAGTTCCGCATCTGCGATGTGCCGATGACCATGAGCGAAACAATCTGCATCGCCGCCCTGTTCCAGGCCATCTGCGCCAAGATTTATAAACTGCGTTCTCAAAATCTTAATTTCATCCAGTACTCCCGGGCCCTGATCAACGAAAATAAATGGAGGGCCAGCCGCTATGGTATCGACGGGCGGATGATTGATTTTGGAAAGGAAGCCGAAGCCAATACCCGGGTACTGATCTATGAATTGCTGGATTTCGTAGACGACGTCGTAGACCATCTCGGCAGCCGTCATGCCACCAGCTATGTGTCTAAAATGCTGGACGAGGGCACGGGCGCCGACCGCCAGCTAAAGGTATTTGAACAAAGCAATAATCTCGTGAGTGTGGTGGACTATATCCACGAACAGTTCCTGCAGGGGATATGATCCTATGGGCAGCCCCATCCATGATCCATTTTCACCAGGAACACATGCTTGTCGCTAAAGCGTTCTTTTTTGCCCGCATGGATAACCTGTAAAAAAGACGAACATTCGGCCGTCCATTCCACTTCGCCCGATACAATGAATTCGTATTCCTTATCCCCCATCAGGCCGGTTACTTCCCGGCTGTTTTCTATATTAAACTCACTCAACTGTACCGCGTTTTCACAATCATATTGTTTAAGCAGGCAATGCTTCACTTCTTCATCGGAAGGCCGGCTTTTACAACTGCAAAAAAGAACGATAGGCAACAAACAACCGATAACTGCTTTTTTCATGCGATCAGGCATTAAAGTATCCTGGATTTTAACGTTTGGTATTCTTCTTCCGTAATGCTTCCCTTGTTTTTCATTTCGATAAGCCGTTCCAGTTCATCCAGCTTACCGGGGTTGGCGGTAATGCGGGAAGAGGGGCCTGTGGGCGATTGAGAACCGGGGCTCGTGGGAGCCGAAGGGCCGCTAAGGTTTTGTTTCAGACTGTCGAACCCGCTTTTTATACTGTCACCCGGGGTTTTCAGCAACCAGGCG
>DASYCT010000513.1:0-4068 GCA_036500065.1 Chitinophagaceae bacterium | reverse complement strand
CCTGGACAGATGCCGCCCTGCCGGAAGAGGACCTGGCCCGGGCCATGATGTTGTTGTACAAAGACGAAGAACGCAAACAGGAGTTGGTGCAAAAGGCAAAAGAACAGGCCGCGGGCTTCAGTCCTGCCGGGATGCTGGACACGCTGGCGCAGATCATATATCCGCATTGACCGATCAAATTCCGCTAACTTTGCCCTTCTTATTTTTAATGTATGAGTAATAAATCGACCATCACAATCGACGTGGTATTGGACAAGGATAAAGTACCGGAACAGATAAACTGGAAGGCCAGCGACAGTTCGGCCGATGCCGCGCAGCAATCGAGGGCCATGATGCTGGCGTTTTGGGACGGCGCCGATAAAACGGCCATGCGCATCGATCTCTGGACAAAAGAGATGATGGTGGACGAGATGGCGGATTTTTTCTACCAGACCTTCATGACCATGGCCGATACCTTCAACCGGGCCACGCACAATGCTGAGCTCGTGGGCGATATGAAAGCATTTGCCAAAGAGTTTTATAAGAAATTCCGCGACCAGCAGTTGCAGGAAAACAAAGCATGATTTACCATCAATAAACGTTTTATATGAATTTAGAACAACAGGTGATGGCCCAGATGAAAGACGCCATGAAATCAAAGGATGAGGCGGGGCTGCGTGGCCTGCGTGCTATCAAGGCCGCCATTATTATTGCCAAAACGGCCGAGGGTGCGGGTGGTGAGCTGAAGGAAGCCGATGAAGTAAAGCTTTTGCAGAAGCTGGTGAAGTCGAGAAAGGACTCGCTGGAAATCTTCCAGCAGCAAAAACGGGATGACCTTGCAAAAAAAGAGCTGGATGAAATTGCCGTCATAGAAAAGTTTTTGCCAAAGCAATTGAGCGAAGCGGAGCTGAAAGAAAAATTAACAGCCATCATTGCCGAAACAGGTGCATCTTCACCTGCCGATATGGGTAAGGTGATGGGCGTAGCCAGCAAACAACTGGCCGGTCTTGCCGAAGGCAAGGCCATCAGCACCGCGGTAAAAGAATTGCTGGCCAAATAACCGATTGTGCATGCTTATCGACCTCGTTTTTGTGGCGTTACTGGTACTGGCGGTCATAAAAGGGTACACACGGGGTCTTATCATCGCGGTTTTTTCGGTCCTTGCATTGGTAGCCGGTGTGGCGGCGGCCGTGAAGTTGTCCGCACTGGTGGCTTCCTGGCTTAAATCGTCTATCCATACAGGAGTGCGATGGCTGCCGGTGCTCGCTTTTATCATCGTTTTCCTGGTGGTGGTATTACTGGTGAGGTTAGGCGCCAAAGCACTCGAAAAAACGGTGGAAATGGCCATGCTGGGATGGGCCAACCGGCTGGCGGGTATCCTGCTGTATGCGATGATTTATACAGTAATTCTCAGCGTGGCGCTTTTTTATGCGGAAAAAGTTCATTTAATTGCCGGTGAAACGATTGCCGCCTCAAAAACATATCCTTTTATTCAGCCCTGGGGGCCGAAGGTTATGGATGGCATTGGCAAGGTTGTGCCTTTTTTCAGTAATATGTTTCATGAACTGGAAGCTTTCTTTGCAAAGATTTCCGGCAAAATGTCCCCTTCCTGAATAATAAATGGCCGGACCATGCAGTGATGCAGCTATCAACGGGATTCATCAACTATAAACGGTTGACCCGTATCAATAGTAAAACCCCCGTTATCATTCGACTGGTTTGCTCTGATAATCGTTTTGTAACTTTGTTTTTGCTACCAGATTTATTACAAATGGATTATTTTAGCACCTATATTGAAGATTGATTGAACATTACCAGATGAACTACGAGATCAAACAGGCAGAGAAATTCAGGTATATTGAAGAGGGCGAAGGCGAACCGCTGGTACTATTGCATGGTTTGTTTGGCGCTTTAAGCAATTTTGAGCACCTGATTGAATACTTCCGCCGCTACAATAAAGTGGTGGTCCCGATACTACCTTTGTTTGAGCTGGACATTCTGCATACCACGGTAGGAGGATTGGAAAAGTTCGTGTACCGGTTTATCGAACTGAAAGATTATAAAAACATTCATCTACTGGGCAATTCGCTCGGCGGGCATGTCGGCCTGCTGCACGTACTGAAACATCCCGAACGCATAAAATCGCTTATTCTTACCGGAAGTTCGGGCCTGTTTGAAAACGGTATGGGCGATACGTATCCTAAAAGAGGTGATTACGAATACATTAAAAAGAAAACCGAGCTTACTTTTTACGATCCCAATATGGCTACCAGGGAACTGGTAGACGAGGTATACGATATTGTGAACAGCCGGTTGAAGGTCATCAAAATCATTGCACTTGCCAAAAGCGCCATCCGCGGCAACCTGGGCGAAGAACTCAGCCAGATAAAACAACCTACTTTATTGATTTGGGGCAATAATGACACCATTACTCCACCATTTGTAGGGCGTGAATTCAATAAACTTATCCCTAATAGCGAATTGCATTTTATCGACAAATGCGGGCATGCTCCCATGATGGAGACGGCGGCCGAATTTAACGAGATACTTCATAAATTTATAACAAAGCTGAAGTAGCTTGCAGCGGTGGCTCAATAATTGCCGTCTATTGTACTAAACAGCCTCCCTGCAGCGTTTTTTAAGAGCCCTGACAGAACCCAAAAAGCCAGTTTAAACATGCGTCTGCTCATCATTAACACAGAACGTGCTGAATAAAGAACTGATATCATCTTCCCTGCCGGTATTATCGCCGGCCGACACGGTGCTGCACGCGCAGCAACTGCTGGCGGATTATCATTTGTTCCAGTTGCCGGTCGTGAGCGAGGGTAAGTACCTCGGGCTGATAACAGAAGACGATATACTGAATGCCGCCGATGAAAACCTGCGGATAATTCAATTGGAAAACCGGTTTTCCAAAGTGGCGACACATGCCAACAACCATTTTGTAGAATCCGTACAATTGTGCAATGATTATGGGCTGAGCGTGGTGCCGGTCGTAGACAAAGACATGGATTGGGTGGGCGTTATTTCCGCCCCCGACCTGCTAAGGCACCTCGGTAAAATGACGGGCACCGATGAACCGGGAGGCCTGATAGTACTGGAACTGAACAAAGCCGACTTCTCCTTCTCCGAAATAAGTAAACTGGTTGAAACAAACGATGCGCAAATAACCCAGCTCAATACCTTCTTCGATACCCAGCAACAATTACTTCATGTCACAATTAAAGTAAATAAATTTGAAATTTCCGATATTGTGGCTACATTTCAACGGTACGAGTACACTGTGAAGTATTATTTTGGAGAGGAATTATACGAAAACGAATTGCGCAGCAATTATGACCACCTGATGAACTATCTGAATATGTAGCCCTTACAATACTTCATCCTATTCACAATTGATTACAAACTAAAAAAAACTGCAGTTTAACGACTGTGATGCCAGTGGTGAAGAAATATTCTTGGTGCGTCATCATCATTATCTTAATCTGCCCCTCACTGAAAGGCTGGTGCCAGTCGGTCGAAAGTGGCCCGCTATCTCCTGTCCTTTCCCGCGATTCAGCGACAAAGCCACCGGAAGACACCGTTTATAAACGTCCTTCTTTTGTCATCAGCCAGATATTTATCTCGGGCAATATAAAGACCAAGCCCTATATCATCCAGCGGGAGCTTCCTTTCAAAACAGGCGACTCGGTCTACCTGCCCGATTTGGTAAAAGGCTTCCGGCGCGCCCGCGAACTGCTTATCAATACCCGTTTGTTCAACGACGTTATCGTAGCGCTCAAAAGCTTTCACGGCAACGAGGTAGATGTGACGATCGAAGTAAGAGAGCGCTGGTATATATTTCCCATCCCGTATTTCAAACCGGTCGACAGGAACCTGCAGGCATGGGCCGACAATAATTATGCGCTTAGCCGGGTGAACTACGGGCTTAAATTTTCGCATAACAATTTTACCGGTCGCAACGACAAGCTGCGCCTGTGGCTGATTACGGGTTATACCAAGCAGGTACAACTGAACTATGACCAGCCCTATGCCGACAAATCACTCAAACATGGTTTTGGCCTCGGCATTTTTTATTCTGCGCTCAAG
>DASYCT010000512.1:0-16327 GCA_036500065.1 Chitinophagaceae bacterium | reverse complement strand
CATGTTCCACAGCCGCCTTTCAGCCACCATTGACCTCTATTCCAATACTACCGACAATCTCCTTTTGGCGAATGCCATCCCTGCTACATCCGGCTACACTACCCAGTACCAGAACGTGGGCTCGACCCGCAACAACGGGGTAGAAATACAATTGTCGGGCACGATATTGCACAGCAAGGATTTTAGCTGGAACGGCAGTTTCAATATCTCGTTCAACAAAAATATCATCACCAGTCTTGGCAACCAGCAGTCGTTTACCGCCAATTCAGGCTGGTTTAGCACAACTGCCAACCCCAACGACTATCTCGTACAGGTGGGCCAGCAGGTGGGAACCATGTACGGGATGAAAGTAGATGGTTTTTACAAGGTGAGCGACTTTGATGCAACCCCTTATACCGGCACCTACGCCTCCCAATACCCGAACCTCGGATATCAATATACCCTGAAAAAAGGACTCCCTAACCCTGCGGCCGTTTTGTCTGACCTCGTCGCCCCGGGCCAGATCAAATACCGCGATATTAACGGTGATGGCAAGGTCACGCTCGACAGCGACCGGACCGTAATCGGTCATGCGTTGCCCAAATTCAGCGGTGGCTTTGCACAACAGTTCACCTACAAGAACTTCGATGCAAGCATCTTCCTCAACTTCGTGTATGGTAACCAGATCATGAATGCCAACAAGCTCGAATTCTCCACGCAATACGGTGTTGATGGCAATATGCTCTCCATCATGAATAACCGCTGGAAAGTAATAGACGGTTCGGGTAACCTCGTACAAAAACAACCCGACGCCAATACGGTCATTGGCATTGGACCCGACCAGTTGGCGGCGCTCAATGGCAATGCCAAAATATGGCAACCTATACGAACGACCACGGGCTTCTATCCAAGCAGTTTTGCCGTGGAAGACGGGTCCTACATACGCATCAACAATATCACTATTGGTTATACGATGCCAAGGAAATGGACCACCAAAGTCGGTATCACCACCCTGAGAGCCTACATTACGGGCACCAACCTGGCTACGCTCACGAGCTATTCCGGTTTCGACCCCGATGTAAGCACCCGGCGCAGTTCGCCGCTCACCCCCGGTGTCGACTACGGTGGTTACCCCCGCGGACGCACGTATACTTTTGGATTGAATGTTTCCTTTTAACCTTTTTAATTGCTCAATATGAAAAATATATCATTACAGTTACGAACCCTGTCCATTGCAGCATTGCTTGCAGCCATGGCCCTGTTGTCCGGCTCCTGTAAAAAATACCTTTCGCCGGCCCCGATTTCCACCTTCGATCCCAGCATCGCCTTCAGCAACCTGCCCAATACAAAAGCAGCGTTGATGGGTGCTTACATGGAAATGGCCGGCGACTATGGCTACGGCATCCGCGCCAGCTATTATTACCCTTACGACGACGATTGCATCATGGGCGGCGGCGCCGGCCTCGACCAGGCTCGTCACCAGGAAGCCCACTATACCATACAGGCTGGTAACGCCGATATCGTCAATACCTTCAACCAGTTTTACGCCGGTATCGAAAGAGCCAACCTTTGTATCTATTATATACCCAAGATGCCGCAGTACACGTCCGGTAGCCTGTCCGACCAGACAGAGCTGAAGCGCATGCTCGGCGAAGCCCTGATTCTGAGAGCCCAGTTTTTCTTTGAAATCATTCGCACCTGGGGCGATGTACCCGCACATTGGGTACCCTCCGCCTTTATCAGTAACCTCTTCGAAAACCAGACACCCCGCGACACCATCTACAACCATTTGCTCGATGATCTCAACACAGCAAAAGGACTGATGGCATGGCGCCTGCAGGCCAGCAGCCAGGACGAGCGCTTTACCAAAGGCACCGCCATGGCCCTGAGAGCAAAAATTGCATTGTTCAGGGGCGGCTACTCACTCCGCCACGATGGAACGATGCAACGGACGTCCGATTACCTTACTTATTATACAATGGCCAAAACCGAATGCGACACATTGATTGCGCACCGTGAACAGCACACGCTGAATGCTTCTTACCAATCCATCTGGAAAGATGCGATCGATGCCCACAAAGCCATCGACCCCGCGGGGGAACTCATTATGGAGGTAGCCATGGCCAACGGCACCAACTCCGACAGCAAGCTCGGCTGCCAGGACGGCACCAAGATGAATGGTGTGGGTGGTTCGCTCGGCATCTTATTGCCCACCTACTTCTACCAGTTCGACTCCACCGATTTGCGCAGGGACGTGACCGTGGTACCCTTTGAAGTCGTACAGGACAACTATGGTCGCGGACATGCCATCAACGGCTTTTACGATGGCAAGTTCCGGCGCGACTGGGTCACCAACCCCAGCTACTATATGAGCACCGGCGCTACCACCGGCGCTACCCCTCTTACCCTCACGCCCGCATCCAATGCATCGATACAGAATATGGAAATCAAATGGCCCCTTATCCGTTTCGCCGATGTGCTGCTAATGGATGCCGAGGCCGACAATGAAATCAATAACGGACCGAGCGCGGCAGACATCTCCTACTACACCGAAGTCAGCAAACGCGGTCACGGCGGTAATGCCACGCTCGTGCCGCCTGCTCCCACCGACCACGATGGGTTCTTCAAATTGATTGTGCGCGAACGCAGCCTCGAATTTGGCGCCGAAGGCATCCGCAAATTCGATCTTATCCGCTGGAATCTATTGGCCAAAGCCATTGCCGAAACAAAGGCCAACCTCGTTATCCTTGCCAAGACAACACCAACTGATATGAACCAGCTCAGCTACCAGGCCGCGCAACCCACTTATACACTGGGTTCTCACCTGCCTGATTCACTGTTTTCACTCTATTCGGTGGTTACCACGGCAGGCGCTACGATCAACCTGCAGCCAGCCCCTGCCACGAGCGCGGTCTTCACCAGTTCCTATTATGCCGCGCCCACCAGCGCTGCGGCTATTACGGCCAATTTAGCGACAACCCTTGGGCCTATAAAAACCCTTACATACTTTAAATTATCCTGGCGCGGTTATTCCGGCATCACCACCAGCCTTGTAAACTATTATGGTTATGGTTTTGTCACCGGTCACAGCGAGCTGTATCCTTTTCCACAGGCATCCCTCGATGCCAATTCGAACCTGCGGCCGCAGAACCCCGGTTATTAATGCATTCATCTGCCAACAAGCCAGAACGTTATGAAAACTACTACCCTTTTATTCCTTATCCTTTTGCTGGCGGGGCCGCAAATAACCCGGGCGGCAGCAGGCCACTACGATCTCGTAGTAGCTAAAGATGGCGGCGGAAACTATACCACCGTGCAGGATGCCATCAACGCTGCGCCGGAAGCCAGCACCCAACCGTTTAGGATCTATATCAAAAACGGTTGGTATTTCGGACAGGTGATTATCCCTGACTCTAAACCGTTTATCGAACTGGTAGGCGAATCCGTCGCCGGCACCATCATCGCCTGGGGCGATGGAAAAGGCGGCACTTCCGCGGTTATAATAAACGCCAGCGACTGTATGCTGATGAACCTCACGTTGCAAAACACACAGGGCATCATTTCCGATGGCCCGCAGTCGCTGGCTATTAAAGTCAATTCAGACCGCGTTGTACTTTTCAATTGCCGGTTCATCAGCGGGCAGGATACCGTATTGGCCAACCGGAGCGGCAACAGGATCTATTTCAGCAATTGCTATATCGATGGCAATACCGACTTTATCTATGGCGCTTCCATTGCTGTCTTCGACCATTGCGTTATCTACCCGCGCGACAGGGTCGACCGCAGCAAGGGCGGCTACATCACGGCAGCCAGCACGCCCGAAGGACAAACCTACGGTCTTGTATTCAGGGATTGCAGCATCCCCGACAACCACGGCTTCACCAATTATACCCTGGGCCGCCCCTGGCAAAACGATTACCGCACCGAAGCCGACGGGCGTAAGCGCGCCAACAACAAAGTCGTTTTTCTTAACACCGTCATGGGTGCGTCCATCCGGCCTGAAGGCTGGTCGATATGGGATACCGGGACCAAAACAGACGTTATCCTTTATGCCGAATACAAAACAAAACGGCCCGATGGTACGGCGGCGGATATTCGTAAACGCGTGCCCTGGGCCAGGCAACTTTCCGATGCCGAAGCCGCCCTATATTACAACAACGCCAATTTATTTGGCCAGTGGGACCCCTTCAGCACATGGAAAGACTTATCCCCCAACACATGGACGCCTGAGCCCACCATCACCAATTTCATCGCGCGTGATATAGACGATGAAAACATCCTGCAATTCAACGCCAGCTGGCCTATAAACGGCGTTACGTACACCTTGTACAAAAGCGCCGACAGGCAGTCGTTTAAAGAATATGCGCATATAACCCCGAAACCCGGTAACCAGGTCTCTTTCCAGTTCAATGACAAATTGCCGGGCAATGGGGAGAACATCTATTACTTAGTAAAAGCAGCATCTGGCGGGCGCACAGCCCTTTCCGATACCCTGGTGGTAAACCCCGGTAACATCAACCGGCCGAAATCCCGCTAATCAACAAAATAACCAGCATGAACAGAAAAACGCTACCGTATTCCGTTACCTTTATCATACTACTCCCGGCCTTGCTGTTGCTCTCCTTCCGGCTGCTGCAGCAACATATTACCGTGTACCTGGCCGGTGATTCGACCATGGCGAATAAAGCCGTCAGGGCATTTCCGGAAACAGGTTGGGGCATGCCCTTCAACGCCTTCTTCGATAGCACCGTTACCGTAAAAAACATTGCCCGGAACGGGCAGAGTACCAAAAGTTTCATCGCCGACGGCTCCTGGACTTCTATTGCCAATAACCTCAGCGCAGGAGATTATGTACTCATACAGTTTGGCCATAACGACGAAGTGCCTTCAAAAGCCAATTATACAAAACCGGAAAACTTTACAGCTAACCTTGCCCGGTTTGTCAACGAAACAAGAGCCAAAAACGCTAACCCCATACTCATCACCCCCGTGGCCCGGCGCAAATTTGATTCAACAGGTCATATCGCCGGCACCCACGAAGCATATTCCTCGCTGGTGCGCCGCCTTGCCGATAGCCTGCACGTCCCCCTGATTGATCTCGACAGGGAAAGCCAGGCATTGTTCCAGCGTTTCGGACCCGAAGACTCAAAATACTTTTTCAATTACCTTACCCCGGGCGAAAATCCCAACTACCCCGATGGCAAAAAAGACGACACCCATTTCAGCGAACTGGGTGCGCGCAGAATAGCCGAAATAGTGCTGGCCGATATCAAAGCATTGAAACCGGAGCTGGCCGAAAGAATTGTGATTTCCAACCTAAAAATCAAGTAACGCCCGATGAAAAAGATACTATCCCGCGGTTTGCTGACGATCGGTGTGCTGGCCGGCATGGCATTTATACCACCGCATAAAAAAATAAAAGTCTACATGATTGGCGATTCCACGATGTGCAATTATCCCATCCGCCAATGGCCGGTCACAGGATGGGGAATGCCCTTTGCCAATTATTTCGACAGCACCGTTATCATCGACAACCGTGCAAGAGGCGGACGCAGTACGCGTACCTTTCTCTCGGAAGACCGCTGGCAGCCGATTGCCGACAGCCTGGATGCAGGCGATTACGTGTTTATACAGTTTGGCCACAACGATGAGGCCAAAGAACCCCAGTATGCAGACCGCTACACGCCCGTGCCGGATTACAAAACAAACCTCATCAAATTCATTACCGACACACGCGCCAAAAATGCCGTGCCCGTACTGGTTACCCCTGTCAGCCGCCGCAATTTCGATAAAGACGGCAATGCCAAAGAAACACATACCGAATATACAAAGGCCGTCTTCGAGGTGGGCGACCAATACCACGTAGCCGTTATCGACCTGGACAAACAAAGCAGGCAGCTGTATCAGCAGATGGGGCCCGTCAATGCAAAGCTGTTGTTTATGGAGCTTGATTCGGCCGAACATCCCAATTACCCCGTCGGGCGGCACGACGGTACACATTTTAATGAATACGGCGCACGCAAAATAGCCGAGATCGTATTGAACGACATCAAAGCGCAGCACCTCGACCTTGCCGACAGGATTGTCAAAGGAAAAAATGAAGCTGTCGTCAATCCACAAGCTAAATAAAAAACCATCCTATCGTGATAAAAAACAAACAAACCACGCGAAAAATGCTCACCCTGTCGGCAGTGCTTGTCATTGCAGGTATGGCGCAGGCCGACGGCCAAACAAAAACACCGGTGTATTCGTGGACAAACCTGCCCACCGCCCAATTGCCTGTCATTAAAGGCGATACGTTCAATATCGTACAATATGGCGCCATCGCAAAACCCGGTTTTATCAATACGGCCGGTATAACAACCGCTATCGATATGTGCAACAGCCACGGCGGTGGCACGGTGCTTATTCCCGAAGGGCGCTGGACAACAGGACCCATCCGGTTAAAAAGCAACGTTAACCTCTGCCTGCAAAAAGGCGCGGTATTGGAATTCAGTAAAGACAAAAACGTCTATCCCCTGGTGACGGGCAACTTTGAAGGTGCAACGACCGTCCGGAACCAACCGCCGATTTCGGGGGAAGACCTCGAAAACATAGCCATCACCGGTGAAGGCGTCGTTGAAGGAAATGGCGACGTATGGAGGCCCCTGAGCAAAGACAAACAAACCGACGCTCAATGGGAGCAAAAGATCAACTCCGGGGGCGTATTGTCCGACGACAGCAAAACATGGTTTCCTTCCCTGCAATCCAAACGCGGGCAGCAAATGTACAAAGCAGGAGAAATAGAAAAACTAAAAACCATCGCCGATTTCACGCCCATCAAAGATTACCTGCGGCCAAACCTGGTAGTGCTGACACGCTGCAGGAAAATACTATTACAGGGCGTTACCTTTCAAAACTCACCCGCATGGTGCCTGCATCCCCTGATGTGCTCCGAACTCACCGTTCAGCATGTTAAGGTGAATAATCCTGCATGGGCCCAAAACGGCGATGGCCTCGATATTGAAAGTTGCCGCAACGTGGTAGTTGAAAACAATTCGTTCGAATGCGGCGACGATGGCATCTGTATCAAATCCGGCAAGGATGAGCAGGGAAGGCTGCGCGCCATGCCCACCGAAAATGTAACGATACGCAATGATACGGTGTATCATGCCCACGGCGGTTTTGTCATCGGCAGCGAAATGAGCGGCGGCGCAAGAAATCTTTTTGTGTACGATTGTCTCTTTATAGGAACAGATAAAGGCCTGCGGTTTAAAACCGCCCGTGGGAGGGGTGGCGTGGTCAGCGATATTTACGTTAAAAATATCCGCATGAAAGACATTGTACAGGAAGCGATATACTTCGACATGTATTACTTTGCCAAAGCGCCCAGGCCCGGTGAAAAAATACCGGTTGTTGCGATAAATGAAGGCACGCCGCAATTCAGGGACTTCTATATCAGCGACATCAAATGCGAGGGTGCACAAAAAGGGGTGTTTGTTCGCGGCCTGCCCGAAATGAGCATTACCAATATCAACCTCAGCAACCTCGATCTCAGGGTGAACACAGGCGTTGAAATCATCGAGGCGAAGGACATCCACCTGTACAACATCACCGTGGCGGCAAAACAATCCAACCCGGTGATCTTTATCGCCAACAGCAATAACGTGGACTTTAAACAACTGACCGTTCCGCCCAACAGCAACACCCTGTTCAGTATTTCCGGCGAACGCACCAAAAACATCACCGCATCCGACGTAAAAGCGCCCGGTGTTGAAACCATGGCGAAATTTGATGACCATGCGGAAAAAAACGTCTTATTACTCAATTAAAAATAGTTGATAACTGCATGAAAAGCCTGCCGTTTCTTAGAATGCTCCCCGTCGTAGTTCTTTCCGGGTTTCAATCCATTGCATTTGCGCAGGATTTTATCCAGATATGGCCGGAGCATGCTATCCCCAATTCCCGGCATCTTCCATTGGACGACAGTATCGCCAATGAACGTATTTACAGGGTCATGAAACCGGGTATGTATGCCTTTTTCCCGGGAAAGCAGGAAAACAAGGGCGCTGCAGTGGTCATCTGTCCCGGGGGAGGCTATGAACGCCTTGCCTATATGATCAGCGGATGGCAGCTTGCCAAATGGTTCAACACCATGGGCATGGCCGCTTTCGTACTCAACTACCGTCTTCCTAATTCACCCGATTTAATCAAACGCGAAGAGGGGCCGCTGATGGACGCCCAACGCGCCATACGTTATATCAGGGCCCATGCCGCGGCATGGGGCATTAACAGCAACAGAATCGGCATCATGGGCTCATCTTCCGGCGGCCATCTCGCTGCATCGGCCGGAACCATTAACGACGATGTTTCTGCTATCGGCGACAGCCTCGATAAAGTGCCATTCAACCCCGACTTTATGATCCTGGTGTCCCCGGTCATTGATTTAAGCACAGCGTATGCCCATCCGGGTAGTGTAAAAAACCTGCTGGGGCCAACTGCCTCTGAAGAACTTAAGAAAAGGTTTTCGGTTCAACTCAGGGTCACGGCCGCTACGCCGCCCTGCTTTATAGCAGATGCCGCGAACGACAAAACCGTTAACCCAATGAACAGCCTGCTTTTTTACCAGGCCCTGCTCGAAAACAAGGTACCGGTCAGCTTTCACGTATTCCCGCAGGGAGGGCATGCCATTGCGCTCAGAAACAACCCGGGATCTGCCGAATTATGGACGACCTTATGTGAAATGTGGATGGTGGAGACAGGTATTATTCCTGAAAAATTGACCGGTAAGTAGTTATGTATTATCCGTAGTCTTAAATATCAAGCAAAAAAAAGCCCCGTTTCTACGGGGCTTTTCCGTGGGAGCACACGGGCTCGAACCGCGGACCCTCCCGGCTTATCAGCCGGGATGCTTTGAACCAACCAGTGTCATCACCCGTCTGCGGCTCTTCCAGGCTTTTATTTCCCGCTCCCGGCTATATGCCAATTCTTTACTTGCATATTCTTCAGTATAAACTATCCGCCAGTCCCCCGTATGGCCACTATACCCTTTATGATCTGTATTATGTTTGCGTAATCTCTCTTGCAGAAAATCTCTCGTATGACCTATGTAATAACGGTCTCTGAAAACAGAATATAATATGTAGAGGTGATAAGGCATAAAAAAACCCCGTTTTCACGGGGTGATTTCTGTGGGAGCACACGGGCTCGAACCGCGGACCCTCCCGGCTTATCAGCCGGGATGCTCTGAACCAATGAGCAATTCGATCCTTTTCCTGCTTTTCCATAGCTTTAGCTCCCTTTCCCGCTTATAAGCTAATTCCTTTGTTAAATATTCTTCTAAATGGACGATTCTCCAATCGCCAGTCTTTCCACTGTACCCTTTATGATCTGTATTGTGCTTCCGCAACCTTTCTTCTGGTCGTTCGCCAGTATAACCGATGTAGTATCGATCCCTTGAAACTGAGTATAATATATACACGTGATAAGGCATAAAAAAACCCCGTTTTCACGGGGTGATTTCTGTGGGAGCACACGGGCTCGAACCGCGGACCCTCTGCTTGTAAGGCAGATGCTCTGAACCAACTGAGCTATGCTCCCTTTTATATTTTTAGAACAAATAGCACTCGCTTGAATCGTACCCTTCCGGCTTATTAGCCGGAATGCTCTGAACCAACTGAGCTATGCTCCCATTTATATTTTTAGAACAAATAACATTCGCTCGAACCGTACCCTTCCGGCTTATTAGCCGGAATGCTCTGAACCAACTGAGCTATGCTCCCTTTTTGTTTGGGAGTGCAAAGATAAGGTCTGGCATGTTTCTCCCAAATTTTTTTTCAACTGATTCGTTTTGAGGCTATTTACACCGGTTGAATATACTGTGCTTTTATTGTATTTTGAGCTATATACACCCTGGCCCACCTATGTTTAAATGCCTTTTATTATTACTTATCCCGGTCTTGTTGCATACCCCCGCTGTTTATTCGCAAGGGTATAAGGATTCGGTCTATGTCTACTATTCGGGCTGGAGACCCCAAAACCAGTCATCCCTGTTTATCATGGATGTTAATGAACGGATGCGTATAAGTCCCAATGTGCTCAATTCAGGCAAGGGCATTGGACTTGAACTGGGATTCAATCCCGGGTATTTTTTCAACCGCCACCTGCTACTGGGTGTTTTTGGCGGTATTGCCATGCGCGATATACTTTACAATACAGGATTTAAATCCTCTTACCGCAACGATTTCAACCAGGCATTCAACGGCAGCGGCTTCCACGGAAATGACTCGCTCGTCGTCAACCAGGTGGCGTCTTATATTAATACGGGCTCCTTCCACGACCAGGAAATATATTATGGCATCATCTTCCGGCTGCCCTATAAATGGGCGCCCGTAGTAAAAGTCTATACCGGCCAGTTGAATTGGGTTTATAAAACCCAGTACCATCTGCCCGTAACTCCATCCAGTGAAACCCGCAACGACAATGATCACTACAATATCAGCCATACCATCAAATGGGGCGCGGAAGTTTTCCTGTTCGGCGGACATACCAGGATAACCGATTATGGCGCTCTTCCCTTTTCAAAAAAGAAACCTCATCTCTTCTCCACCCACGTTCTTCCGCTCAGCTTTTTTATCGAGCGAATCGGTTCCGAACAATCGAAATTCAATTGGGAGGATGGTCAAATAAGTGTAACCATTCCTGCCAATAAAATACTCAGCCCTGCTTTTATGCAGAAGTACTCGGCCAATTTTTATTATGGGTTCAGGATTTTCTTTGGCACCTTTTAAGAGACATAGGGGGCTCCCGCCAAGGGCGGGACAAGCTCTCCGGAGCCGGATGGTTGGTGCAGTTCTATAAACAGGAGGCCCTTCCAGGGCTATTAGAAACCAAACTGAGACACTACCGGCATTCCCTGTCCGATATGGGCAATACAGTTATCAACCGTTGAAAAGTTTATGTCGTTTAACAGGTTTCCCTTTTCTCAATAAAAAGGCATGATATATCGAAGGCACATCGTTCGTCCATTCGCGGAGTATCAAAATTATCCCGATAATTTCAAGGCGTGTGGCGATTCCCGCATAAAAACAAATCTCAAACAACAGACCTGAATGGCAGGTAGTCATGATCTGTACCAGCGTGGCGAACAAAACAAGGGTCCATATCTTGGAGGAGATGGCATGCGTGGCGACTTCCTTCCTGAATTTCAGGAAACAAACCAGGTAGGCAAGGCCTTCGGCGCCCAGCAGGACAATTAATTTAACGGCATTGTTATAAAAGAAAGAAGGGCACTCAATAAAAGTAGCCAGGGCTACCAACACAAAAAACACCTGGTCGATGGCCGAATCCAGCCGCCGCAGGTGCTGGCTGGAAATACCAAGCCTGCGGGCGATGATACCGTCAAATATATCCGTCAGCAGCCCGATGGAAAAAAGTATCACCACTACCATATTGTAACGGGGCACCTGCAGCAGGCTTAATATAATTATCAGTAATCCTACTGCAAGCCGGGAATAGATCAGCAATTTGGGGATATGCTTCATAGTTCATCATCTACCGGCTCCCACAATTCAATCTTATTACCTTCGGGGTCCATGCACCAGCCGAATTTGCCGTACGCGTAGTTGTCTGTTTTTTCGTCTACCCACACACCTGCAGCTTTCAGCGATGCCAGCAATGCGCCGAGGTTCTTCACCCTGAAATTAATCATCACGGGTTTTTCGGAAGGAGAGAAATAAGGGGTATCCTCGCTGAAAAAAGAAAAAACGGTATGCCCGGTTGAGCCCGGGTTGTTTTCATTGATCCACCTGAAATCAATGTATAGGTTCTCACCAAACTTTATCCCCAGGTGCTCCTGGTACCAGGCCGTCATGGCTTTCGGGTCCCGCGCTTTTAAAAAGATTCCGCCTATTCCCGTTACTTTTTGCATGATGATATTTGACGGAAATTAGGGAAAAAATATCCCCCGTCGCGGTCATCGCCCCTATTAGGGAAAAGAAACCGTTAAAGTTGTATAGAATCAAGGTCAGTGGCCGACCAACAGGGCTTTTTCCCGGATAACCAGCCCTTTTAATGCCCATAAATACACAGAAATCAGTATCTTGGCGGCCATGCCTAAAAGAACCAATTTCTTCCAATCTACGACCCCGGAGCCGCACCGTGCTCGTACCAAAGAGATTTTAAAAAAACACCCGCAGGTAAGAGATCTTATCGGCAAAAACCCTGTCACCATTTTCGCCATTCTCGGGCTGGTAACCGGGCAGGTAGCCCTTGCCTTGCTGGTAACCGATAAACCCTGGTGGGTTATTATTGTCGCTGCCTACCTGCTTGGCGCTTTCTTCGACCATTCGTTGTTTGTGATGATACACGAATGCGCGCATCGCCTGTTGTTCAAAAGTCCCGCTGCCAACCGGCTGGCAGGCATACTGGCCAATATTCCGCAGATTTTCCCCAGCTCCGTTTCTTTTGAACGGTACCATATCAAACACCATTCGTTCCAGGGCATTCATGAACTCGATGCCGATCTTCCCAATCGCTGGGAAGCCAAACTGATCAATAATTACTTTATCGGCAAAGTAATCTGGTTGCTTTTTTACCCGCTCTTCCAGGTGTTCAGAATTTCGAGGTTACGGGAAATCAAACCGTTCGACGGATGGGTGGCGCTCAACTGGGCCGTGCAGGTTATTTTTAGCGTGGCTGTCATCTGGTTGCTCGGCCCCAAAGCATTTGTGTACTTACTGCTGAGCTTTTTCTTTTCGGTGGGTCTTCACCCGCTTGGCGCCCGCTGGATACAGGAACATTATCTTACGCACGGCGAGCAGGAAACCTATAGTTATTACGGCGTTTTAAATGCGGTGGCGTTCAATGTGGGGTATCACAATGAGCACCACGACTTCCCTTCCGTTCCCTGGAACAAGCTGCCGCAGCTCAAACAAACCGCTCCCGCTTTTTACGATTCCCTCAGCAGTCATAAATCATGGACAAAATTGTTCTTCCGCTTCCTGTTCGATCGCGAAATATCCCTTTACCATCGCGTCATCCGGCACAACAGGGGAAAGGTTATACTGACGGATGAATCAAAACCGGATATGGAAATGGTGGCAGAGAAGTTACAACACCAGTAACGCATGCAGCCGCTCCAATGCGATAGCGGCATCCGCACAAAATCCCGGGTGTACCTTCGAAGGTTGTAATACCGTGCTGCGGGTGGCCGTCAGCCAGCGAAAACGCGAGGCAATATCCAACTTACCGATAGGACCACTCCCCGTACCACCGAGGCATACCTGCTCCATGGCGATACAATGCGCTTTTAGTTCCTCTGTATCGATGTCGCCCGAAAAAGCACAGAGCCTTGTCTCGTCGAGGGTAAATACCGCCCGCAGGAATTTCTGTTTTGCACAATACAGCACCACCCCTACGTTGAGGAATTCTTCCCGATCCACCTTCGGCACCACGCGGATAACGGCATACTCAAACAAGTGATTTTCCTGCATGCTGTGCTTCTTTTACAAATATTTCGGAGTTGGTAATACGTGTTACGAGGAAGCGGGCATACACTTCCCGCAGTTCATCCGGCGTGCCCGGTGATGGTTCCCATGTCAACCATTCATCGGGTATCAATGCCACTATGGAGCGCAACCGATCTTCGGTAAGAATGGAACGAGCGGCAGCGTTTGCCGCATCAAGCCCGGTGGCGAAGGGCAACAGCACATGGTCCTTTACCTGCGTAAACGGGCGTTTGGCCTGTTCTTCCCAGTTCTGCCAGGAATGATGAAAATAGAGTGCGGCGCCGTGATCGATCAGCCACAATTCTTTATTCCATACCAGCATATTGGTGTTGCGCGCCGTACGGTCCACGTTCGCCAGGAAACTATCCAGCCATACGATTTGTGAAGCAAGCGCCGGTGCTACTTTGTTCACTACCGGGTCGAACGTAATGGCGCGCGAAAGATAATGCAGCCCGAGGTTCAGTCCCACGCTGGCCTTGAGCAGGTCCTGTATTTCTTCGTCGGGTTCGGTACGACCAAAAGCGCTGTCCAGTTGGGCAAACACGATTTCGGGCACTTTCAGCCCGAGCACCCTGGCTATCTCACCGCCGAGCAGTTCGGCAATCAGCGCTTTCACGCCCTGCCCTGCTCCGCGGAATTTAAGTACATACATAAACCCGTCGTCGGCCTCTGCGATAGCCGGCAGCGAGCCTCCTTCCCGCAACGGCGTCACGTAGCGGGTCACATTCACGGTCCTTATTTCAGGGGGATGATAATTCATGCGGCTGCAAGCTACAAAAAACGGGGATAGCGTTTACGAACGCATCGTTTCTTCTCCTTTCGGTGGCCATACAAACCGCCGGGGGTGCCGGATAAAATAACGGCCGAGCAACGAAAGAAATTCGGGATAATCCCGCAGGCGGATGCCCCGCGATTTAACCGCTACAAAGAAGGCCAGCGAAAAGCTGACCAGGAAATTCAGGAACCCAATCATGAGCACGCCCAATATGACCGTGAGCAGGTACATCGGCGCTACATGGTTGTCCAGTCCGAAAAAAGCAAGGGCTACATTGCCCGAAGAAATGGTGATATGCCGCACATCGAAGTGGATGCCAAGAAACTCACCGAGCGGGTGAGCACAGCCGAGAAAAAAGCCCAGGCTTATACTTCCCGCCAGCGTGCCGGAGTGTTTACCGATCCAACGCGACAGCGAAGCCAGGCGCTTAGCCGGTATCGTATGCGTAAACACCGGGTGCGTTTGCAGGCGTTCGGCCATCCGTCCATACACGACATGGTTTTCCACGTAGCCCGCTATCAACCCGCTTAAAAACAGGAAGAACCCGGTAAAACAGGCGTAGAGCAACGAAAGACTGTGCCAGGGGTGTTGGTCTTCCAGCATCCGGGTGGCCGCCTCTCCCTCGACCAGTTTTGAACCGGTAATAAGATGTAATAAAAAGGCCAGCAGCCAGGTAAACGGGAATACCAGCAACAGGTTGCCCGCAAAGGAAGCAATCTGGCTGCGCGACACGCGGGCCACAGCAATGACCAGGTTACTCAAATCGGGCCTGCCCTCCTGCTTCCGCTCGTCCAGCGAACGCGCCAGCGCCGACGCCGTATAAGCCGGTTGCTTGGTCGCCAGCGTGGCCCCCATTTCATCGATGACCACGAACCCCGCCGCATAGTTGGCGCCGTAAGCAGCCCCCTCCCAGAAAAGAGGCAGGTGCAGCGATGTCAGCAGAGTTTTCGCACAGGTCACAAACGATATTATCGCTCCTCCGACCATGGAACCCCGGAACAAAGCCTGGAAATCTTTTCTCGAGGAACTAATGTATTTCTCCCCTTTTTTGCCTTTGTGCTCCGCTATCTGGTAGGCCAGCATGCCGAGCGTGTCCGACAGGAATTCGCTTAAGCTGTTCTTCCGGTTCTCATTCTTTACCATGGTGACAAAATAATCCACGAACCGGTCGGTATTAAAAAAATTGTCCCTGTCCAGCGCATCGATGATTACCAGCATGCGCTCTATCTGCTGTTCCAGTCGCACGATCACAAAGGTCTGCGCCAGGCTGGTGCCGTGTAGCACCCGTTGTTCGCGTATCCATTGCGTACCCTGGTGGCAGTTATAGAGATTTTCCTTTATATTGCCGAGCAATACCCGCTTTTCTTCCTCAGTAAAGTCAACATTGCGCTCCACGTACAGGTTAACCAGCCGGTTTTGTTCTATAAACGGTTGTATGGCGTCCCTGAAGTCAACATAACGGCTAATCACTTCTTTTTCCATTCCCAGCGTAGCCATGCGGTAGGACAATATCTGGAGCGATTGGGTAAGCTGTCGTGTAATCGGCGCATCGCTAAGATTGACCTGTATGCCGAGCAGGTCAAAAAAGCGTTTCCATAAGCCCCTGTCTATCCCTCCCACCCAGGCATAATCGCTTTTGCGGTAAAATACCCGGCCGATAACATATAGAAAATCCCCCGGAAGCTGCAGGGGCGGCAGTAATTTGTGTTTGATTTTGGCTACCAGTTCCTGCACAAAGCCACGGGAGCTGACTATACCGCTTTCGGTCAGGGCCTGGTTGAGATTGCTGTTGAGAAACCGCGAAAGGAGCACGCGGCGCAAGGCGAATAATAATGATTTGTCTTCCTGCAATTGCTGCAGGACAGTATTGAAACGGGACTCCGCTTCTTTTATATTGTGGGCTCTACGGGGGCGGATCTTTTTGACGAGTTCCACCAGCAGGTCGGTGCCATGGGCGGCAGTGTTCAACGAGTGAAGCAATTCCCTGCCATTCCCCATAGGAGGTTTTTTTCTTCGCATAAGCCTTAGCATTCCCAAAAAGGAGAAAAATTGTGCCAAAAGTCCTGCTCCCCGCTGAAAATGGCCA
>DASYCT010000511.1:0-5699 GCA_036500065.1 Chitinophagaceae bacterium | reverse complement strand
GGGACTGGTATTTAGTTTGAATTGCGAGGGCGGCGTTTTGGGGTCGTTGAAGTTCCATGCCCCGGCGTTGAGCCAGACCGTGCCCGACTGGCCGGACGTCTTGCCGCTGGCGTCGATCCATTCCTTGTCTTCATAGGTCACCAGCCAGGAGCTGTCGGTAAATACGTTTTTCCCTTTGATAAATACGGCTGGTACGCGGTCCTGGCAATAGACCTTGACGTTTACCCGGTGCTTTCCAGCAGGTACGTTGAAGATACCGGGGCGTCCCAGCACGGCTTTACCGTCCACTTTCACATTGCAATCCCCTTCGGTAAACACTTCCACGTCTTCGGGGTATTGAAGCTCGAATGATTTATGAAAATCAATCAGCACGTAATGACTGTCCATCCGCCAGAAGGGCGGGAAAAATATCCCGCGTTCGGTGCGCCTGTTCTGCATCTTATTACCAAGTCCTACTTCAAAATCGCCGGGATACCAGATCCAGGTGGCTTGTTGCGCACCGGCCCCCAGCGCCACCATCAGCAGGCAGGCAGTAAAGAGCAGGTTCTTGAAAGGTTTTCTTGCCGTAACCGTCATGGGTTGCATTTTATTTGTGTCCGTTAAAAACAAGGTACAATGTTATCATCGTTGCGATCAGCAATATCCACAATACCCATACCCTCCGCGAAGGCTTCGCCAGCGGTTCATTGCCGAGCGTATCCTGCTGCGCCGTTCCGGGTGATTTATCAAGAAGGGATATAACAAAAGCCATGATGCTCAGCAGCACGAAAATCAGGAACGAGAGCAGCAGGTAATGGGGCCAGAAATGGTATTTGTTGGACGGGAATATCCAGAGATAACAGACCCCTGTGCCGAGGCTAAAAGCCGACCCTATCGTAAGCACGGTATTGACGGCGCGCCGGGTGGTCCGTTTCCAGAATACGCCAAAGAGGAACACGACCGACATGGGCGGTGCGATAAACCCGAGCACCGATTGAAATACATCGAACAGGTTAAGCCCCCGGATGCTGTCAATCGCCAGCGCAATGACGATGGCCAGTACGCAACCGACTATAATCGTGTATCGACCCATTCGTATAATCTGCTGGTTAGTAGCATCTGGCCGGTGTTTCTTTACATAAATATCCATCGTAAATACGGTACTCAATGAATTCAGGGAGGAACCGATGGTACCGACCAATACGGCTATCAGCACCACGATCACAAGACCCGTCATCCCCGGCGGGAACAGCCGGGTGACCATCGTCATGTAGGCTTCGTCGGGATTCTTCAACCCGGGGAATAAAATGAAACATAATATACCGGGAATAATAAACAGGGGAACGTCCAGTATCTTGAGCCAGCCGATAAAATTAACGCCCAACTGTCCCTGCTCGAGGTTGCGGGCGCCGAGCACCGATTGCACCATCGACTGGTCGGTACAAAAAAAGCACACCGCGGCCACCGGGTAACCAAGCACGATGGCATACCAGGGATAGTTTTTATCGCTGGCGGGCAGGAACATATTCCAGAAATGCGGCGGCACTTTATGGTACACGGCGGCAATGCCGCCGGCTTTCACAACGCCCATCGTCATCAGCGTAAGTGAAACGGCAATCAGCAGGATCATCTGGAACACGTTTACCCGGGCAATCGCTTTGAGGCCGCCGGCGAACGCAAACAAACCGGCAAACAATACCATCGCGATAACCGATTCCCACATGGGGATATGCAGTATCTGCCGCACCAGGAAACCGCCGGCAAAAAGGCTCAGCGAAAGCCAGGAGATCATGATCTTGATAAGCGCGTACCAGGCGAGGATATTGCGGGTCGACTGGCCGAAACGCAGCCCCATGTATTCCGGCATCGTGGCTACTTTGGCCGCGAGATAGCGGGGAGCAAAGACCATCGACAGCATAAAAATGAACACAAAGGCATACCAGGCAAAATTGCCTGCTACCATACCGGTCGCATAACCAATGCTGGCGGAAGCAAGTAACATGGAGGGACCGACATTGGTGCCCCACATATTGAAACCGATACTCATCCACCCGAGTGAACGGCCGGCGAGAAACAGGGTTTCATTGCGTTTCTTTTTTTGTGCAAAGCTGGCCCGGTATCCTATGAATACCAGGATAAGCAGGTAAGCGATGACGACGGCGTAGTCGAGGGGTGTCAGGTACCGGATTATATCTCCCATGTTGTTTTTGTTGATTTAGCATGACGCGCCGGTGATGCCTGCAGGTCGGCGGAAGAAAGACCGTATTCTCTTAACAGGGCGGCGACTTTCACCGGCTGGCCGGTTTGCAGGGAGCGCTCCATCGACTGTAAAAGGGCGATGGTGCCGATGCCTTCCTTCAGATCGGGGTAAGCAGTTTGCCCGGAGGCGAGGCATTCGGCGAAATAGTCGAGGTAGTTCTGGTATTCGCCCGCATGGTGGCTCTTACCTTCAAAACGGAAATAATGTTTTAGTTTATGCTCCCAGGTAATGATCTGCTCTTCCCCGGTCTTGGTGGTCACGGCATACCGGAGGTCCATATAATCGGCCTGGCTGCAACCCTCGGTGCAGCGGAGGATACAGCTCATTTCGCTGTCGCGCATAACAGGCTGTACGGGACCGGTATAGGCTCCACTCACCCGGGCGATGCGCCCATCGGCCGCTTTTAGAATAAAGTGCATGGTATCAGGGTTCTTCAGACCGCCTTTGGCTCCGTTACTGCTTAGCATGCCATAACCCATTACCTCTTCTATACCGGGCAGGTACCAGCGAATAAAATCGACCGGGTGGCTAAGCCCGCCGTACAGCCATTGGAAGGATTGCTGGAGTGACCAGGGCTTTTCGAGAAACCAGCGGTGGTCGGCATGGTAATAGGCTTCGATGGTAATCAACTCGCCGATAAGTCCGTCAACATAATCGGTCCGTTGCCGCTTCATCGGCTCAAAAAAACGGGAGCTTTGCCCAACGAACACTTTTTTTCCTTTTTCCTCGCTCAAAGCCAGCAGGGCGGCTGCTTTGGAAAGATCGTCGATAAATGGTTTGGTGCAGACCACGTGTTTATCGTGCAGCAGGGCCAGCCGCACATGCTCTGCATGCAGCTGGTCCGGGGTATAGATAGCGATAACTTCTATTTCGGGGTCGTTGAGCATGTCCTCGTAGCTGGTGGTATAATCATACATCTTAAACTCGTCGGCCCGCTGGCGGCAGAGTTCGAGGTTCTGATCGCAGATCATCTTCAGGTTCCAGTGCGGGCTGGACATGGCGGCGGAGATGGTGCTTCTCCCCTCTCCCAATCCGAGTATTCCGAGTGTTGGCATAGGTGCTGTTTTTAAAATGTGGCTCGCAGCTTTATAAAATCCGGTTCCAAACCGGCATTTGTCTTTATCTTATCAGCCACCCCGGGTCCATTGTTTTCCCATGTATTGCCGGGGCCGTTACTGTTTTTCATGAATTTTTCGGCAGGGCACCAGTTGTCTTTGATGGTGATATAGGCCGAGCCTTCGTCGAAATAAAAATAGAACCAGTGTTCGGGGTCGTGTGCGTAAGGCGCTTTGTAAATGGAATCGATGCGGTTTTCATAAATGATGGAACCGGGCTGTGCGGAAAGCGTGTAGACACCACCTACATCGTACATATTGCGTGCGTAGTGGTGTACGTAATTGGCATAAATACGGTTATTCCGCATCGCATTAATGGTTTTGGTCCATCCCCATCCCACGCAGATGCCCGAATAGGATACTTCGCTTACTTCGTTGTGCTCGATATTGATGCCGCGCACATAGCCGGCGCCGATGCCTACACAGCCCCAGTCTTCATTGGTGCACTGCGTTACCAGGTTATCGACGATATGCTCGTTGGCGCATACCTCGCGTTCATCGGTGGGATTATAGGGCAGGTGTGTTTCAAACGCTTCATCAGAATAAACGCCTACCTGTATGCCGGTGCCGCCAATATCACTAAAAAGGCAGCCTTTTATTTCGTCGTCGTGCGTGCCGCGCTGGTAATCCAGCCCGGTAGAAGCGAGATGGGTAAAGCGGCAGTTGCTGAAACCGGTATGATGCACATAAGCCAGTTCCACCGCCCCGGGCGGGCGGCCAATCCATGCCTGGTTTTCCAATCCTTTTTTATCGGGGGTGCCGGGTGTATCGAGTTTATAAGCGTCGAGCAGGTACATACCGGCCTGCAGGGGCACATGACCCGATTCGGAAGGACGGCGCCAGCCGGTATGCTCAAAACCGATACCCTTAAAAAACACCTGCCCGACGGGGTTATCGATGGTGCCCGTTACTTTTACCAGGGTTTCCAGCGAAGGGGCTATCACAGAAGCGCTGCGCATGTCTTCGTTCGGCCGCGGCCAGTAAACGACCCGCTGTGCTTTTATATCGAGGAACCATTCGCCGGGCTGGTCGAGCAGTTGAAGCGCGTTGGTAAGATAAAAGGCCGAGTTGCCGGTCTTTTTGGAAATATAAGGCGCAGGCCAGGGATGCTCGGACTGGATACGGCTTTCGGGTTGAAGAAAGCTGAGACGGGCGCTGTCGCCGTGGACCGTAATTGATTTTACGCGGAGGATGGCGATGGCCCACCATTGGTGGATGATCATTTCGAGGCCGTTGCCGCCGATAAGGTGAGCCGCCCCGGGAGGGCGACCCACCTTATCGGCTTGTTCAGAGTGGGTCGCCCTCCCGGGGCGGCTCACCCTGAACAATTCACCGAGTGCCGATGCAGGTATTTCGCAGGTTTGTTGCTGGTGATCCCAGGAAAGGATACGAGCCATGCTGTCACCGTTGCGTTCGCGGGCACGGACGGCTTTCTGGTTATTGACCCATAGCTGGCGGAACAACAATGGCTGCGCGCCGTTTTTGGGCGCGTCGGCCACCCATACATGGCCCTGCGCGGCAGCGGGAAGCCCTTCGATCTTTTCTTTTGGTTTATGCCAGCCCGTTATGGGAACGCCGCCGCTCAACACCGGGTTTTCGCCGGGAGCAGCTTCTATCCAGGTCGGGCTTTCGGAGGTGCCTGCATCCTCGGGACGAATGAAGATGGGTTCGTCGAGCCGGTATATACCGCCCCGGACAATGATATGCACGCCGCCGTTGACAGCGGGATTATGGAGCCGGCGCATTTCCCGCACCGCCCGCAGCGCCCGGGCAATGGAAGCCATCGGTTTTTCGCTGGTACCGGGATTCCTGTCGGAACCGTCGGGAGACACCCATATTTCGGCCGCAGTGGCATCGTTCCGCAGTATGTTCGGCAGTATGCCATACCCTGGAGGTATGGCATACTGCCGAACAGCCGGCAACAAAAATGTTAAAACCAGTATAGTTCTTACAATCTTCATCCGTGTGGTGATTATACCTGATTCTTTATTTATACAGCTTAGTTAGTGGCCGGTTGAAAAATGGATTTGACATACGCGGTATTGGCCCCGAAATTCTTCTTGACATTCTTTGCGTCGCTGGCATCGCGTGAGCGCTCGATGACCAGCCAGCCGCTCCACTTCATTTTATCAAGCAGCTCTTTTATCTTTTTCATATCTATCTGCGGATCGTTTTGCAACCAGACGCCGTCCTTATTGGTGCAATGGATTTCGGCAATTCGATCCCTGCCGAGGGTGGTAAGCTCTTTGTAGAGATCACGGCCGGCAGCCAGGGCATTGGAGAAGTTGAAACAGATTTTGATGGCAGGTGACCCGATGTCTTTGAGCAGTTTTACTTCGTCAGCG
>DASYCT010000510.1:0-7932 GCA_036500065.1 Chitinophagaceae bacterium | reverse complement strand
CTCTTTCGCCAACGGCACCCTCCTGCTTGTATATACGTTGGAAGCTGATAATTTAAAGTTCTATGTAGAAACTGAAAACAAAGAGGACATCCAAGTAATGAAGAAGGCGATAAACGACTATTTCAGTCAAGCCACCAGGATACTGCGTAAAAATAAGATTAAATGGAGTCACCCTGAAGCGACTATCACATTGGAAAAATGTCCTTTTTTGGGTACCGTCAAAACTTTGCGAAAGCGAATAACAGAAGTCTTTGATAAGGAATGGCAGAAGCTCATTATCGTTCCAATTGCTTCATTGTTATCTTCTTATCTTGCCATTCAGTTTAACGTATTGCAAGCAGAGGACTCTATTAAAGATATCAGAAAAGCAGTAACTTTGACATTCGAAGCTTATATCGGCGTTGCCCTGATACTTTTAATTCAGGTGCTTTTTCGAGGCAAAAGAAATGAGTTCATTTTTAATATTTAGCATATGGCCTATCCTATTCAATACAATGAAACTGATTTTATTACACAACTGACAGAGCAGTTGAGACGTGATAATGATTGGAAAGTCGGGAAAGAGTCTTACGGCGGAATAGCCGATTTGGTGATAGAAGATATTCATTCAGGTAAACGCATATTCATTGAATTCAGAACGGCCGGCCAATATGGCGAATTACCAATATCGAGCGCTTTGGTGTTGGATGAACAAAAAAAGAGGTTATCTGAAAAGGATGCACTTTTCCTGGTCACCTTTTCCGGCGTATCCAAGACGCTCGGCAATAAGTTAAAGGATTTAGGAATAAAGGTCTTTGCCAGCCCTACCGTGGAAGATGTGGTAGGCAATGTTCAGTATGCTATGTCTGCCTGATTCTTATAATAATTGCACTCCACTAAAGTACTTACAACAAGCTACGACGAGACAAGGATGCTTATTTCTTTTTGGTTGAGGGTTTTACCTTTTTATCGTCCTTAATAATACCTGCTTCAATCAGGAACTGACGCGCAGTTTCTTTCGATTGTCGGGCTTTGGCAGATGCTCTCCGAATTACCTCTATTTGGTGTTGGATTTCAGCCTGAGTCATGACATAGGGTTTAAAGGTTTAAAATGGCAGCACATATATAATCAAATGTACATCGCTGCGCCGTGTGACTAAATCAAAATTATCCACACTGCTCTAACAACTCCGTTAGCCGATCAATATCAATAATTTGCTTCCATGCTTTCACTGTTTTCTTATTTGCCAGTAAACTGCAATGGAAAAGGGAAAGCAAAAATTCTAAAGACGGGCAAAGTTTTATTGTTAGGGCTATTAACCTGGCATGATCCCACGTAAGCAAAGTTAATATTTGTATCGCTTTTGGGTTTTAAACCCTTCACGAATTTATAAAGAGAATCATCTCTGGATGGCATATTTTCTTTAAAGGTCAATCCATACTTAAATTCTATCTTATTATAATGAAAGCGGGACGTTATAGTCCAGCCGCTATCTATTATTTCATCCACAGTAACTCTAATACTGTCTATAGCATGGGTCATTAAATAGGATTGTAAAAGCGCGTGATACTTGTCTAAAATCTGCATCTGGCTGGTTTCAGATGATGTTGCCAAATACTCAGACTCTAAGCTATCTTCCAGATTATTCAAAAAAGCTTGTGACTTTGATAATTTTATCTCATTAAATGTCGGTTTATTCCGTCCATTAGAACAACTGCAAAAAACAATACCTAGGCTGAAAATAAAAAGACCAATGAATGGTAATGTGGGTTTGGGTTGAGCCGCCATATTCATGAAAGGTCAGGTGATTAGAAAAATCAGCATTATATAAGAAATGGAAATCAGTCGTTGATATTTACCAACTCATCCAAAGTTACATCGAGAACATGCGCGATAGCCATTAATGTTGTTAATGTAGGGTCGCCTTGCCCACTTTCCAGTGTCCATACCTGGCTATATGCTATATCAGCTGTATCGGCAAATTCTCTTGTAGTGAGTCCTTTAGTCTCGCGGAGACGCTTTAAATTTTCTCCGAATCTTTTTAGAAATTTTTTATCCCGGTTGTTTGCCATTTCACCGGTAAGTTCAGGGTAAATAAAAAAATAATTGACTTGTTATATCAAGTCAATTGAAATATTACTTATCTTCACATAAATAACACGCCAATATCTGTTATTCCTAAAATTTTATAAGAATGTAGATTGTAAATACATAAAATCATTGTAAGCGTATTTGCTTTTTTTCTCGTTGCTGAAAACTGCGACCTTCACGAACTTGAGGAAATAAGGTAAATCGCTCACGCTCTGCGTGGGCGTCCCTATTCGAGTTCCAGGGTGTCGCAGCCCTTCAGCAACGATAAGGATTAACCCACGCTTTATTTTTCTACCGGTGGCCTTCCTAAAAAGTCAATCAAATACACTTCGACTTTCTTGCAGCCTCCTATTCCTCTGTTCCATTGGAAGTGCTGCTTCTCAATGCAAGACTATAGCTACCCGGTGGCGGTTCTCCGCCGCCGGCTTTAATCCATACCCTTTTTAAGGCTATTCCTTCAACTATTATACTATGCAAACAATTAAATCGAATACTATGACAGAAAACTTCCTCCTCAGAAAAGTATTGGTGCAGCGCATCGCTAAAGCCACGAATGCCCTCCTTATCGTGCAATGGGCGCACGAAGATGTAGTATCGAAACAATGGGATGCCAGGGACCCCGACCAGTGTGGCACCAGCCATACCGTCCGCTATTGGGTCACGGTCGTGGTGAAAGACGATGAACCCCGTTCTACCCGGGAACTGATGCAGGCCGGTAAAACAGCCTGTAAAGGTCACGGCTATGTGGCGGTACATATATTGCGCAAAAAAGAAGCCTTACGAAAGCTCAACGGCAATCATGGTGATTTTGCCATTATCTACCGCCTGGGGTATCCCATATACAACACCGACAAAAAAGTGTTTCCCCGACCCGGTCATGCCCGAAAGGAGCAAAGTAGCAGGCAAAGCCTGCACGCTAAAAGAGCGTAGGCACAACCTTACCAGTAGGGTAGGCTGCAGGCGCCAGCCAGAACGGTAAATTGAATACTAAGCAATTTAGCCTATTTTCCTGATTTTTGACCCAAAAACTGCAATACTTGGCCAATTACACGATTGCTTACCTGGTAGTCCCGGGTTGGTTATTACTTTTATTATTTTATAATGAATTGACTTTCATTAAATAAAAAGAATTCCGCCGGCCCAGGTTCAGCTCTTCTACTCCTCTTCACCGTACTATGTTCGTTGTAAGTCCGTCACCAGTCCGTCATTTGACGGACTGGTGACGGACTGGATGATAGCAAAAACCAGAGAAAACACGAACGAAACACATTGCGCATAATTACAATATTAGTGCTCCTATTCTATCATCTGTGGTAAAAAAATTGCGCCAAGGTGCAACAGGAATTACTGGCTCACCACTTTTAACTCCGTCCTCCTGTTCTGCGCCCGTCCTTCTTCGGTAGTATTATCGGCTACCGGTTGCGTTGCGCCGAAGCCTTGGGAGGACAGGCGGCCCGGTTCGATGCCTTTGGAAGTGAGGTATTGGACGACCGCTTTGGCGCGGTTATCGGACAGGGAAAGATTATCGGCCGGTTTGCCGACATTGTCGGTATGGCCGTTGATCTGTATTTTAAGCGTGGGGTTTTCCTTCAGCAGCTTTACAAGGTTGTCCAGTTCTACCTGCGATTCGGGTTTGAGCTCGTATTTATTGATGTCGAAGAAAATATTGTGCAGTACGATGGTGGCGTTGGCTTCCAGCGGCTGCAGGGGAATGTCGATATTGTAGGTAGAATCGGGTGTTTTTTCGCTTAACGGAAAATTGCCGGAGAAAAACAGGTAGCCCCGGCGGTTCACGTTGAAGGCATAATCACGGCCAACGGGCAGGGTAATAAGATAATTGCCGGTTTCGTCGGTCTGAACTTTCGAAACGATCTCGCGGGTCGTGAGGTCGGTCAGCTCTACCGCAGAGGGTAAACCGTTTTTCGTTTTCTTGTCGAACACCTTTCCTTTTACCCACAGGGTTCTTATCGGGCGCACGTCGCTGCGTATTTCAAACGTGTAGAGGTCAAGACCCCCGCGGCTGTCGCTCCGGTCGCTGGCATAGTAGGCCGTGGCGCCGTCGGCGGTGATGAACAGGCTGCCTTCGTTTTCGATGGTATTGATGGGATAGCCCAGGTTTTTTACGGGACCCCATTTGCCTTTGGCGCCCTTGCGCGACAAAAAAATGTCATCGCCGCCATAGCCGAGATGGCCGTTGCTGGTGAAGTAGAGGGTTTGGTTGTCGGCATGAATAAACGGGCTCCGTTCATCGCCTACGGTATTGATTTCCGGGCCCATGTTTTCGGGTTCGCTCCACCGGCCATTGGGCAGGCGATGGCTGACATAAATATCGCTGCCGCCATAGCCGCCGGGGCGGGTGCTGGCGAAATACAAATCGCGTTTGTCGGGCGAGAGCGAAGGGGCCGATTCCCATGATTCGCTGTTGATTTTACCACCCATGTTTTCGGGAACACTCCAGCCATCGGGTGTATTATAGGAAATATACAGATCGCAACTGCCATAACCTTCGGGGAAATTGCAGCCGGTAAAAATCAACCATTGCCCGTCCTGCGAAATAGATTGTGCGCCTTCATTGTAATTGGTATTGATATTGCCCTCCAGTGGCTTTGCGAGGGTCCAGGAACTGTCTTTGCGAAAGGTTTCATAAAAGTCTTCGTTGAGTCCCCGCACCTTACGGGTGAAGATGAGCCGCTTGCCGTCGATGGTGAGGGCGGGGAAATATTCGGATACATTGGAGTTGACGCTGTCGCCGAGATTCCTGGGCTCAAACCGGTAGTCAGTCACGGGGTTGTTTTGCGCATAATCGATGGCAAACTGGTAGCAGCGTTTGCGATAAGAGGCGAATTTGAGACTGCTTTCACTCAGGTTGGGAATGCTGAGAAATTCGTCCACCGCTTTCAGCGCTTTGTCAAAAGCTCCAATGCCGGCGAGGCTGATGGAATAAGAGAGGTTATAGTCTTTAAAATATTCCGAGTCGATGGCCCGGCCCGTTTCGTAATTGCGGATGGCTTCGCCGTAGTTTTTCATATCGCTGTACATGCCGGCGATGGAAAGCCAGGCATCGAGATACCGGCTGTCTATTTTGACAGCATTTTCCAGCAGGTGGATGGCTTCTTTAAAATTGCCGTCATTGGCCTGCTGCATGGCATCATCGTTCAGTTTGAGTGCTTTTTTGTTCACATTGGCAGGGTTATACGATTGGGCGTACCCGGCCAATGCTAAAAATGCCATCAAAATGGTACAGATAAACTTCATATATCTAAAATAAAAAATAAAGTACAATGGATAAAACGTCTTCCTGCCCGGTTTATTCTTCGAAAGATAGCAATAATGACCGAAAGGGTTGGCAGGGAATAATGTGAAAATGTGGTAAATGGGGAGATGTGAAAATGTCAGGGCACGTTGATGTATTTGTGCAACTGCAGGCTCAGCTCCCAGCGGGGGTGGGCCTTTATATAATCCACGATCAGCGGTGTCATCGTGTCGGCCTTGCTCCATTCGGGTTGCAGGTAGAGTTTGCAGGCCGGGGATGTTTGGGCGGCATATTGTTCGGCCCAGGTAAAATCGGATTTGTTGAACACGATCACTTTGAGTTCATCGGCTTTTGGCGCCAGTTCCGGCAGCAGGGCTTTGAACTTCTTGGGCGAGAGACAGATCCAGTCCCAGTCGCCGCTTAAGGGCGAGGAGCCGGAGGTTTCAATATTGGTCTGAAAACCTGCGGCATGAAGGGCGTCGGTAAGCTCCTGTAAATCGTGCAGCAGGGGTTCTCCGCCGGTCACTACTGCCAGCCGGGCCGGGTGGGCAGCGGCCCCGGCAACGATAGCTTCGATGCTTTGGCGGGCATGGGCGGAGGCATCCCAGCTTTCTTTTACATCGCACCAGGTACATCCCACATCACATCCCCCTAACCGGATGAAATAAGCGGCTTTACCCTGGTGGTAGCCCTCACCCTGGAGGGTGTAAAAAGCTTCCATGACGGGCAGGGTAGTTTCTTTAGCTATCAGTTGCATGAAGATGCAAAGTTACTATATCTTTGCTGCCCTTAAAACAGTAACGGATGAAAATTATGAAGTTTGGTGGCACCTCGGTGGGCAAGCCCGAACGCATGCACCAGGTAGCACAGTTGATCACACTGGACGATGAAGCCAAGATTGTAGTACTAAGCGCTCTCAGCGGCACCACGAACGCACTGGTAGCCATCGGCGAAAGCCTGAGCAAGGGAGAAAAGCAAGCCGCCAAGCAACAGATCGATAAGCTGCTGACGCATTATCAATCCTTTATTGCCTCGCTGGTAAAAAAAGAGGCTTCGCTGAAAAAGGCAATGGGAATTATCGACGAACATTTCGAATTTCTCAATATCATACTCAAGATTTCCTTTAACGAAGCGTTGAATAAAGATATACTGGCGCAGGGCGAACTGCTGAGCACCAAACTGTTCAGCGTGTACCTCGAAGAAATCGGCGTTGGTCATCACCTGCTGCCGGCGCTGGACTTTATGACCATCGACAGTTATGACGAACCGCAGGTGGGCGTTATCAAATCGAAGCTCGCGCCCTTGCTGCAACAGTATAAAGACACGAAAATATTTATTACCCAGGGCTATATCTGCCGTAACGCAAGGGGAGAAGTAGACAACCTCAAACGCGGGGGCAGCGATTACAGCGCCTCGCTGATAGCGGCGGCCATCAATGCCAGCGCCTGCGAGATATGGACCGATATCGACGGCATGCACAACAACGACCCGAGGGTGGTGAAGAAAACAAGGCCCATCGAGCAACTGAGCTTTGACGAAGCGGCCGAATTGGCCTATTTCGGTGCCAAGATATTGCACCCGGCTTCTATCTGGCCGGCACAAACGTACAAGATACCGGTAAAGCTGCTCAATACGATGGAGCCGAAGGCAAAGGGCACCCTGATCGTGGAAGAAGCAGGCAGCGTGGGCGTAAAAGCCATTGCCGCCAAAGACGGGATCATTGCTATAAAAATAAAGAGCAGCCGCATGTTACTTGCCTACGGGTTCCTGCGTAAAATATTCGAAGTGTTTGAAAAATACCGCACGCCGATCGATATGATCACCACGTCGGAGGTGGCTGTTTCACTGACCATCGATACCACCGTTCATTTAAAGGAGATACTAAAAGAACTGGAACCGTTTGGGACCGTAGAGGTGGACGATGATCAGACGATCGTGTCTATTGTCGGCAACGAACTGGTACAGACACAGCAGATACTGGCCCGGCTTTTTGAATCCCTGGCCCCGGTGCCGGTGCGCATGGTAAGCTATGGCGGCAGCCCGCACAATGTGTCGGTGCTGATACCTTCTTCGTTCAAGACGCAGACCCTGCAGTTGCTGAACAAGGGCTTATTTAATCTTGACTAAAGGGAGCTGCGGGCTACATAAAAATCAACTAACTTCAGCCGGTATGAAACACATACTGGCTTTTTTGTTTTGTGCCGGCAGCCTGTTGACGGTTTCCGCCCAGGTGAAAAATAACATCCGGGGTAAGGTGGTGCAGGGAGAATCCGGCGCCCCGATTTCCAATGCCAGTGTATTTATTACCAATACTTCCAAAGGAACCGTGAGCGATAGCAGCGGCAACTTTGAACTGGCGGATGTGCCGGAAGGAACCTATGATTTGGTCATATCTTCCATTGGCTTCGAGACCCAGGTATATACCTACAATGCTGCGCAGCTGCCTTTGCGGTTGCAGGTACGGCTGGGGCCGAAGGTGGAAGTGTTGCAGGATGTGGTGGTGGAACCGGACGAGAAAAACGGCTGGGAAAAATGGAGCTTCTTTTTCACCCAGAATTTCCTCGGCAGCAATGAGGCGGGAAGAAGCTGCAAAATCAAAAATTATAAA
>DASYCT010000509.1:0-6154 GCA_036500065.1 Chitinophagaceae bacterium | reverse complement strand
TGCCTGAAAAATTGTCCGACAGGCTGGTGAAAAACACGTTGATGCCTGCCGAGTTCTTAAAGCAGATACTTATTTCCACGTTGGAAACAGGCCTGGTCACCACAAAGGAAATATCCACGAAAAAGGGATTTTCATTGGTGGCGATGGACTGGTCTTCTCCTTTATCATTCAAAACGGCGATGCCGGTAAAGTAAAAATCCTGGTGCTCGTTGTCGGGGATGATAACGTTGCCCTCGGGCACGACCGATTTATCCGACAGGTAATAATTTATAACATCAATGGTAGGGCCTTCGAGCTCTACCTGTCCCTTGTTTAATAAAATCGACTTGTTGCAAAGCTGCTTTACCGCGGGCATGGTATGGCTAACAAACAGGATGGTTCTACCCTCACTTTTGCTTACCTCGTTCATTTTGCTGAGGCATTTTTTTTGAAACTCGGCATCGCCCACGGCCAGCACCTCGTCCACAATAAGTATTTCCGATTCCAGGTGGGCGGCCACGGCAAAAGCAAGTCGCACATACATGCCCGATGAATAACGTTTTACCGGCGTATCGATATATCGTTCCACGCCCGAGAAGTCGACGATCTCATCAAACTTCCTTTTTATCTCGGCCTTGCGCATCCCGAGGATGGCGCCGTTGAGAAATATATTTTCCTTGCCCGTAAGCTCGGGGTGAAAGCCGGTGCCTACTTCCAGCAGGCTGGCTATCCTGCCTTTCACTTTTATAGAACCGGTGGTCGGCGAAGTGACCCTGCTGAGAATCTTTAATAAGGTGCTTTTGCCTGCTCCGTTCCGCCCGATGATACCCACTGCGTCGCCGTGCTGTATTTCGAAATTGATGTCTTTAAGGCTCCATACCATATCGCTTTGGCCCTTCACTGCCCTGTCGTTCACCTCCCCGATTTTTAAAAAAGGGTCTTCCTTACCTCTCACCCTGTACCACATCCGCTCGATATCCTGCGACAGGGTGCCGGTGGTGAATTCGCCCAACTGGTAGGCTTTGGATATATGTTCGGCTTTGATGACTCTTTCCATACGGTGGCTTAGACCTTAAATAGTATCGACAAAATTCTTTTCTACGGTATTAAATACAATGAGCCCCAAAATAAAAATAGCTACCGATGCCACTACACTGTAGATAAAATAACTGGTATAAAAATGACCGCTTCCCAGGAACCCGTACCTGAACGTCTCAATCAAACCACTGAGCGGGTTGAGGGCAATAATACGGGCGTATTTGACCGGCGCAGCCGATAAAGGATATATCACGGGGCTGGCATACATCACCAACTGCACACCGAATGCCACGAGAAAGGCAAGGTCGCGGTACTTGGTGGTAAGCGCTGTCACAATAAGGCCGAGTCCAAGCCCGAGGATGGCCATCAACAAAATGATCGCAGGAAAAAGCAAAATGTAAAAGTTGGGGTGAATATGCTCTCCTTTAGCCATATACCAGGTAATCAGTATTATAAAAAGCAGGAACTGCACCCCGAATTTCACGAGGTTGGAGATTACGATGCTCAGCGGCATGATAAGCCGGGGGAAATACACTTTGCCGAAAATCGCGGCATTATCGCGAAAAACGGTGCTGGTCTTGGTAATGCAATCTGCAAAATAGTTCCACGCTATCGTGCCGGTGAGGTAAAAAAGCGGTGGCGGTACGCCTTCGGTGCTGATACCGGCCATACGGCCGAATATAAACGTAAAGATGATGGTGGTAAAAATAGGTTGTATAAAAAACCAGAGTGGGCCGAAGATGGTTTGCTTGTAAAAGGAAACGAAATCGCGCCGCACCAGCAGCCACAATAAATCCCTGTAGTGCCAGGTATCTTTGAGGTGCAGGTTAAAAATGCTGCTCTGGGGCTTTAGCTCCAGGTCCCATTTCTCTTCATCTATATGATGCATGCGTGCTTCCATTACGGTTTCTAATTCAGCATCCGGCTGCCCTTGTTGATTTTTTCTATTATAGTCACGGTATGCAGCCCATCGGCAGCCCCGGTGGCTATCGATTGGCCGTTTTGCAATACCGCGATAACATTTTCGTATACTTTGTCGTGGTTGCTCATGCTGCCTTTGTAACCACCATAGTCGTTGGCGGCCTTCCCGGCAGCAGGTTGCTCCATCGTAAAATCTTCAATATGCTGGTATTCCAGTTTGTCGAGGTATTCGCCACCAATCTTCACCGTCCCCTTTTCGCCGAATATGGTAAGCGAGCCTTCCATATTCCTGCCATAGCTGTTGAGCGTGTAATTAATGGTGCCGATGGCCCCGCTTGCCAGTCGCAACAGTACCACACCTGTATCTTCAAAACCGATAACAGCACCGTGTCCGAAATTAGCTTTTAATGCAGTGGCGTCGGCCACTTCACCAAAAAGCCAGTATATCAAATCGATAAAATGGCTGAACTGCGTAAACAAAGGACCCCCGTCCAGTTCCGGCGTTCCGCGCCAGGCATCCTTGTAATAAGACAAAGGCCGGTTCCAGAAACAATTGACCTGTATGGAATAAACAACGCCCAGTCTTCCTTCATCGAGCAGCTTTTTTACCGCTGCCACCGGCGGGTTGAACCGGTTTTGTTTGACGATAAAAAGCTTTTTCCCGGCGTTTTCGGCCGCCCTGATCATTGCCCTGCAATCCTCTGTGCGAAGCGCCATCGGCTTCTCGCACAATACATGGCAGCCGGCCTCAAGCGCAGCAATGGTATGACTGGCATGCAGGCCATTGGGAGTGCACACACATACCACATCGGTGGGTTGCCGCAACATATCGGCCACCGAATAATACGCGGCGGCGTTATAAGTTGCCGCCAGTTTATCGGCCTTTTCCTTTTCCACGTCACAAACTGCTACCAGGGTGCCAGCCTGCTGTATGTGTTCTGCATGCCGCTGGGCTATGCGGCCGCAACCAATAACACTGAATTTTATTCCGGGCGGCATTCGATTACTTGCAATACTCATTAACCAATAAGGCTTTCATAACTTGTGCCGGGCAATACATCGGGCGGCAACAACAGGTATTCGCACCATTCCATATTGCCGTGTATGCCAATGCTGTCCAGCCCTGTCAACTGCTTTATCGATTTGCCGTCGCTGTTTTTGATGATGCGAATGATACGATAACCGGCATCCTTTACCAGCGCCTCCAACTGTTGCTGCCGGGAGATGCGACTGGTATTTTTGTCGTTATAGCAGGGCAGGATCTCGATTACCACGATGGGGCGTTGCTGCCGGAGCACCTCCTGCAGGCTTTGCAATACTTCCAGTTCGGCGCCCTCCACATCTATTTTTACAATACCTGCCGGGGGCAAATTCAATTGCCGGCTCAGCTGCTCAAAACGATACACCGGCACATATATCTTACGGTATACCTTATCGGTCCTGAAATCGGCAATGACCGACGCCGCGCTATCGGTATTGCCTTCCGAATACAGGTTAAGTTCCAGCACCGTATCCCTGTCGAGCAGGCCCACGGGCAGCAACCTGGTATTGGCAAACCGGTTTTCTTTTATCAGTGCGTCGGCATAATATACACAGTGCGGGTTGGGCTCAAAACCAATGTATTCGCGTTCGCGGTCGATGCTGCGCAGTTTGATAAGCGTTTGACCCACGTTGACGCCGACATCGATGAAGGCGCCCTGTTTCAGCGGCAGTATTTTGCCCAGCAGTTCATTCATCCACAGCTCCCATACCTGCAGGTTATCATATCCCATACCATTGATAACGGGAATGGAAATCCGGTTCCCGTTGACATGGATAGGTACGCTGGTGCGCAACTTACTGATAAGCCCGGCCCGGGATAATGCGTTGGCGATAACCACGTTCATGCGCAGGAGGTATAGTTATGTTGTTATTTTGAAAACAATTGCTGGAGGCGCCCCAGCCAGCCCCTTGACCTTTTACCCTTGGTATCGTAATAGCTATTGCCATAGCCATAGTTGCCGTAGCCGTAATTGCCATAACCGTAATAACCACCGTAGCCACCTTTCGAATTGATATCATTGATAATTATGGCAAGATTGGGCAATTTGTGACTGGTGTACAGATCATCAATAAGCTGCACCTGCTTTTTGTAGGTATAATTATGCCGTACGATGTACATGGCGGCGTTGGCATACTGTGCGAGGGTAACGGCATCGCTGACAAGCCCCACGGGAGCCGTATCTATGATGACCACGTCAAACTGCTTTTTGAGCAGTTCGAACAATTGTTTTACTTTTTCGTCGAGCAGCATTTCAGCAGGGTTGGGCGGCACGGGCCCGCAGGGAATAACAAACAGGTTGTCCATTCCCGGCACCGGGTAAATGATATCGTTGAGCGAGATATTGCTTACGATGTAGTTGGTAATACCACGGCGCTCGTGCAGCCCCAGTCCTTCCATGATCTTTGGCTTGCGGATATCAAATTCGAGTATCACTGTTTTCTTACCCGAGATGGCAAGAACAGCACCGAGATTGGTGCTGATAAACGATTTTCCCTCGCCGCTGAAGGAAGAGGTGACCATCATCACCGGCTTATCTACCTTGGGCAATATGTATTGAATGTTGGAACGTATGATGCGAAACTGTTCGGCGATAAAGCCGCGGTTATTTTGCGTCACCACCAGTGCCGATGATTCTTCGGCATGGCCTATTTCTCCCAGCACCGGCGTATTGGTGATACGCTCGATATCGGCCTTTGTTTTTACCTTATCATTGAGAAATTCCACCAAAAAGATGAAGCCTATCGGCACCGCAAGGCCAATCAACAGGAACACGGTATACAATCCTTTACGGTTGGGCGATATAAGACCCGATGGCATAGCAGGCTCGAGCACTTTAATGTTGGAGATAGTAGATGCCGAAGAAATCGAAGTCTCCAGTTTCTTCTGTAATAAATAGGAGTACAGTTCTTCCAGTATTTTTTGTTGCCGGCTCACTTCCAGCATTTCTTTCTCCTTGGCAGGTATACCGCTTATAAATGTGCTGGCTTCACCGTTCTTACGTTTCAGATCTTCTATTACCATTTCATACGATTGCCTTATGTGCGTAAGGCTTGTCAGCATGTCCTGCCGCAACCTGTCGAGGCTTGCATCCATGGTTTTAATAATGGCGTTGGATTCGGTGGTGGTTTTAAGCGCTGTTTCCCGTTCCAGCTGCAATTTGTTAAATGCCATTACTTCCTGCACAAAAGCAGGATCGTCAATTCCAAGAGTGCTTACGGTAGTGCGGTAGGGATTTTTCTTATCACTAACGATGCCTATCAACTGGTCGGTTATGCGTAGTTTCACCCCCTGTGCTATCAATTCTTTTTCCGTTTCAGTAAGTTCGCCGAAGAACATTTGCGACTGCAATTCGGGGTTGATTGCCTTAAGCCGTTCGCGTGATCGCTGAAGGCCGTTTTCCACGGTGCCCAGATCCACTTTTACCGCTTTGAGCTGGTCTTCAATAAAGTTCAGGGTATTTTCTGCTATCTGGCGTTTGTCTTCAAGGGTAGTTTTCTGGTACTCTTCCATAAACTGGTTGACAATGTCCAGGCCCAGCTTGGTGTTTTCTGTTTCGTAGGCCACCACCAGCACGCTGGAGAAATCAGATGCCTGGGCCACCTTGATGGTGCCGCTTAACTCAGCGGCCACGGTCTCGGTAGAGGCATGGTCTATAATAAACTCGACATTACCCGGCTTTATCAGCACATCATCTTTTTTGATCAGCCTGAATTTGCCGTAAGGCATGGTTATTTCCTGGCCAAAAAGGTATGTTTTGGGATTTTCGTTCAGCGTGAAACTATTATCATTTACCAGCAGCACGTCCAGTCCAAACGATGTGGAAGAATCGGTAAGGCTTATAAGATCGAACTCGAATGGCAGTTCGCGGTTGTGAATGGGATAGGGATCTTTTATCTTACCCTTATTGAAATACTGTGTTTCCAGTCCCAGTTGCTTTACCACCCGGGCCGCCATTGACCGTGATTTGATGATTTCGATTTCATCATTCAGGTTGCTGTTGCCGCCCTGCTGCATCGCGAAGATATCATTAAACTTATCGGTACCCCCCGAATAAGGATTGGTCGTCTTTTTTACCAGCAGTTTGCCGCTCACGCCGAAGATAACGGGAGAATACCTCAGTTTGACATAGGCGATCGAGAGCATCAGGGCAACGCACACAATTACCCAGGGCAG